>NZ_QZEZ01000003.1:300000-381358 GCF_003594885.1 Vallicoccus soli
GTGCCGCCCCCGCGGGTCGTGCCGTATTCGCTCGCGTGCGGCGCGCCTGCTCGCCTGCTACCTCCCGCCGCGACCCCGCGTCAGCTGCAGCCGCTGGTGCTGCCGCAGCCCTCGCAGACGTAGCAGGAGCCGGCCGGGCGCATCTTGATGCCGCAGCTGAAGCACAGCGGCGCGTCGGCGGTGCGGCCCTGCTGGGCCTCGTACAGCTCGGCCGAGGAGTGCACCTCGCGCGGCGCGGGCGCCGCGACCGCCGGCGCCGCCGGGGCCGGAGCCGCCGGAGCGGGCTGCTGCTGACCGGTGGGGGCCGCCTGCTGCTGCAGGGACTCCACGTCGGCGGTCTCGTCCTCGACGGGCTCGTACGAGCCGGTGTCGAGCTGGCGGGCGCGCTCCTCGGCGGAGTGGATCCCCATCGCGGAGCGGGTCTCGAACGGCAGGTAGTCCAGGGCGAGCCGGCGGAAGATGTAGTCCATCATCGACTGCGCCATGCGCACGTCCGGGTCGTCGGTGAGACCGGCCGGCTCGAAGCGCAGGTTCGTGAACTTCTGGACGTACGTCTCGAGCGGCACGCCGTACTGCAGGCCGATGGACACGGCGATCGAGAAGGCGTCCATGACGCCGGCGAGCGTGGAGCCCTGCTTGCCGAGCTTGAGGAAGACCTCACCGAGGCCGTCGTCCGGGTAGGACCCGGCCGTCATGTAGCCCTCGGCGCCGCCGACGGTGAACGAGGTCGTGCGCGACGGGCGCGACTTCGGCAGGCGCTTGCGGACGGGGCGGTACTCGACGACCGGCTCGGGGGCCTGGACCGTCTCCTCCTTGTCCGCGCTCTTGGCCTTGCCGTCGGACAGCGGCTGGCCGACCTTGCAGTTGTCGCGGTAGATCGCCAGCGCCTTGAGGCCGAGCTTCCAGGACTGGAAGTAGACGTCCTCGATGTCCTCGACCGTCGCCGACTCCGGCATGTTGACGGTCTTGCTGATGGCGCCGGACAGGAACGGCTGGCAGGCGGCCATCATGCGCACGTGGCCCATGGGGGCGATGGCCCGCTCGCCCATGGCGCAGTCGAACACCTCGTAGTGCTCCGGGCGCAGGCCGGGGGCGTCCACGACGTGGCCGTGCTCGGCGATGTACTCGACGATGGCCTCGACGGTCTCCTCGGCGTAGCCGAAGCGGCGCAGCGCCCGCGGGATCGTCTGGTTGACGATCTGCATGGAGCCGCCGCCGACGAGCTTCTTGAACTTGACCAGCGAGAAGTCCGGCTCGATGCCGGTCGTGTCGCAGTCCATCATGAAGCCGATGGTGCCGGTGGGGGCGAGGACGCTGGCCTGCGCGTTGCGCCAGCCGTTCGCGTCGCCGATGGACAGGCAGTCCTCCCAGGCCTTGGTGGCCAGGGCGTGCACGTCCTTGTCCATGGCGTGCAGCGTGCGCACCGCGTCGTTGGCGGCGGCGTGCTTGCGCATGACCCGCTTGTGGGCCTGCTGGTTGCGCGCGTAGCCCTCGTAGGCGCCGACGACGCCGGCGAGCTCGGCGGAGCGCCGGTACGCGGTGCCCGTCATGAGGCTCGTGATGGACGCGGCGAGCGCGCGGCCGCCCTCGGAGTCGTAGCCGTGCCCGGTGGCCATGAGCAGCGCGCCCAGGTTGGCGTACCCGATGCCGAGCTGGCGGTACTTGCGCGTGGTGTCCCCGATCGACTCGGTCGGGAAGTCCGCGAAGCAGATGGAGATGTCCATCGCGGTGATGACGAGCTCGACGACCTTCGCGAAGGTCTGCGCGTCGAACGTGTCGTCGTCGCGCAGGAACTTCATGAGGTTGAGGCTGGCCAGGTTGCAGGACGAGTTGTCCAGCGACATGTACTCCGAGCACGGGTTGGACGCGGTGATGCGCCCGGTCTCGGGGTTGGTGTGCCAGTCGTTGATGGTGTCGTCGTACTGGATGCCGGGGTCGGCGCAGGCCCAGGCCGCGTGCGCGATCTTGTGGAACAGCTCCTTGGCGCGGATCGTCTCGATGACCTCGCCGGTGCCGCGGGCGCGCAGGCCGAAGTCGGTGTCCTGCTCGACGGCGCGCATGAACTCGTCGCTGACGCGGACCGAGTTGTTGGCGTTCTGGTACTGCACCGAGGTGATGTCGCGCCCGCCGAGGTCCATGTCGAACCCGGCGTCGCGCAGCGCGCGGATCTTCTCCTCCTCGCGCATCTTGGTCTCGACGAACTCCTCCACGTCGGGGTGGTCGACGTCGAGCACAACCATCTTGGCCGCGCGCCGCGTGGCGCCGCCGGACTTGATGGTGCCGGCGGAGGCGTCGGCACCGCGCATGAAGGAGACGGGGCCGCTGGCGGTGCCGCCGGAGGACAGCAGCTCCTTGGACGAGCGGATCCGCGAGAGGTTGAGGCCGGCGCCGGAGCCGCCCTTGAAGATGAGCCCCTCCTCGCGGTACCAGTTCAGGATCGAGTCCATGGTGTCGTCGACCGCGAGGATGAAGCAGGCGCTGACCTGCTGCGGGGCCGAGGTGCCGACGTTGAACCAGACCGGCGAGTTGAACGAGAAGACCTGGTGCAGCAGGGCCCACGTGAGCTCGTGCTCGAAGACCTCGGCGTCCTCGTCGGTGGCGAAGTAGCCGTGCTGCTTGCCGGCGCGCGCGTAGGTCAGCACCACGCGGTCGATGAGCTGCTTGAGGCTGCGCTCGCGCTGCTCGGTGCCGACGGCGCCGCGGAAGTACTTGGTCGTGACGATCGTGGAGGCGTTGACCGACCAGGAGTCGGGGAACTCCACGCCCTTCTGCTCGAAGACCGTGTCGCCGGTCTTCCAGTTGGTCTGCACGACGTCGCGGCGCTCCCACGTCACCTCGTCGTAGGGGTGGACCCCGGGCGTGGTGAAGATGCGCTGGATCGTCAGGCCCTTGCCGCGGGTGCCCCCGGTCGCGCTCGCGGCCTTGCCGCGGCGGACCACCGGGCGGTCGTGGGACGTCTCCGTCATGCTTCCTCCGTCGTCTCCTGGTACAACCCGGCACGCGGCGCGCGCACTCCCGCGCGGGGCGGTCGGCGCGCCCCGTGGGCGGCTGGTGTCGAGCTGGTGCTGGCAGTGCGGGTCGTGCGGGTCGTGCGGGTCGTGCGGTGGTGCGCTGCCCGTGCGGGCGTGCAGGGTCGTGCAGGGTCGTGCAGGGTCTGGGCGGGGGCCGTCAGCCGCTGCCGCTGCCGGCCGCCTCGGGCTCGCGACCGGTCGGCTCGTGCTCGGCACGCAGCAGGGCGATCTCGGCCTCGAAGTCCGCGAGGGACTCGAAGGAGCGGTAGACCGACGCGAAGCGCAGGTACGCCACCTCGTCGAGCTCGCGCAGCGGGCCGAGGATGGCCAGGCCGACGTCGTGGGCGTCGATCTCGGCCGAGCCGGTCGCCCGTACCGCCTCCTCGACGCGCTGGGACAGCACGGCGAGGGCGTCCTCGCTGACCGGTCGGCCCTGGCAGGCCTTGCGGACGCCGACGAGCACCTTCTCCCGGCTGAACGGCTCGGTAGCCCCGGAGCGCTTCACCACGGTGAGGCTCGCGGTCTCCACGGTCGTGAATCGCCGGCCGCACGTGGGGCAGGAGCGCCGGCGGCGGATCGAGCAGCCGTCGTCGGAGGTGCGGCTGTCGACGACCCGGCTGTCGGTGTGACGGCAGAACGGGCAGTGCACGACGACCCACCTCCTGGTGCTGGCCGACTGCGTCGCCGGGTGGGGCGGTCGGGCCCGCGGACCGGCCCCCGAGCCGCCCCGCCGACCGCCCCTGGGGACGGTGCTGTGGGTGGCACTGGGGAGAACCTGTGGGCTTCGACCACAACCTGTGGACGACTTACAGCCGTGTAACTACTAGATGTGGGAACCGTAGGCCGTGCCGAGCGGACGACGCAAGCGGGCTGCGCCTCGCGCGGGCGTGTCGTGCAGCGCATCGGGGCGTACCCCCGTGGGGTACGCGAGCGAACGGCCAGGTCGTGCGCAGGAACACCGTCACGAGGAGGGCTGCGTCGGCGACCGAAGGCGCTCTGGAGTCGCTCGGCGCGTCGCGGCGGCAGCGGCGTGTCGCGGCCCAGAGGGACGGCTGGCGGGACCGGCGGCCGTCGGTGAGGACCGTCCACAAGGACTGGCGGGGTCGCCCGAGCGGGACGTGCTGCGCACGACGCCCCCCGCGCTCGCCCCCGCTCTTCCCGTCGGGACCGGAGGGCCCACGCGCAGCGAGGCACGACGCACGTCCGGCGGAGGCGGGCTGCGACCCCCGCGTTGGGCGTCAGCCGGCGACGGGGACGAGCACCTGGTCGCCGACCTGCAGACCGTCGAGGTCGTTGAGCGCACGCATCTCCGCGACCAGGTCGCGGGGGTCGCGGTCGGGAGCGACGCGCTCGGCCAGGGACCACAGCGTGTCGCCCGGCTCGACGGTCACCGCCGCCGGGACCCCCTGCGGCACCGCGGAGGGAGCGGGACCGGCGAGCAGCGCCGCGACGGTCACGGCCACGGCGAGGGCCAGCGTCGAGACCAGCGTGGTGACCACCAGCCGGCCGCGCCGGGTCAGGCGTGCGCCGCGCCGGGGCGAGGGCTGCGCTGTACGCCGACCCGGCTGCAGGTCGGGCGCCGGCAGCGGCGCCGACAGCGCCGACGTGCCCAGCTCGGCGCACTCCCGGGCACCCTCCTCCCGCGGGAGGACCGGGGCGGGCAGCACGCGCAGCCCGGGCTCGGGCCGCGCCTGCGGCGCCAGCGCGCTCGACCCGCGCACCAGCGGGCCGAGGTCCGCGGTCGACCAGCGGGCCGTCGCCCGGTCGGGCACCGGGGCGAGCCGTCGCGGCGCCGCGCCGCGGGGGCGGCGACCCTCCTCCCCCGGCGCGCAGCGCGGCGCACCGGCGCCCCGCCGACCCGCCGGCCGCTGACGTGCGACCTCGCGCGCTGCGGTCTCCTCGACCAGGGTGCTGCGCATGCCGACCTCCTGCGATCGAACTGGTGTGCGTCGAACGGCTGTACGAGTTGTACCACTCCCCGGTCGGACTGTCGACGACACGTTCGAACAGGTGTTTGATCCTGCTCGCCGCAGCCGCTACCTTCCGACCGGTAGGCAGCACGGTGCCGGGCAGGTCTGACAGTTCTGGGAGGACGACGTGGGCGAACGGCGGTCGGGGCGCGGCGGCGCGGGCGACGAGCAGCCGGGCGCGGCGCAGGACGCCGGCGCCGACACGCACGGGCAGGACGCGCCCGGCGGCGCTGCTCGGGACGTCGTGCAGGAGATGCCCGACCGGGCCACCGCCGCCGACGGTCTGACCGCGCGCCAGCGCAAGGTCCTCGAGGTCATCCGCGACAGCGTGCGCCGCCGGGGCTACCCGCCGAGCGTCCGGGAGATCGGCGAGGCGGTCGGGCTGACCTCCCCCTCGTCGGTGAGCCACCAACTGACGACGTTGCAGCGCAAGGGGTTCCTGCGCCGCGACCCGAACCGCCCGCGAGCCATCGAGGTGGTGTCCCCGGAGCAGCTCGACCCGGCGGTCCCCGCGGTCGACGAGACGGGTTCGGGCGACCAGCGCCCCTCCCCCTCGTACGTGCCGCTCGTCGGGCGCATCGCCGCCGGCGGCCCGATCCTGGCCGAGCAGGCCGTCGAGGACGTCTTCCCGCTGCCCAAGCAGCTCGTCGGCGAGGGCGCGCTGTTCCTGCTCGAGGTGCGCGGCGACTCCATGGTCGACGCGGCGATCTGCGACGGCGACTGGGTCGTCGTGCGCCAGCAGCCGGTCGCCGACAACGGCGACATCGTGGCCGCCATGATCGACGGCGAGGCCACGGTGAAGACCTACAAGCGCCGCGACGGGCACGTCTGGCTGCTGCCGCACAACACGGCGTACGAGCCCATCCTCGGCGACGAGGCGACGGTGCTGGGGCGCGTCACGGCCGTGCTGCGCCGGGTCTGACGCCCGGCGGCAGGTCCGGTCAGCGCCCGTCGACGAGCACGGATCGAGCCGACCGGACCTGCACCGCCGCGGCGTCGGTGAACACGATGTCCTCGAGCGGGATCGTGAAGCCGGCCACCTCGAAGGTCGCGGTCCACGTCATCTCCAGCACGACCTCCTGCGCGCCGGCGCTGCCGTAGGTGTGCGCGAGGTAGTGCTCCGGGTGCTGCGTGGGCGACGTGCCGTCGTACGGCCGCCCTGCGCCCTCGAGCACGGTCCCGTCGCTGAAGGACCACGCGTAGGAGGGCACCGCGGACAAGCGCCCCGGGAAGGGCTGCGTCACGTCGAACCCCACCTCCGCGGCCTCGTCCGTGTGGACGATGACCGGCAGGTTGACCAGTGCGCCCGCGGCGGGCTCGACACGGGCGTCGGGCTGCGTCACGCGATCCTCGAGGTACTCACGGGCGATCCCGGTCAGGTCGGCGAGGTCCCAGGTCTCGGACGGGCCGAAGCAGACAATACCCAGCCCCTGCCATCCGGCGAGGTCTGGATTGTCTATGACCGCGGGTGGCGGTCCAACGAGGCGCCGATACGCGAACATGGCGAACTCATCCGCGGGACACGTCGGATTGATACCTGCACCCACGCAGAGGTCGCTCTCGATGTTGCCATCCTCATCGGGCAGAGTCATCGAGCTGCAAGCGGGGGCGAAGACGGTCTCGAACATGAAGCCGTTTCGTGCGTTCGTTGTGATCGCCCTTTGCAAGTCTGGACTGCGCGACAACGTCTCGCCATCCCAAGCATACCGATAGCGATCTCCGCCGACAGTCGGACCTCCACTGCATTCGTTATAGAGGTCGCCACATCCTGGCATGGCCACCGCGGGAGCGGCAGTGCTCAACATGGCAGCAAAAAGGATGGGCCCGACCAGCGAAGATCTCACCGCACTGGGCCTAGGTTCAGTACATCCTGGATGAGCCAAGAATCGCCGCTCCTGGCGACGGAGAAGACGTACTCAATGCTGCCTTCACCCTTGATCGTTCGCACCACCTGGCCGTTGGTGTCGACCAGTCTTACATCTTGTGGCTCAACAACGACACTGACCGCGGCGACCTCGTTAGTAGCGTTGTCCGTGACCAGCTCCCGAACCTTGTAAGCTGCGCCAACTGAGCGCGATCCCGAGGCGAGCAGGGCATCAATCTTGTGCTCGAACTCGGAACAGTACGCGCAGCCCCGCGCGGACACACTTCGCAGTTCCGAAGTCGTGGCATCTCCACTTGAAGCAGAGTTGACAATCGCCCACCACCTCTCGACCGCGCGCTCCGCTACTTTCCTGTCGTCAGCAGACAGCACCGACGACGCTCCGCCGCCTCCCGGCGCAGCGACCTTCGATTCTCCCGTGGCGAGGGCTGCCGGCGTGCCGGGAACGCCGACGGAGGCGGTTGGCTGCGGCAGGACGATCGGAGCGCTTGCCGACCCGTCGGCGCAGCCTGACAGCACCAGCAACCCAAAGGCGCTCAGCAGAATTCGGCTCACGGAACGTCGAGGCACGACGCAGGACGGTACCTACACGAATCGGACCTCCGGGCCCGCTTCCCGCGAACCTGGGGACGACCACCCGTTCGGCCTACGACGGCTCAGAGCGGCTCGCGCACCACGTCCCCGGGCGCCTTGTCCTCGCGCAGCCCCCGCCACACCGGGTGCCGCAGGCGGCCGTCGCGGGTCCACTCGCCGTACACGACCTCGCCGACGAGCCGCGGCGTCACCCAGACCGCGTCGCGGCGGTCCTTGGCGGGCAGCTCGGCGTGGAACGGCGAGGTGCGGCGCACGTGCGGGCGCAGCCGGCGCAGCAGGTCGTCCAGGACCGCGCCGCTGAAGCCGGTGCCGACGTGACCGACGTACTCGAGCCCGTCGGGGCCGGGGATGCCGAGGAGCAGCGAGCCGATGCCCCCGGAGCGGCGCCCCTCCCCCGGCTTCCAGCCGCCGACCACGACCTCCTGCGTGCGCTGGTGCTTCACCTTGACCCAGGCGCGGGAGCGGGCGCCGGGGGCGTACGGGGCGTCGACCCGCTTGGCGACGACCCCCTCGAGCCCGGCCGCCCCGGACGCCGCGAGCGCCTCGCTCCCGGCGCCGAGGAAGACCGGCGGGGTGTCCCAGCGGGGGCCGCGCAGGTCGAGCGACTCGAGCAGGGAGCGGCGCACCGCGTACGGCTCGGCGAGCAGCGAGCGACCCTCGTGCCACAGCACGTCGAAGACCAAGTAGGAGACCGGGACCGCCGCGACGAGCGCCCGCGAGGGGCGCTGCACGTGCATGCGCTGCTGCAGGTGCCCGAAGTCCGGCCGCCCCTCGTGGAACGCGACGAGCTCCCCGTCGAGCACCACCGTGAGCGCGCCGAGCGCCTCGGCCATCTGCGCGACCTCGGGGTACGTCGCCCCGACCTCGCGGTCGTTGCGGGTGAGCACGCGCGCACGGCCGCCGTCGACGTACACGACGGCCCGCACGCCGTCCCACTTCATCTCGTACGCCCAGCGGTCCTCCTCGCGGGCCGGGGGCAGCGGCCCGGCGGTGGCGAGCATGGGGCGTACGAGCTCCGGCGCGGGCTCCCAGCCCGGCCGCGGCGGAGCGTCCATCCGGTGCACCATCCACTGGTCGCCGCCGGTGCGGAACAGCGTGAAGCGCCCCTGCACGCGCGCGCCGTGCAGCACCACCTGCACCTCGTCGTCGCGCCACTTCAGCGTCTCGTACGTCCCCCGGTCCCACAGCAGCACCGACCCGCCGCCGTACTCGCCGGCGGGGATGTCGCCGCTGAACGAGGCGTACTCCAGCGGGTGGTCCTCGGTGTGCACCGCCAGGTGGTTGCGCCGCGGGTCGTCGGGCAGGCCCTTCGGCACCGCCCACGACACGAGCACCCCGCCCCGCTCGAGCCGGAAGTCCCAGTGCAGCGCCCGGGCGTGGTGCTCCTGCACGACGAACGTATCGTCACCGCCCGTGGGGAGCGGCCCCTCCGGCACCGGCTCAGGAGTGCGCGCGGCGTCGCGCTTGCTGCGGTACGTCGAGAGCCGGTCCTCGGGCATGACCCCGTTCCTACCCCCTCAGCGCGCGCGACGCCGCCTCCACGTCGGCAAGCGTGTTCCACAGGTGGAAGGCGATGCGGACCCGCCCGGCACGGCTCGCGGCGCGCACCCCCGCCTCCGCCAGCCTGCGCTCGCCGCCGTCCACGGGCAGCGACAGCACCGCCGAGCCCGACGGCGCCAGCCCCAGGTCCTCGCGCAGCGCGTTCGCCAGCGCGACGTCATGCGCGCCCACCCGCTCCGGCCCGAGCCCCCGCAGCACGGCGAGCGCCTCGGCACCACCGACCCACGCCAGCCACGCCGGTGACAGGTCGAAGCGGCGCGCTGAGGAGGCCAGGCGCATGCCGGGGCCGTAGGTCGACGCCCAGACGTCCTCACCCGCGTACCACCCGGCCTGCGACGGGACCAGCTCGTCGAGCCGGCCCGGCCGCGCGGTGAGGAACGCCGTGCCCCGGGGCATGCACAGCCACTTGTAGCCGCTGCACACCGACCAGTCCACGCGCGAGGCGTCGAACGGCATCCACCCCGCCGCCTGCGTCACGTCGACGAAGGTGCGCGTCCCCGTGCGGGCCGCCGCCTCCAGCACCGCCTCGAGGTCCGCGACGCGCCCGCACGCCGACTGCACGAGGCTGAAGGCGACGAGGTGCGTGCGCTCGTCCAGCGCGTCGGCCAGGCCCTCCAGCGGGACGTGCCGCACGGTGACGCCGCGCCCCGCCTGCACGAGGAACGGGAAGACCATCGAGGTGAAGTCGCCGTCGACGCAGACGACCTCGGCCCCGTCCGGCAGCGAGCCCGCCACGACGCCCGCGAACGCCGACGTCGTGCTGCCCACCGCGACCTGCGACGCGTCGACCCCGACGAGCGCCGCGTACTCCGCGCGCGAGCGCTGCACGAACGGGTCGTAGCCCGCCGCCGACGCCCGCCCCACGACCCAGGCGTCGACCGCCTCGCGCAGCGCCGCCGCCGCCGGGCGCGGGGGCACCCCCATCGTCGCGGCGTCGAGGTAGCCGGGGTCGACGTCGAACAGGTCCTGCGCCAGCGGCGCGTCCAGGGCGGGGGCGGTCATGGTGCCAGCGTGGCGGGCGCGATGCCTGCGCACAACCACCAGCTCGTTGGCGGTTCCATAGGATCGCGTTATGGACGCCTCCGCGCTGCGCCTCGTCAAGGCCATCGGCGACACCGGCTCCTTCACCGGCGCCGCCGCGGCCCTCGGCCTGTCCCAGCCCGCCGTCAGCCAGCGGGTGCGCCGCCTCGAGCGCGAGGCGGGCACGGCGCTGGTCGAGCGGTCGGGGCGCCGTACCCGGCTCACCCAGGCCGGCGAGGTGCTCGCCCGCCACGCGAGCACCGTCCTCGCCACGCTCGCCGCCGCGGAGGAGGAGGTCGCCGCCGTCGCCGGGCTCCGCGCCGGCCGGGTCCGCCTCGTCGCGTTCCCGTCCTCCAGCGCCACGCTGCTCCCCCGGGCGCTGCGGCTGCTGCGCGACCGGCACCCCGGCCTGCGGGTGAGCTTCGCCGAGGCCGAGCCGCCCGGCTCCCTGGCCGACCTGCGCGAGGGGACGTACGACGTCGCCCTCGCCTTCAGCTACCCCGGCGCGGACCTCGGCCGCGGCGAGGACGACCTGGCGGGGCTCGTCGCCGTGCCGCTGCTCGCCGACCCGCTCCTCGTCGCCCTGCCCGAGGAGCACCCGCTCGCCGGCGCGGCCGCGGTCGACCTCGCCGCGCTCGCCGGCGAGACGTGGATCGCCGGCTGCCCGCGCTGCCGCGGTCACCTGCTGCAGGCCGCGGCCGCGGCGGGGTTCGCGCCCGAGGTCGCCTTCGCCACCGACGACTACGTCGCCATGCTCGGCCTCGTGGAGGCGGGGCTCGGCGTCGCGCTCGTCCCCGCCCTGGTGCAGCGCACGGCGCGGCACCACCGCGTGGTCGTACGGCCCCTCGACCCGCCCGCCGAGCGGCAGGTCGTCGCCGTCACCACCGAGGGGCTCGTCCGGGTGCCGGCCGTCGCCGCCACCCTCGCCGCCCTGCGCGAGGTCGCCGCCCACCCGTGACCGGCGCCCCCTCGCGCCGGCGCCGCCGGGCGCGGCAGGATCGGGGCATGACCGCGACGACGCAGTCCCCCAGCCCCGCGGCGCGCGTGGCCGCGCCCGGCGAGGGCGTCAGCCTCGCCGAGCTGCAGCTCGCCGCCCGCAACTCCGGCCTGCCGCTGGAGGCGCTGCGCTACGAGATCACGCCCCTCGGGCTGCACTACCTGCTCACGCACTACGACATCCCGTACGTCGACCCGGTGACGTGGCGGCTCACCGTGGGCGGCCGCGTCGAGCGCCCGTTCGAGGTGGACCTGCCCGCGCTGCGCTCCCGCTCGGCCGTCACGCGCGCGGTCACCCTCGAGTGCGCCGGCAACGGGCGGGCCGCCCTCGAGCCGCGCCCGGTCAGCCAGCCGTGGCTCAACGAGGCCGTCGGCACGATGCGGTGGACCGGGACGCCCCTCGCCCCGCTCCTGGAGGAGGCCGGCGTGCTCGACGGCGCCGTCGAGGTCGTCTTCACCGGCGCCGATCGCGGGCTCGAGCGCGGCGTCGAGCAGACGTACGCCCGCAGCCTCCCGCTCGCCGAGGCGCTGCGCGAGGAGGTGATGCTCGTGTGGGCGGTCAACGACGTCGACCTGCCGCCGCAGCACGGCGCGCCGGTGCGGCTCGTGGTGCCCGGCTGGTACGGCATGGCGCACGTGAAGTGGCTGCGCTCGGTCGAGCTCGTGGACCGGCCGTTCGAGGGCTACCAGCAGGCGACGGCGTACCGGATCAAGGAGGACCCCGCCGAGCGCGGCGAGCCGGTCACCCGCATCCGCCCGCGCGCGCTCATGGTGCCGCCCGGCGTGCCCGACTTCATGTCGCGCACCCGCTTCGTCGACGCCGGCGAGGTGCTGCTCGCCGGTCGGGCCTGGAGCGGGCAGGGCGAGGTCGTCGGGGTGGACGTGAGCACCGACGACGGCGCCACCTGGCAGGAGGCCGAGCTCGGCCCGGCCGGCGACCGCTGGGCGTGGCGGGCCTGGGTCGTCGCCTGGGACGCCGCCCCCGGCACCCACCACCTGCGCTGCCGGGCGCGCGACGCCTCCGGCGCGGTGCAGCCCCTGCAGCAGGCGTGGAACGTGCAGGGCATGGCGAACAACTCCGCGCAGCGGGTCGCCGTCGTCGTGCGCTGAACCTCAGCCCAGGAGCGTCGGCTCGTCCACCTCGCGGTGCCGCAGTCCGAGGGACTCGATCCGCGCGACGAGCTGCTCCTCGCTGCACTCGTGGCGCAGCGCGAGCTGGCCCAGCGGGCGCTCCGCCTCGACCCCGCTGCGCAGCAGGGCGTCGTCGGACTCGGTCCACGCCTTGCCGAGGACCACGGCGACCCGCTCGGCCGGGGGCGCCGGCACCTTCGCCGCCGGTCGCGCCCGGACCGGCCGGGGGGCCACCGGCCGCGGCGGCGGGGCCGAGGCGTCGATGCGCCGCAGCGCGCCGAGGACCGCCTCCCGGTCGCTGGTGAACCAGAACGGGGGCATCGAGTCGCGCAGGAACCGCCCGTAGCGGGCCGTGGCGAGGCGGGCGTCGAGCACCGCGACGACGCCGCGGTCGTCCCCCTGGCGGACCAGCCGGCCCGCGCCCTGCGCCAGCAGCAGCGCGGCGTGCGCCGCCGAGACGCTCATGAAGCCGTTGCCGCCGCGCTCATCGACCGCCGCGGACCGCGCCGACATCACCGGGTCGTCGGGGCGGGGGAACGGGATGCGGTCGATGACCACGAGCTGCAGCGCCGAGCCAGGGACGTCGACCCCCTGCCACAGGGAGAGGGTGCCGAACAGGCAGGTGCGCGCGTCGGCCGCGAAGCGCCGGACCAGCTCCGCGGTCGAGTCCTCGCCCTGGCACAGGATCGGCAGGTCGACCCGCTCGCGCAGGAGCTCCGCGGCCGCGACCGCGCCGCGCATGCTGGAGAACAGCGCCAGGGCGCGCCCGCCCGCGGCCGCGAGGAGGTCGGCCAGCTCGTCGAGCGCGCGGTCGTCGATGCCGCCACGCCCCGGCGGGGGCAGGTGCCGGGCGACGTAGAGGATGCCCTGGCGGGCGTAGTCGAAGGGGCTGCCGACGTCGAGGCCCTGCCACCGGGCCGCCTCGCCCTCGCCCTGCGCGCCGAGCCCGACCTGCCGGGCCACGAGGTCGAAGCTGCCGCCGAGCTCCAGCGTCGCCGAGGTCAGCACGACCGTGGCGTCCTCGAAGAGCGTGCTGCGCAGCAGGCCGCCCACGTGCAGCGGCGCCACCCGCAGGACGGCGCCGCGGCGCGGCTCCCTGGCGAGCCACGCGACGTCGTACGCGCTCTCCCCCAGCAGCCGCTCGGCCGTGTCGTGGACCTCCTGCAGCGCGGACGACGCCACCGAGCGGGCACCGTCCTCGGCGCGCTTCTCCTTCGCGACCGCCGACTGCGCCGCCCGGGCGCCGTCACGGAGGAGCACGAGCACCTGGCCCAGCGCGTCGGGCAGCCCGGGCAGCCGGCCCTCCGGGAGCGGGTCGAGCGCGGCGGCGAGGGCACCTGCCGCGCTCTCCAGCGCCTCGGTGCCGTCGGCGCCCACGACCTTGCGGGCGCGCGAGGCCGCCCGCTCGACGAGCGCCGGCGTGAGCTCGTCGGTGGCCACGCCGGTGACCCGGTCGACGAGCTCGTGCGCCTCGTCCACCACGACCACGTCGTGCTCGGGCAGGACGCTGCCGTCGCCGATCGCGTCGATGGCGAGCATGGCGTGGTTGGTCACCACGACGTCGGCGTCGGCCGCCTCGGCCCGGGCCAGCTCGGCGAAGCACTCCTCGCCGAAGGGGCAGCGCTGGGCCCCCAGGCACTCCGAGGCGGAGACGCTGACCTGCGACCAGGCGCGCTCGCCGACGCCGGGGACCAGTTCGTCGCGGTCACCGGTGCGCGTCTGCTCGGCCCACTCCCGCACCCGCAGGACGTCGCGCCCGAGCGGAGTGCTCGGGGCCGGCGCGAAGAGGGCGTCCTCGTCGTCGACCGGCATGCCGCCGGCCACCTTGTTGCGGCAGACGTAGTTGCGCCGGCCCTTGAGCATCGCGAAGGTCGGGCGCCGGCCCAGCACCGGCGCGACGGCGTCGACGAGCCGGGGCAGGTCGCGGTCGACGATCTGCCCCTGCAGCGCGATCGTCGCGGTCGCCACCACGACCGTGTCCCCGTGCAGCAGGGCCGGGACGAGGTAGGCCAGCGACTTGCCGGTGCCCGTGCCCGCCTGCACGAGCAGGTGCTCCCCGGAGGACATGGCCCCGTGCACCGCCTCGGCCATGCGCACCTGCCCCGGCCGCTCGGCACCCCCGACCGCCTCGACGGCGGACGCGAGCAGGTCGGTGACGGAGGGCGCGGGCACCCGACGAGGCTAGCCCGCGGCGCGGCCCCGCCCGGCCCGCCGTCCACAGCCCCGCCCGCCCGTACGGACCCCTCCCCGGCTGTCGGTCCCCGGTGCCATGCTGCGCACCCGGTGGCCCGCCCGCGGCCGCCGCGGGGAGGTGCGAGGTGCGCGAGGCAGGGCTCGGGACAGGCGCCGGGGCCGGGGTCGTGCGGCCCGCGGGGGCGCGGCCGCCGCTCGACGCCGCGCTGCTGCTCGGGCTGGCGCGCGAGCGCTGGGGGCTCGACGTGCGGAGGTGGCGCGAGCTCGGCAGCCAGCAGGACCGGAACCTGCGCCTCGACACCGACCGCGGCCGGCTCCTGCTCAAGCTGAGCGGGCCCACCTCGCCCGAGCCGGTCCTCGCGGCGCAGGACGCGGTGCTCCACCACCTGGCCGGCGCCGGCACCGGCGTACGGCTGCCGGAGCCCGTGCCCGCCCTCGACGGCACCCTGCGCCACGCTGTGGGCGACGGGCTCGTGGTGCGCGTGCTGACGTGGGTGGACGGCGAGCCGCTGGGCGAGCGCGCGCACCTCGCCCCCGTGGTGCTGCACGGCCTCGGCGACGTCGTCGGCCGGCTCTCCGCCGCGCTGGCCGCCGTGGGCCACCCGGGTCTCGACCGCGTCCAGGAGTGGGACCTGCGCCAGGGCGCCGCCGTCGTCGAGCAGCTCCGCGGCGACGTCCCGGCCGCGCGCCGCAGGACCGTGGCCGAGGCGGCCGCGGGCGCCGCCGCCGCCCTGGCGCCGCTGGTCGCGTCCCTGCCCGTGCAGGCCGTGCACGGCGACGCCACCGACGACAACGTCGTGGGCACGCAGGGGCGCGACGGCCGGCTCGTCCCGGACGGCGTCATCGACTTCGGCGACCTGGGCCTCGGCTGGCGGGTCGCCGACCTCGCGGTCGCCTGCACCGGCGCGCTGCGGCACGCCGACGACCCGTTCGCGGTCCTGCCCGTGGTCCGCGGCTTCGCCGGGCACGTGCGGCTCGACGACGCCGAGCTCGACGCGCTGTGGCCGCTCGTCGTGCTGCGCGGGGCGGTGCTCGTCGCCAGCGGCGAGCACCAGGTGGCGGTCGACCCGGGGAACGCGTACGCCGCGGAGGCCCGCGAGCAGGAGTGGGCGATCCTGCGCCGCGCCCTGTCCGTGCCGCCGGCGCTCATGGGCCTGGCCGTGCGCCGCGCCCTCGGGCGGCCGCTGCCCGCGCCCCTCGCCGCCGCGCACGAGGAGGTCCGGCGCGCCGCGCCGCTCGTCGACCTGCCCGCCGGGACGCGGGTGCTCGACCTGTCCCCCACGTCCGCGCTGCTCGACGAGGGCCGCTGGCTGCAGGAGCGCGTCGAGGACGACCTCGTCGAGGAGGCGCTGGCGGCCGGTGCACCCGCGGTCGTCCTGCGCTGGGGGGAGCACCGACTGACCCGCACCGTGCCCGGCGCCCGGGACGAGCCGGCGACGTACGCCCTGCACGCCCGTGTCCGCTCGCGCCGGCCCCTGCCCGTGGGTGCGGCGCCCCCGGGGGTCCCCTGGCGCGTACGGCTCGAGGGCGCGGGGACCACGGACCTCGCGGTCCAGGTGGTCCTCGGCCCCGAGCCGCCCGCGCTCACCACCGGCTCCCGCGCCGGCGCCTGGGCGGCGCTGTCGCCCGACCCGTCGCCGCTGCTCGGGCTCGACGTCGCCGCCCCGAAGCCGGACCCGGGGCTCCTGGGGCGGCGGCGCGCGGCCTTCACGAGCGCCCAGGAGAGCTACTACGCCGAGCCGCCGCAGGTCGAGCGCGGCTGGCGCGAGCACCTCGTCGACGTGCGCGGGCGGGCGTACGTCGACGTGGTCAACAACGTCACGCTCCTGGGGCACGGGCACCCCCGGGTCGCCGCGGCGGTCGCCCGGCAGTGGCGGCTGCTCAACACCAACTCGCGCTTCCACGTCGCGGCCGTGACCGAGCTCTGCGAGCGCCTGGCCGCCCTGGCCCCCGACCCGCTCGACACCGTCCTGCTCGTCAACTCCGGCAGCGAGGCCGTCGACCTGGCGCTGCGCCTGGCGCGGGCGTGGACCGGGCGCGAGGACGTCGCGGCGCTGCGCGAGGCGTACCACGGCTGGACGGTCGCCTCGGACGCCGTGTCCACCTCCGCGCTCGACAACCCGCACGCCGCCGCCACCCGACCGCCGTGGGTCCACCTGCTCGACGCGCCGAACGCCTACCGGGGGCGCCACCGCGGGCCGGGCAGCGGGGCGGCGTACGCGCGCGACGCCGTGCAGGTCCTCGACGGCCTCGCCGCCGCCGGGCGGCCCCCGGGCGCGTTCGTGTGCGAGCCGCTGCTCGGCAACGCCGGCGGGCTGGTGCTGCCCGAGGGCTACCTGCCCGCGGTGTACGACGCGGTCCGGCGCCACGGGGGGCTGTGCGTGGCCGACGAGGTGCAGGTCGGGTACGGCCGCACCGGCCGCTGGTTCTGGGCGTTCGAGCAGCACGGCGTCGTGCCGGACGTCATCACGGTCGCCAAGGCGATGGGCGATGGCCACCCGCTCGGGGCGGTCCTCACGCGCCGGGAGGTCGCCGAGGCCCTGGCGCGCGAGGGCAGCTTCTTCTCCTCCGCCGGCGGCAGCACGGTGAGCTGCGTCGTCGGGCTCACCGTCCTCGACGTCCTCGAGGAGGAGCGGCTGCAGGACGCCGCCCGGGACGTCGGCGCGCACCTGCGCGCGCGGCTCGAGGACCTGGCGCGGCGGCACCCGCTGGTGGGGGCCGTGCACGGCACCGGGCTCTACCAGGGCGTCGAGCTCGTGCGGGACCGCGCCACCCTCGAGCCGGCGAGCGAGGAGGCGTACGCGGTCTGCGAGCGGCTCCTCGAGCTCGGCGTGGTCTGCCAGCCCGCCGGGGACCGCGGCAACGTCCTCAAGGCCAAGCCCCCGCTGTGCCTGAGCAGGAAGAGCGCGGACGCGTTCGTGGACCGGCTCGACGAGGTGCTGCGCGAGGGGTGGTGAGCCGCCGCCCCGCGGGCTCAGGCCGGCGGCGCACCGAGCACCTGGCGCGCCATGGCGAGGAGCTCCTCCGGCGCGACCTCCCTGCTGCGCAGCTCCCGCAGCGCGGCCGCCATGACGTCGTTGGGCGCGTACAGCTCGAGGGCGATCCCGTCGGGGTCGCGGAACGCGAGGTGGTGCCCCAGCGGCATGTCCCGCACCGGGGTGTACGGCACCCCCGCCCCGCGCAGGCGCTCCTCCCACGCCACGAGCTCGTCGCGGGACGCGGCGACCAGACCGAGGTGGTCCAGGCCCGTGGCCAGCTCGGTGAAGGGCGTGCCCTGCGCCCCCTCGTGGCGCACCAGCCCGAGGACGAAGCCGGTGCGCGGGTGCATGCACACGCGCCCGTACCCCGCGTCGATGACCTGCACGAAGTCGAGCACCTCGGCGTAGAAGCGGACGCTGCGCTCGAGGTCGGTCACGGTCAGGCTCACGTGGTCGACGCCGGCGAACGTGGGCACGGGCCACCTCCCGCGGCCCGGGGAGGCAGGGCGGGCCGCACCCCGCAGCATGCTCCGCGCGGCGCCCCCGCGGGGCGCGATCGGCGGATCGCCGGTCCCCGCGGCTAGGGTCGGGCGCGTGGCCCTCCCCCCGCTGATCCCCCGCTCGGTCCTCTTCGGCAACCCCGACCGCGTCGCGCCCTCGGTGTCGCCGGACGGCACGCTGCTCGGCTACGTCGCCCCGCTGGACGGGGTGCTCAACGTGTGGGTCGAGCCGGTCGACGGCAGCGCCCCGGCGCGGCCCCTGACCCGCGACACCGACCGCGGCGTGCGCACGTACGCGTTCTGCCACGACGACCGCTCGGTGGTCTACGTGCAGGACACGGCCGGCGACGAGAGCTGGCGGCTGTACCTGCTCGACCTGCAGACCGGCGAGTCCCGCCTGGTGACGCCCGCCAGCGGCGTCCAGACGCAGCTGCTGGGGCACAACCGCTGGAACCCGCACCGGATGCTCGTCGGGCTCAACGACCGCGACCAGCAGCTGCACGACGTGCACGCGCTCGACCTGCGCACGGGGCAGCTCGAGCTCGTCGCGGAGAACCCCGGGTTCCTCGGCTGGCTCGTCGACAGCGACCTGCAGCTGCGCGGCGGGTCCGCGATGCTGCCGGACGGCTCGGTCGTCGTGCACCTCAAGGACGCCGACGGCTGGACGCCCTGGCTGACCATCCCCGCCGACGACGCCGGGACGACGGACGTCATCGGCTTCACGCGGGACGGGTCGGGCCTGCTGCTGCTGTCCAGCCTCGACGCGAACGCCTCGCGCCTGGTCCGGCACGACCTCGCCACGGGCGAGCAGACCGTCCTCGCCGAGGACCCGGCGTACGACGTGTCGGGGGTCTGGCTGCACCCGGGAGACCCTGGAGCCGCAGGCCGTCACCTTCGAGCGCGACCGGCAGGACGTCGTGCTGCTCGACGAGTCGCTGCGCCCGGACCTCGAGCGGGTGGAGGCGCTCGGCGACGGCGACGTCTCGGTGGGCCGGCGCGAGCGCGGCGACCGGCTCTGGCTGGTGTCGGTCGCCCCGAGCGACGGGCCGGTGGCGTACCACCTCTACGACCGCTCGACCGGCGAGGCGCGCTTCCTCTTCACCCACCGCGCCGAGCTCGCCGAGCAGGTGCTCGCCCCGATGGAGCCCTTCTCCTTCACCGCCCGGGACGGGCTGGAGATCCACGGGTACGCCACCTTCCCGCCCGGCGTCGACCCCGCGGGGCTCCCCGCGGTGCTCAACGTCCACGGCGGGCCGTGGGCACGCGACTTCTGGGGCTACGACCCCGACGCGCAGTGGCTCGCCAACCGCGGCTACGTCTGCCTGCAGGTCAACTTCCGCGGGTCCACCGGCTACGGCAAGGCGTTCCTCAACGCCGGCGACAAGCAGTGGGGCCGGGCCATGCACGACGACCTCGTCGACGCCGTCGAGCACGCGGTCGCCCGGGGCTGGGTCGACCGCGAGCGGGTCGGCATCTACGGCGGGTCGTACGGCGGCTACGCCGCCCTCGCTGGGGCCGCCTTCACCCCCGACGTCTTCCGCTGCGCCGTCGACCTCGTCGGGCCGTCGAACCTGCTCACGCTGCTCGACAGCCTGCCCGAGTACTGGAAGCCGATGATCGCCCACATGCACCGACGGGTCGGCGACCCCGCCACGGAGAAGGACATGCTCTGGGAGCGCTCGCCGCTCTCCCGCGCGGGCGACATCCGCATCCCGGTGCTCGTCGCGCAGGGGGCGAACGACCCGCGGGTCAAGCAGGCCGAGGCCGAGCAGATCGTGGCGGCGCTGCAGGAGAAGGGGCTGCCCCACACGTACCTGCTCTTCGAGGACGAGGGCCACGGCCTGGCCAAGCCGGAGAACCGCGAGCGGTTCTACGCCGCCTGCGAGGCGTTCCTCGCCGAGCACCTCGGCGGGCGCGCCCAGGAGGCCCCGCTCGAGCAGTAGGCGCGCCGAGGGCCCCGCACCGTGCGGTGCGGGGCCCTCGTGCGCTGCCGCGTGCGGCCGGGTCGGGGCGCTCAGGCGCTGGCGAAGCCCTGCAGCTCGGCGGCGAGGCCGGGGGCGACGCGGGCCCGCAGGCGGGTCCCCTCGCCCTCGTGCAGCTCCTCGAGCACCTCGCCGTGGGCGTGCACCCGGTGCACCAGGTCGCCGCGGTCGTAGGGCACGAGGACCTCGACGGCGACCTCGGGGTGCGGCAGCTCGCGCTCGAGCAGCTCCTGCAGGGCGTCGACGCCCTGCCCGGTGCGCGCCGAGACGACCACCGCGGTCGGCTCGTTGCGCTGCAGCCGCGCGAGCACCAGCGGGTCGGCGGCGTCCGCCTTGTTGACCACGACGACCTCGCGCACGTCGCCGGCGCCGATCTCGCCGAGGACCTGGCGGACCGCGGTGAGCTGGGACTCCGGGTCCGGGTGCGAGCCGTCGACCACGTGCAGGACGAGGTCGGCCTGCGCCACCTCCTCCAGCGTCGAGCGGAACGCCTCGACGAGCTGGTGGGGCAGGTGCCGGACGAAGCCGACCGTGTCGGTCAGCGTGTACGGCCGCCCCTCGGGGGTCTGCGCGCGGCGCACCGTCGGGTCGAGCGTGGCGAACAGGGCGTCCTCCACGAGCACGCCCGCGCCGGTGAGCCGGTTGAGCAGGCTCGACTTGCCGGCGTTGGTGTAGCCCGCGATCGCCACGGACGGCACCGCGTTGCGCCGGCGCTCGGCGCGCATCGTCTCGCGCGCCGCGCCCATGCCCGCGATCTCCCGGCGCATCTTGGCCATCTTGGCCCGGATGCGGCGCCGGTCGGTCTCGATCTTCGTCTCACCGGGACCACGGGTGCCGATGCCGCCACCGCCGGCGACGCGACCACCGGCCTGGCGGGACATCGACTCGCCCCAGCCGCGGAGCCTCGGCAGCATGTACTGCATCTGCGCCAGGGCCACCTGCGCCTTGCCCTCCCGGCTCTTCGCGTGCTGGGCGAAGATGTCGAGGATGAGCGCGGTCCGGTCGATGACCTTGACCTTGACGACGTCCTCGAGGGCGATGAGCTGCCCGGGGGTCAGCTCGCCGTCGCAGACGACGGTGTCGGCGCCGGTCGCCACGACGACGTCGCGCAGCTCGCGGGCCTTGCCGGAGCCGACGTACGTCGACGGGTCCGGCTTGTCGCGCCGCTGCACGAGGCCCTCGAGCACCTGCGAGCCGGCGGTCTCGGCCAGCGCGGCGAGCTCGGCGAGGGAGTTCTCGGCGTCCTCGGCCGTGCCCTCGGTCCACACCCCGATGAGCACCACGCGCTCCAGGCGGAGCTGGCGGTACTCGACCTCGGTGACGTCCTGGAGCTCGGTCGAGAGGCCGGCCACGCGGCGCAGCGCGTGGCGGTCGGACAGGTCGCGCTGCTCGCCGTCGTAGGCGTCCGAGCGCGGGTCGGCGTCGTCGTCGACGCCGAGCAGGGTCCCGTCGGCGGCGAGCAGGTCGTCGTCGACGTGGACCGGGTCGGGCAGCGAGGCCAGCGCGGCGACGCGCTGCTCCGGGGTCCCCGCGGGGGACGTCTCGCTGCGGGCAGGTCGGGCCATGGAGTGAGTCCTCATACGTCGGTGGTCAACGCAGGGAGGGCGCCGACCCATCCCGCTCAGCGTCGCACGTCGCGACCGCCCGGGTCATCCCGGTTCCCGACCGGTCACCGGTGCGCGGCGACCCACTCCGGGTCGAGCTCACCGCGCGCGACGAGGACCGCCGGCCCGCGCAGGTCGACGTGCCCGTCGGCCCGCTCGGTGCCCTGCAGCCGCCCGCCCGGCACGTCGATGCGCCACGAGCGCCGCTCGTCGTCCTGCGGACCGAGCCCGGCGCGCCGGCGCGCCGCGACGAGGACCGCCGCGGCGCCGGTGCCGCAGGAGCGGGTCTCCCCCACCCCGCGCTCGTGCACCCGCAGCGCGACGTGCGCCGGGCCGCGGTCGACGACGAACTCGACGTTGACCCCCTCGGGGTAGCTCCCCTCGGGGCCCACGACCGGCGCCTCGCGCAGCGCCCCCGCGTGCGCGAGGTCCTCGACCTGCGCGACCGCGTGCGGGTTGGGCATGAGGACGCCGAGCGCCGGCCAGCGCCGGCCCGCCGCGCTCACCTCGACCCGGGCCAGGCGCTCCGGCAGCTCGGCGGCCCCCATGTCGACCGTCACGGTGCCGTCGTCCTCGAAGCGCACCCGCTTCGTGCCGCCGCGGGTGGCGACCGCGAGGTCGCCGGGGCCGGCCAGGCCGGCGTCGACGAGGTAGCGGGCGAACACCCGCACCCCGTTGCCGCACATCTGCGCGACCGACCCGTCGGCGTTGCGGTAGTCCATGCACCACTCGGCGGCGCCCGCCTGGTCGGCGACCTCGGGCACGTGCACGGTGCGCACCACCCGCAGGACGCCGTCGCCGCCCACCCCCGCGCGCCGGTCGCACAGGGCCGTGACGAGCCGGGCGCCCAGGTCGAGCTCTCCGTCCGGGTCGGGCACGACGACGAAGTCGTTCTCCGTGCCGTGGCCCTTGGCGAAGGGGATGCCGCGCATGCCGGCGATGCTACGGCGGCCGGGCGCCGCGCCCCGCCGTGGTCCTGCGCGGACGGCGGCGCCCCTGGAGGAGCACGGGCCGCCGGCTGAGGACGGCACCGGCACCGCTGCACCATCCGCGCACGATCACGGCAGGGACCCGGCCACCTCGGCAGGGACGCAGGGCGCCGCGACCCGCTCGGCCTCCGCCCCGGACCCCGGTGCGCCCGGCGCAGGAGCCGGGCGCACCGGCGCGCTCAGCGCCGGGGCCGCACCACCATGGCGCTGCCGCCGCCGCGGCGGACCGGCTCGGCGGCCGCGACGAAGGTGCCGTCGCGGCGGATCTCCACGCCGGCGGCGGCACCGATCTCGGCGGTCTCGGTGAACGCGTGCCCCAGGCGCTGGAGGCGACCCGTCGGGAAGCCCGGCTCGGCGCTGACCGTCGCGGTGTTGCGCTGGCTGGCCCGCGGCGCCGCGATGGCCCGCGGCAGCGTCATGCCGAGGTCGATGCGGTTGACGAGGGTCTGCAGCACGGTCGTGATGATCGTCGAGCCGCCGGGCGACCCGACCGCGAGGACCGGCTCCCCGTCGCGCAGGACGATCGTCGGCGACATCGAGCTGCGCGGGCGCTTGCCGGGCCCGGGCAGGTTGGGGTCGGTGCCGCCGATCGCCGCCTGGGTGTCGGTGAAGTTGAAGTCGGTCAGCTCGTTGTTGAGCAGGAACCCGCGCCCGGGGACGACGATGCCGCTGCCGCCCGTCTGCTCGATGGTCAGCGTGTACGCCACCACGTCGCCCCACCGGTCGGCGACGGTGAGGTGCGTCGTCGACAGGCCCTCCTGGTCGCCGCCGGCGGCCTCCGCCGTCGCGCAGCCGCCGTCGCCGTACGGGTCGCCGGGCAGGACCGGCTTGGGCAGCGCCCGCCGCGGGTCGATCAGGCAGGCGCGGGTCGCGGCGTAGTCGTCGGAGAGCAGCCGCTGCAGCGGGACGTCGACGAACTCGGCGTCGCCGACGTACGCCCCGCGGTCGGCGAAGGCCAGCGCGCTCGCCTCGAGGTAGCGGTGCAGCACCTGCGTGCGGTCGAGCCGGCGCAGCGGGGAGCGCTCGAGGATGTTGAGCGCCTCCCCGACCGTCGAGCCGCCGCTCGAGGACGGCGCCATGCCGTAGACGTCGTACCCGCGGTAGCCGACGACGGTGGGCCGGCGCAGCGGGGCGTCGTACGCCGCCAGGTCGCTGCGCTGCATGAGCCCCGGGCGCACCTCGCGCTCGACCCCGGGGGCCACCGGCGGGCGCTGCACCGTGCGCACCACGTCGCGGCCCAGCGCCCCGCGGTAGAGGACGTCGACCCCCTGGCGGGCCATGAGGTCGTAGGTGCGCGCGAGCTGGGGGTTGCGGAAGACGCTGCCGACGCGCGGCAGCTCGCCGCCGGGCAGGAAGAGCCGCGTCGTGGAGGTGAAGTCGCGGAACCGGGCCTCGTTGTCCGCGGTCTGCTGGCGGAACGTCTCGTCGACGACGAACCCCTCGCGGGCCACCTCGGTCGCGCCCTCGAGGGCCTCGGCCAGGCTGAGGGTGCCCCACCGGTCGAGCGCCTCGGCCCAGGTGGCGGGGGTGCCGGGCACGCCCACCGAGAGCCCGGAGGACACCGCCTCGGCGAAGGGGATCGGCTGCCCGTCCTGGACGAAGGCGTCGGGTCCCATCGCCAGCGGCGCGGTCTCGCGCCCGTCGACGGTCTGCACCCGCCCGGTCGAGGCGTCGTAGTGCACGAAGTAGCCGCCGCCGCCGATGCCCGCGCTGTAGGGCTCGGTGACGCCGAGGGTCGCCGCGGCGGCCACGGCGGCGTCGGCGGCGGTGCCGCCGGCGCGCAGCACCTCGACGGCCACGCGCGAGGCGTCGGGGTCGACCGTGGCGACGGCACCGCCCGCGCCCCGGGCGACCGGCTGCTTCGGGACCTGCGGCGCTGCTGACGCGCGCGGTGCGCCCGGTGCGCCCGGTGCGCCGGGCGCACCGGAGGCGGGCGCCGCGCCCGTGCCGGCGAGCAGCCCGGCGGCGAGGACGGGCGGGACGAGGACCGCGAGCGTGCGGCGTAGCGGCCGGTCGGGTCGGAGGGGCATGCGCGGGCTCCTTCGCGTCGGGGCGGGTGGCTCCGGGTGCGCCGCATCATGCTCCTGGGGTCCGACAGCGCGGTAGGCCCGGCGGGTCGCGGGTAGGCCGTGGGCCATGCGCTTCGTCGTCGCCGGTGCCCACGGCAAGGTCGCCCAGCAGCTCGCCCGCCTCCTCGTCGCCCGCGGCGACGAGGTCGTGGGCCTCGTGCGCTCCCCCGAGCACCTCGACGACCTCGCGGCGCTCGGCGTGCGCCCCCGGCTCGTCGACCTCGAGGCGGCCTCCGTCCCCGAGGTCGCCGAGGTGCTCGAGGGCGCGGACGCCGCGGTGTTCGCCGCGGGCGCCGGGCCCGGCAGCGGTGCGGCCCGCAAGGACACCGTGGACCGCGGCGCGGCGGTGCTGCTCGCGGACGCCTGCGAGCGCGCCGGCGTCCGCCGCTACCTCCTCGTGTCGTCGGTCGGGGTCGAGTCGGTGCGCGACGGCGCTGAGCCGGAGGGCGTCGAGGAGGTCTTCCTCGCGTACCTGCGCGCCAAGCTGGCCGCCGAGGAGGACGTGCGCGCCCGCGACCTGGACTGGACGGTGCTGCGCCCCGGCGCCCTGACCGACGCACCGGCCACCGGCCGGGTCCTGCTCGAGGGGTCGGTGCCGCGGGGCGAGGTCCCGCGGGCCGACGTGGCGGCGGTGCTCGTCGCCCTCGCCGACACCCCCGGCACGGCCGGGCAGGTGCTGGAGCTCGTCGGCGGCGAGGAGCCGGTCGAGGACGCCGTGCGGCGGGCCGCCGCCGGCTGAGCGCCGGCCCGCGCCGCGCGGTCGGGTCAGCCCGCGACCAGGGCGAGGGCGCGCTCGCGCAGGTCGGGGGCGTCGTGCGGCAGCCAGGCGACGCGCGGGTCGCGCCGGAACCACTTCTCCTGGCGGCGCGCGAAGCGGCGCGTCGCCCGCACGGTCTCCTCCCGTGCCTCCTCCTCGGTGCACCCACCGGCCAGGAACCGCAGGACCTGCGCGTAGCCCAGGGCGCGCGAGGCCGTGCGCCCCTCCCGCAGCCCCGCGCGCTCCAGCGCGCGCACCTCCTCGACCAGGCCGGCCGCCCACATGCGGTCCACCCGCCGCGCGATGCGCTCGTCCAGCACGGGGCGCGGCACGTGGAGGCCGAGCTGCACCGCCGGGAGCGCGTACGAGGGCTCCGGCAGCGCCGCGACGAAGGTGCCGCCGGTCAGCTCGACGACCTCGAGGGCCCGCACGACGCGCCGGCCGTTGCTCGGCAGGATGCGTGCGGCCGCCTCCGGGTCGAGCGCGGCGAGCCGCGCGTGCAGGGCCCCGCTCCCCTCGCGCTCGAGCTCCCCCTCGAGGCGGGCCCGCAGCGCCGGGTCGGTGCCCGGGAACTCCAGGTCGTCGAGGGCCGCCCGCACGTAGAGCCCGGAGCCGCCGACGAGGACGGCCCGGCGCCCGGCCCCGTGCAGCCGGGCGACCACCGCGCGCGCCGCGCGCTGGTAGCCGGCGACGTCGGCCGGCTCCCGCGGGTCGAGCACGTCGAGCAGGTGGTGCGGCACCCCCCGGCGCTCGGCGGCCGTGAGCTTCGCGGTGCCGACGTCCATGCCGCGGTAGAGCTGCATGGAGTCCGCGTTCACCACGTCGCCGTCCAGCGCGAGCGCGAGGTCCACCCCGAGGTCCGACTTGCCCGCGGCGGTGGCGCCGACGACGGCGACGACCGGCGGGCCCCCCGCGTCCGTCCGGGCGGCGCTCACCCCTGCGCCCACGAGGCGACGAGGTAGCTGACCCCGAGGGGCGCCGCGTGCAGCCCGAGGTCCGCGCGCCAGCGCCCCCCTGCCGCGGCCCCGGCCAGCGCGTGCCAGGCCGGCACCCCCGCGGCGAGCAGCTCGTGCCCGAGGGCGGGGTCGAGGGCGGCCAGGGCCGCCGGGTCCCCGCTGCCCAGCGCGGCGGCGCACGCGGCGTCCCAGTCCGCGGCCCGGGGGTCCACCCAGCCGGGCGAGCGCTCGGTCGTGCGCGCCGACCCGTCACCCGCGGCGAGGAGCGCGACGCGGGGCGCGGCCGCGGCCAGCGCCTCCCCGGCCGCGCGCCAGGCGCCCGGCGCCCCGGCGGGGTCGAGCTCCTCCAGCAGCGGGTCCCCGTCGGCGCCCGCCCGCCCGAGCAGCCACCGCCCGACCGTCAGGCTCAGCGGCAGCACGGGCGGCCCGTCGCCGCCCACGCGCACCGGGAGGCCGTACGGGGCGAGGGAGCCGGCGGCCGACGCCGGGTGGCGTCGCGCGGCGGTGCCGGCACCGACGACCGCGACGACGTCCGGCCCCGCCGCCAGCAGGCGGCCCACCGCCCCGAGCGCGGCCCCGCGGACCGCGGCGAGCACGTCCTCGCGCCCGGACAGGCCGGGGACGAGCAGCGGCGGGTGCGGGACGACCGCGGCGGCGACGAGCACCCGCCGAGCCTAGGTGCGCGGGCGCGCCGGCAGCGCGCGGACCGGTCCGCGCGAGAAGAGCGCGCGGGACGTGTAACGCCGGCGGGCGGGCCGCCGATGGAGGGGGTGCCGGCCCGGGAAGTCGAGGGTCTCGGCCGCGGGGCAGGAGGGTGGGGGGTCACCCTCCTCGCGGTCGGGGGGGAGCCCGCGAGGGGGCCCAGGCCGGCAGCAGTCCCGGAGGGGGATCGCAGGGCCCCGGCGCCGACGAGGCGCCGGGGCCCTCGCGCGTCCGGGTCTCGTGCGTCCGGGCTCTTGCGCGTCCGGGGCCTCCCCGCGCCGCGGGGCCGGCCCTAGCGCTCCGCGGCGCGCGCGGCGGCGTCGAGGTCGTCGGCGGTGCTCAGCAGCCGGCTGCCCAGGACGGCCTCGGACGGCTCGCGCGCCTCGTCGTGGCCCGAGGACCCGCCGCGGCCCGCCGCGACGACCCGGCACAGGGCCGCCCCGCGGTGCAGCGCCGCGGTGAGGTCGCGGGCCAGGGCGCCGCGGACGAGGTCGTCGGCGAGCCGGCACACGTCGTCCGGGGACGCGTGCGCGGGCAGGCCGAGCACCGTGGTCGCGACGTCGGCGTGCACGCGCCCGGCGGCGAGCAGGCGCGCCGCCTCGTCCGGGCGCGAGCGCAGCCAGGCCTGCAGGAGGTAGAGGACGCGCAGGCCGCCGGCGACCGTCCCGGACTCGGCGTGGCGCCACGCGGCGTCGAGGTCGGCCAGGCCCACCTCGTCGGCCAGGCGGACGAGGCGGTCGACCTGCGCGTCGCCGCCCCGCGACGCCGCCTCGAGCAGGGTCCGCGCGAACGACTCGGCCGCGGCGCGGCGGTCCTCGGCCAGCGTCGCCGGGTCCGGCCCGGTCGGCGCCAGGCGCTCGGGCACGTGCGGCAGCGGCACCGGGCGGTGCGGCCGCTCCGGCCCGCTCACGCGCCCGCCCTCAGCCGCACGCCGTCACCGCGGGCAGCGGGGCGGGCACCCCGACGGAGGGCATGCCGAGGCCGACCGCGCGCCGGGCCGGCGCGCCCCGGCGGGCGGCCCAGGCGTCGCCGGCGCGGGTCCGCCGCAGCGAGCGCGGCGCGCCGTCGGCGACGAGGTGGTGCGGCGCGGCGTACGTCACCTCGACCTCGACCACGTCGCCCGGGCGCGGGTCGGTCGCGCCCGGCGCGAAGTGCACCAGGCGGCCGTCGCGCGCCCGGCCCGAGCGCCGGGCGGTCGCGCCGTCCTTGCGCCCGTCGCCCTCGCTCACGAGGACCTCGAGCGTGCGCCCCACCTGCGCGCGCCCCTCGGCCCAGGACACCTCCTCCTGCAGGGCGGCGAGGCGGGCGTACCGCTCCTTGACCACGTCGGCGGGGACCTGGTCGGGCAGCGTGGCGGCGGGGGTCCCGGGGCGCGGGGAGTACTGGAAGGTGAAGGCGCTCGCGAAGCGGGCCTCGGCGACGACCTCGAGGGTCTGCTCGAAGTCCTCGTCGGTCTCCCCGGGGAAGCCGACGATGACGTCGGTCGTGATCGCCGCGTCGGGCATGGCGGCGCGCACCCGGTCGATGATCCCGAGGTAGCGCTCGCGCCGGTACGAGCGGCGCATCGCGCGCAGCACCCGGTCCGAGCCGGACTGCAGCGGCATGTGCAGCTGCGGCATGACGTTGGGGGTCTCCGCCATCGCCGCGATGACGTCGTCGGTGAAGTCGCGCGGGTGCGGGCTGGTGAACCGGACCCGCTCCAGGCCCTCGACCTGCCCGCAGGCCCGCAGCAGCTTGCCGAAGGCGAGGCGGTCGCCGAACTCCGCGCCGTAGGAGTTGACGTTCTGCCCGAGCAGCGTGACCTCGAGGACGCCGTCGGCGACGAGCGCCTCGACCTCGGCGAGCACGTCGCCAGGGCGCCGGTCGCGCTCGGTCCCGCGCAGGCTCGGCACGATGCAGAAGGTGCAGGTGTTGTTGCAGCCGACGCTGATCGACACCCAGGCGCTGTACGCGGAGTCGCGGCGGGTCGGCAGCGTCGACGGGAAGACCTCGAGCGCGTCGAGGATCTCGACCTGGGCCTCCTCGTTGTGCCGCGCCCGCTCGAGCAGCGCGGGCAGCGACCCGATGTTGTGCGTGCCGAACACGACGTCGACCCACGGCGCCCGCCGGGTGATCGTGTCGCGGTCCTTCTGCGCCAGGCAGCCGCCCACGGCGATCTGCATGCCGGGCCGCGCGGCCTTGACCGGGGCGAGGTGCCCGAGGTTGCCGTAGAGCTTGTTGTCCGCGTTCTCGCGCACCGCGCAGGTGTTGAAGACCACGACGTCGGGCGCGCCGCCCGCGGGCGCGCGCTCGTAGCCCGCGTCCTCCAGCAGGCCCGCGAGCCGCTCGGAGTCGTGGACGTTCATCTGGCACCCGTAGGTGCGCACCTCGTACGTACGCGACACGACCGACGATGGTACGTGCCGCGGGTGGCAGCCGGCCGTGACGAGACCGTGACGAGTGCCTGCGTGACTGGCCCTGCCGGTGCCGGTACGTTCCGGGCCATGACCGACAGCGCGCCGGCCGGCAGCACCGTCCGCTCGACCCCGGGGCGCCCGCTCGTCGTGCTCGAGGGCGTGGACAAGCACTTCGGCGCCCTGCACGTGCTGCGCGACATCGACCTCACCGTCCACGAGGGCGAGGTCGTCGTCGTCATCGGGCCGTCCGGCTCGGGCAAGTCGACGCTGTGCCGGACCATCAACCGGCTCGAGCCGATCGACGGCGGGCGCATCACCCTCGACGGGGAGCCGCTCCCCGCGGAGGGCAAGGACCTGGCCCGGCTGCGCTCGGACGTGGGGATGGTCTTCCAGTCCTTCAACCTCTTCGCGCACAAGACCGTGCTGGAGAACGTCACGCTCGGCCCGGTCAAGGTGCGCAAGGTGCCCAAGGCCGAGGCGGAGCAGCGGGCCCGGGCCCTGCTCGACCGCGTCGGCATCGGCAACCAGGCCGACAAGTACCCCGCCCAGCTCTCCGGCGGGCAGCAGCAGCGCGTCGCCATCGCCCGCGCGCTGGCGATGCAGCCCAAGGTCATGCTCTTCGACGAGCCGACCTCCGCGCTCGACCCGGAGATGATCAACGAGGTCCTGGACGTCATGACGGGCCTGGCCCGCGACGGCATGACCATGGTCGTCGTCACCCACGAGATGGGCTTCGCGCGCCGCGCGGCGCACCGCGTCGTCTTCATGGACGCGGGCCAGGTCGTCGAGCAGGCGACCCCCGAGGAGTTCTTCACCAACCCCCGCAGCGACCGGGCGAAGGACTTCCTCAGCAAGATCCTCAGCCACTGACCGTCGACGAGAGGCAGCACCATGCTCCGACGTACGACCCCCGCCCTGGCCGCCGCTGCGGCGCTCGCCCTCGCCCTGTCCGCCTGCGGCGGCGACGACGAGGGCGACGGCGGCACCGCCGCCCCGGCACCCGAGGAGGACGTCTCCTTCGAGGCCGGCACGACGATGGCCGAGCTCAACGAGGCCGGCTCCATCACCGTGGGCACCAAGTTCGACCAGCCGCTGTTCGGCCTGGCCAACCTCGAGGGCGAGCCCGAGGGCTTCGACGTCGAGATCGCCAAGCTCATCGCCAGCAAGCTGGGCATCGGCGAGGACGGCATCGAGTGGGTCGAGTCGGTCTCGGCCAACCGCGAGCCGTTCCTGCAGCAGGGCCGCGTCGACATGGTCGTCGCCACCTACACGATCAACGACGAGCGCGACCAGGTCATCGACTTCGCCGGGCCGTACTACGTCGCCGGCCAGGACATCCTCGTGCCCGAGGGCAACCCGGAGGGCGTCCAGGGCCCCGAGGACCTCGCGGGTCTCAACGTCTGCTCGGTCAGCGGCTCGACGCCCGCGAGCAACATCCAGGAGAACTACCCCGAGGCCGAGCTCACGCTCTTCGACGCCTACACCGACTGCCGCGACGCGCTGCAGAACGGGCAGGTCGACGCCGTCACGACGGACAACGTCATCCTCTCCGGGTACGTCTCCCAGGCCGAGGACGAGTTCGACCTCGTCGACGCCCCGTTCACCGAGGAGCCGTACGGCATCGGCATCCCCCAGGGCGACACCGCCTTCTGCGAGTTCATCAACGAGACGCTGCAGGAGGCGTACGACGACGGCACCTGGGCGGAGATCTTCGAGTCGACCGTCGGCGAGGTCATCGAGGAGACCCCCGAGCCCCCGACGCTGAACGACTGCGGCGGCGGCGCGGCCACCCCGGCCGAGACCCCCGCCTCCTGACCCTCCCCTAGCACCCGAGGAGGACGCGTCCCGTGAACGTCGTGCTCGACAACCTCGACGTCTTCGTCGACGGGTTCCGGACGACGGTCTCGCTGACGCTGCTGTCGGCGCTCGGCGCGCTCGTCCTCGGCACCATCGTGGCCGCGATGCGGGTCGGCCCCGTCCCACCCCTGCGGTGGGCCGGGGCCGCCTACGTCCAGGTCGTCCGGAACACCCCGCTGACGCTCGTCTTCTTCTTCTGCGTCTTCGGCCTGCCCGAGGTCGACGTCATCCTGAGCTTCTACCAGTTCGCCGTGGTGGCGCTGAGCGTCTACACCGGGGCGTTCGTGGCGGAGGCGCTGCGCTCGGGGATCAACTCGGTGCCGGTCGGGCAGGCGGAGGCGTCCCGCTCGCTCGGGATGACGTTCTCCCAGACCCTGGGGCTGGTCGTCCTGCCGCAAGCCGTGCGGGCGGTGATCCCCCCGCTGAGCAGCATCTTCATCGCGCTGCTGAAGAACACCTCGATCGCGTACGCGTTCGGCGTCTTCGAGGCGATGCAGGCGTCGTACCGCCTCGTCAACGACTTCGGCTCGGCGGTGCTGTGGATCCTCGCGACGACCGCGGTGATCTACCTCGTCCTCGCGCTGGTGTCGAGCGCGGTCTTCTCCTGGGTCGAGCGACGGGTGGCGATCGCGCGATGAGCACCAGCACCCTCTACGACGTCGCCGGGCCGCGGACCCGCCGGCGCATCCTCGTCGGCAGCCTCGTCGGCACCGCGCTGCTGGCCGTGCTCGTGGCGCTCGCGGTGCAGCGGCTCGCGGCCAACGACCAGTTCGACCCCGAGCTGTACGAGCCGTTCTTCCAGGAGCCCCAGCTCTACGACCGGCTGCTCACCGGCATCCTCGGCACGCTGGAGGCGGCGGGGTACGCGCTCGTCCTCGCCCTGGTGCTCGGCACCGTGCTCGCCGCGGGGCGGCTGTCGTCGACGCCGCTGCTGCGGGTGCCGTCGCGGCTCGTCGTGGAGTTCTTCCGCGGCGTCCCGCTGCTGCTGCTGATCTTCTTCTTCTACCTCGGCTTCCCGCGCGCCTTCGGCATCAACCTGCCCTCGCTGTGGGCGCTGGTCTTCGGCCTCACGCTCTACAACGGCGCGGTCATCGCGGAGATCATCCGGGCCGGGGTGCTGTCCCTGCCGCGGGGCCAGCGCGAGGCCGGCGTCGCGATCGGCATGTCCGACGGGCAGGTCATGCGCACGATCCTGCTGCCGCAGGCGTTCCGCACCATGCTGCCGGCCCTCATCAGCCAGCTCGTCGTGCTGCTCAAGGACACCTCGCTCGGCTTCATCATCGTCTACGGGGAGCTGCTGCGGATCGGCCAGCAGCTCATCCAGTTCTTCGACAACCCGGTGCAGATGTCGGTGGTCCTCGCCGCGATCTACATCACGATCAACGCGCTGCTGTCCCGGCTCGCGACGTACGTCGAGGGCCGGCAGCGGCGTGGCCGCGGCGGCGGTCCCTCGGCCGCGGCGCCCGCCCCCGCGCCCGGCGGCGACCGCGCGCCCAGCACGGTGGGCCTCGGCCCGGGGCCGGGCCAGGGCTGAGGGCGCGGACCGAGGCAGGGGGTCAGCGCGCGACAGCGGTGGCCCGGGACTCGCGCACCACGACCACCCGCACCTGCCCGGGGTAGCTGAGCCCGTCCTCGACCTCGCGCGCCACGTCGCGGGCGAGGACCCGGGCGGCGTCGTCGTCGACCACGTCGGGCAGCACCATGACGCGCACCTCGTGCCCGCCCTGGACGGCGTAGGCGCGCTCGACGCCCGGGTGCGCCAGCGCGATGCCCTCGAGCCGGTGCAGCCGCTCGGCGTGCACCTCGTGCCCCTCGCGCCGCGCGCCGGGCCGGCCGGCGCTCAGGGCGTCCGCGGCCTGCACGAGCACCGCCTCGGCGGTGCGCGGCTCGACCTCCCCGTGGTGCGCCTCGATCGCGTGCACGACGTCGGGGTGCTCGCCGCAGCGGCGGGCCGCCTCCGCCCCGGCGGCGGCGTGACCGGTGGGCGTCCCCGGCGTCGCGGTCAGCGCCTTGCCGAGGTCGTGCAGGAAGGCGCCCCGCGCCACCGGCGCGGGGTCCAGCCCGACCTCGGCGGCGAGCACCGTGGCGAGCCGCGCCGTCTCGACGAGGTGCCCGAGCACGTTCTGCCCGTACGACGTGCGCAGGTGCAGCCGGGCGAGCAGACCCACGAGCTCGGGGTGCAGGTCGCCCACCCCGACGGCGAGCAGCGCCTCGTCGGCGGCGCGCCGGCAGTCCTCGTCGACCGCGGCGCGGGTGCGCTCGACCTGCTCCTCGATCCGCTGCGGGTGGATGCGCCCGTCCGCGACGAGGGCGGCCAGGGCGTGCCGGGCCACCTCGCGCCGCACCGGGTCGAAGCAGGACACCAGCACCCGGCGCGGGGTGTCGTCGATGACGACGTCGACGCCCGTCGCCGCCTCGAACGCCCGCACGTTGCGCCCGTCGCGGCCGATGACCCGGCCCTTGACCTCCTCGGCGGGCAGGACCACCTGCGCGGTGACCGCCGGGACGGCGGCTGCCGGGACGACGCGCTGCACCGCCTGCACGACGACCTCGCGGGCGCGGTCCTGCGCCTCGGCGAGCAGCCGCCGCTCCAGGGACCGGGCCGCGGCCTCGGCTTCGCGCCGCGCCGCGGGGGCGGCCTGCGCGACCACCTCGGTGCGCGCCTGGGCCGCGGTGAGACCGGCGGTGCGCTCGAGCAGCGCACGCTGCTCGCGCTCGGCGGCCCCCAGCGCCCGCTCGCGCGCGTCGAGGGCGTCGAGGCGCGCCTGCAGGTCGGCGCGCTCGGCCCGTAGGTCCTGCGCCGCCCGCGCCGCGGCACGTGCGGCCGAGGCGGTCTCGGCGCCGAGGCGCTCCTCCCGACCGGCGAGGCGCTCCTCGCGGCGCTCGAGCTCCGCGCGCTGCCCCGCGAGCAGCTCGCGGGCCAGCCGGAGCTCGTCGGCCGCCGACGCCGCGCGGCGCTCGTCCGCGAGGGCCCGCTCGCGCACGGCACGGGCCTCGTCCTCGGCCCGGCGCAGCACCTCCGCCGCCCCGTGGCGGGCACTGCGCCGCAGCAGGGCCGCCCCCACGAGCGCACCGAGCAGTGCCCCGACGAGGACGGCGAGCAGCAGCAGCGCACCGCCCCCGGCGACGGACAGCCCCTCCACCGCTCCTCCCGCTCCCCCGGGCCGGCTGCGCCGGTGGCAGGGCTCGGGGCCGCCGCCCCTGCTGGGGCACCGCGGGCGGGCGGGGCTCCGGCGCGCCGTCCTGGCCGCACGCTAGGCGCGGCCCGTGAGCCGGTCAAGGACTGCGCGGCCGGCGCGGGACTGCGCGCTCGCGCCGGCCGCGCGCCGCTCAGGGCGTGTCGAGGGCCTCCGGCGCGACGTCCCCGAACGGGTCGTCAGCGCCCTCCCCGCTCCCGCCGAGGAGTCCCTCGGCGTGCTCCGCGTCGAGCGCCTCGCGCACGACGGCCGCGGCGAGCCCCCCGGGGTAGCCCTTGCGGGCCAGCATCCCCGCGGTGCGCCGCACCCGGGCGTCGCGGTCGAGCCCGCGCGTCGCCGCGAGCTTGCGCTGCGCCAGGCGCAGCGCGGTCGCGCGCTCCTCGTCCGGGTCGAGCCCGTCGAGGGCCTCGGCGGCCACCTGGTCGTCGACGCCGCGCCGGCGCAGCTCGTGCCCCAGCGCCCGTCGCCCGAGCCCGCGCACGCCGTGCCGCGAGCGGACCCAGCCCTCGGCGAACGCCGCGTCGTCGACGAGGCCGACCTCGGTGAGGCGGTCGAGCACCCGCTCGGCCACGTCCTCGGGGACGTCGCGCCGGGTGAGCGCCTCGGCGAGCTGCCCGCGGCTGCGCGGGCCCATGGTCAGCTGGCGCAGGCAGATCGACCGCGCAACGGACTCGGGGTCCGCGTCGGGCGTCAGGTCGGCGGGGGTGCCGGGGACCGGGGCATCGGCGCCCCGGTGCCCCCGGTGCCCCTGGCCCCCGCGACGGGCTCGGGGCGCCACCGGCTAGAAGTCGACCGGCGCCGGCAGGTCGTCGGCCGGGGCGTCGATGCGCGGGCCGACCCCCAGCTTCTCCTTGATCTTCTTCTCGATCTCGTCGGCGAGGTCGGGGTTGTCGCGCAGGAAGGCGCGCGCGTTCTCCTTGCCCTGGCCGAGCTGGTCGCCCTCGTACGTGTACCAAGCGCCGGACTTGCGCACGAAGCCGTGCTCCACGCCCATGTCGATGAGCCCGCCCTCGCGCGAGATGCCGACGCCGTAGAGGATGTCGAACTCCGCCTGCTTGAAGGGCGGGGACATCTTGTTCTTGACGACCTTGATCCGGGTGCGGTTGCCCACCGGGTCGGTGCCGTCCTTGAGCGTCTCGATGCGGCGCACGTCCATGCGGATCGAGGCGTAGAACTTCAGCGCCTTGCCACCGGTCGTCGTCTCGGGCGAGCCGAAGAAGACGCCGATCTTCTCGCGGAGCTGGTTGATGAAGATCGCCGTGGTGCCGGTCTGGTTCATCGCACCGGTGATCTTGCGCAGGGCCTGGCTCATGAGCCGGGCCTGCAGGCCCACGTGGCTGTCGCCCATCTCGCCCTCGATCTCGGCGCGCGGCACGAGCGCGGCCACCGAGTCGATGACGATGATGTCGATCGCGCCGGAGCGGATGAGCATGTCGGCGATCTCCAGCGCCTGCTCACCGGTGTCGGGCTGGGACACCAGCAGGGCGTCGGTGTCGACGCCGAGCTTCTTCGCGTACTCCGGGTCGAGCGCGTGCTCGGCGTCGATGAACGCCGCGATGCCGCCGGCGCGCTGGGCGTTGGCCACCGCGTGCAGGGCGACCGTCGTCTTGCCGGAGGACTCCGGGCCGTAGATCTCGACCACGCGCCCGCGCGGGAGCCCGCCGATGCCCAGCGCCACGTCGAGGGCGATGGACCCGGTCGGGATCACCTCGACCGGGGCGCGCCCCTCGTCGCCGAGGCGCATCACCGAGCCCTTGCCGAACTGCCGCTCGATCTGCGCCAGGGCGCTGTCGAGCGCCTTGCCGCGGTCCGCTCCTGCTGCTGCCATGTGCACCGTCCCGGATCGGGTCGTCGTCTTCGCCACGTCGAGGACGCTAGGGCCGCCGTCCGACAGCTTCGCGCCACCGCCCCCGGCCTGTGGACGAGGGGCCGCGGCGCACCCTGTGGACGACCCGTGCGGGACGCCCGGCGGGCGCTCGTCGCCGCGGCACCACCGAGACTAGCCCGAACGCGTGTTCGACCGCCGCCGCGACACGCCGGTCAGCCCCAGCGCGAGCACGGGCAGCACCGCGAGGGCGGCCACCGCGTTGAGGCCCGGGTAGCCGACGAGCCCCAGCAGCGCCCCGGCCCCCGCCCCGCCCACCGCCCCCGCCAGGTTCATGACGAGGTCCGCGGCGCCCTGCACCCCCGGGCGCTCGGGCACCGGCACCGAGGCCGCCAGCAGCGCCGAGCCCGCCACGAGCGCGCACGACCAGCCCAGGCCGAGCAGCAGGAGCCCGAGCCCCAGCGGCGCCCACGCACCGGCGTGCGCGCCGCGGCCGGCCCCGCCGCCGGACCCGGCGGCGGCCACCGCCGTGGCGGCGAGCAGCACGAGCATGCCGAGCAGCAGCACCCGCGGCGCCCCCGAGCGGTCGACGAGCCACCCCACCAGGGGCGAGAAGGCGTACATGCCGGCGATGTGGCCGCTGATGACCAGGCCCACCACCTCGATCGACGCGCCGTGCCCGTCGGAGGCCATGTGCACGGGCGTCATGGCCATGACGGCGACCATGACGAGGTGCGCCACGGCGACGCCCGCCAGGGCGAGGGTCGCCGCCGGCGAGGCGCGCACCACCGCCAGCGAGGCCCCGAGGCGCGGGCGCGGCCCGGGCCCCGCCGGCGCCCCCGCGACCCGGCGCGCCAGCACGAGCGGGTCGGGCCGCAGCAGCGCCCCCACCACGGCCGCGCCGGCGGCGAACGAGGCGACGGAGAACACGACGGGACCGGCGAGCCCGGGCAGGCCCAGCCGCCCGGCGACCGCCTCCCCCGGCCCGGCGAGGTTCGGCCCCAGCACGGCACCCACCGTCGTGGCCCACACGACGAGGCCGAGCGCCCGCCCGCGGGTGCGGTCGTCGGCGAGGTCGGTCGCGGCGTACCGCGCCTGCAGGTTCGCCGCGCTGGCCGCGCCGAACAGGACGCACCCGAGGAGCAGCAGCGCGAAGCCGTCGACGGCGGCGGCCACGAGGAGCACCACCGCGCCGGCGCCGCCGACCAGCCAGCCGGCCGCCAGCCCGGCGCGCCGCCCCGAGGCCGCGGTCAGGCGGGCCAGCGGCACCGCGGCCAGGGCGGCGCCCAGCACGGTGCCCGTGGTCGCCAGGCCCGACAGCCCCGCGGAGCCGGACACCTCCTCGGCCAGCAGGCCGTTCGCGGCGATCCCGCTGGCGACGCCCACGCCGCCGAGCACCTGGGACGCGGCGAGGACGCGCACCGTCCGGCGCTGGACGGCCGCGACGCCGGCGGCCTCAGCCGTGGGCGGTGACACCGGCGATCTCGTCGTTGCGGAACGCCTCCACGAACAGCCCGTGGTCGCGCCGCACGCGCCGCGAGTAGTCCAGCCCGAACCCCACCAGGTCCTCCGCGAGGTCCTCGCCCCGGTCCCCCACCGCCGCGGCGATGGCGTCCTCGGTCTGGAACGGCACCAGCGACTGGTCGGAGTCCTCGTCGGACACGCTGTGGACCTTCGCCGTGGCCCGCCCGAGCTGCTCGACGACCGGCAGCAGCTGCTCGGGGTCGGCGAGGTCGCCCCAGTCGAGGTCCTCGACGTACGGCGACAGCTCGCTCACCACGAAGCCCGTCCCGCGCACCTCGGTCCAGCCGAGCCACGGGTCGGCGTGCGCCTGGAGGGCGCGCTGCGACACGGCGGTGCGGTGCCCGTTGTGCCGGAAGTAGCCGCGGACCCGCTCGTCCTCGACGTGCCGGGACAGCGCCGAGGTGGCCCCCTGCTTCATCGAGAGCACGACGTCGTTCTCCAGGGCCTGGCTGCGGCCCTCCACGAGCACGTTGTACGCCGGCAGGCCCGCGCTGCCGATGCCGAAGCCGCTGCGCCCCACCACGTCCTTCACGGCGAAGCTGACGCTGGCCGGCACCCCGCCCTGCTGGGCCGGCACCGTGCCCACGTACGCCTCGAAGGCGGCCACCACCTCGGCGCGCTCGTCCTCGTCGAGCCGGCGCACCCCGGCGCCCTCGCGGAAGCGGCGCTCGTGCCCGTCGACGTACGTGGTCCGAGAGAGCAGGTCGTCGCGGGTCGACAGGCGGGCGCGCTGCAGGACGTCGAGCAGGGGGCCGCGGGCGGTGTCCAGGCGCAGCGCCCACTCGTGGTCGCGGTCGCTCTCGACGAACCAGCGCACCTGGTCGACGTACGCCCGCGCGTAGGTCCGGACGAGCTCGGCGATGACGTCGTCGGGCAGCGCCTTGGACCACCCCAGCAGCCCCAGGCTCGCCGCGAGCCGCCGCAGGTCCCAGGTGAACGGCCCGAGGTACGCCTCGTCGAAGTCGTTGACGTCGAAGATGAGGACGCCCTGCCCGTCCATGTACGTGCCGAAGTTCTCCGCGTGCAGGTCGCCCTGGACCCACACCCGCGAGGTGCGCTCGTCGAGCCACGGGTCGTCGAGCCCGGCCACGTCCTCGTAGAACAGGCAGGCGCTGCCCCGGTAGAAGGCGAAGGGGTCGGCCGCCATCTTGCGGAACTTCGTGCGGAAGGCCAGCGGCGAGCCCGCCATGAGCTCGCTGAAGCACCCCGTCAGCACCTCGACGATGCGCCCCCGGCGCTCGTCCGCGTCCCGTCCCGCCTCGACCACCGCTGCCGCTCCCTCCGCCGGTCCCGGGGCGAGCCTAGGGGCGCGCGGCCGCCCCGCGGCCCCGGTCGGCGGAGCCGGGGTCGGCGGAGCGGGGCGAGCCCGGGTCAGCGCAGCCGGGCCGGCACGTCCATCTCCGCGCACACCGCCCGCCACACGTCCTTGGCCGGCTCGCCGTCGGCGAGGGCCTGCTCGACGGTGCGCTGGCCGAGGGCGGCGAGGACGTGGTCGCGGGCGAAGGGGTCGGTGAGCGGGCCGAAGTGCTCGCGCATCCGCTCCCAGAAGACGGTGAGGCGCACCCGACCAGCGTGCCACGGCCCGCCCCGGCTCCCGCGCGCGTCCTGTCGGTGGTCGGGTCCAGGATGGCCCCGTGCCCGGTACCGCCGTCCTCGAGCGCTTCTCCCCCGCCACCCGCGCCTGGTTCGAGGGGGCGTTCGCCGGCGCCACGGCGGCCCAGCTCGGGGCGTGGGAGGCGGTCGCCGACGGCGACGACGCGCTCGTCGTGGCGCCCACGGGGTCCGGCAAGACGCTGGCGGCGTTCCTCTGGTCGCTCGACCGGCTCGCCTCCTCGCCGCTGCCGGAGGACCCGCGGCGGCGCTGCCGCGTGCTCTACGTGTCGCCGCTCAAGGCCCTCGCCGTCGACGTGGAGCGGAACCTGCGCGCGCCCCTCGTCGGCATCCGGCACGCGGCGGTGCGCCTCGGCCTGCCCGAGCCGGAGGTGCTCGTGGGCACGCGCTCCGGCGACACCCCGGCCGACGAGCGGCGCCGCTTCGGCACCCGCCCGCCCGACATCCTCATCACCACGCCCGAGTCGCTCTTCCTCCTGCTCACGTCGCAGGCGCGCGAGTCGCTGCGCGGGGTCGAGACCGTCATCGTCGACGAGGTGCACGCGGTGGCCCCCACCAAGCGGGGGGCGCACCTGGCGCTGAGCCTGGAGCGGCTCGACGCGCTGCTCGAGCGGCGCGCCCAGCGCATCGGGCTGTCCGCGACGGTCCGCCCGGTCGAGGAGGTGGCGCGGTTCCTCGGCGGGGCGCACGACGTGCGGGTGGTGCAGCCGCCGGCGCAGAAGACGGTCGAGCTCGAGGTCGTCGTGCCCGTCGAGGACATGCGCGAGCTGGGGCAGCCGGGCGGCGAGGTGAGCGGGTCGGCCGCGGGCGACGAGCAGCGGCAGTCGATCTGGCCGCACGTCGAGGAGCGCATCGTCGACCTCGTCGACGCCCACCGCTCGACGATCGTCTTCGCCAACTCCCGCCGGCTCGCCGAGCGGCTCACCACCCGCCTCAACGAGATCGCGACCGAGCGGGCGTACGGCGAGGCGCTGCCCGACCCGGGGGCGCCGGCGCAGGTCATGGCCCAGGCGGGGGCGAGCCGCGGGGCCCGCGACGACGGCGGCTGGGTCGAGGTCGCGCGGGCCCACCACGGCTCGGTGTCCAAGGAGCAGCGGGCGCAGATCGAGGACGCGCTCAAGGGCGGGCGCCTGCCCGCCGTCGTCGCCACGAGCTCGCTCGAGCTCGGCATCGACATGGGCGCGGTCGACCTCGTGGTGCAGGTGGAGTCGCCGCCGTCGGTGGCGAGCGGGCTCCAGCGGGTGGGCCGGGCCGGGCACCAGGTGGGCGCCGTCTCGCGCGGGGTGATGTTCCCGAAGTACCGCGGCGACCTCGTCCAGACCGCCGTGGTGGCCGAGCGGATGCGCGACGGGCGCATCGAGGCGATGCGCTACCCCCGCAACCCGCTCGACGTGCTCGCGCAGCAGGTCGTCGCCATGGTGGCGATGGAGGACTGGGACGTCGAGGAGCTCGGAGCGCTGGTGCGCCGCGCCGCGAGCTTCGCCGCGCTGCCGCAGTCCGCGCTGGAGAGCGTGCTGGACATGCTCGCGGGCCGCTACCCCTCCGACGAGTTCGCCGAGCTGCGCCCGCGCCTGGTGTGGGACCGCGTCACCGGCACCCTCAGCGGGCGCCCCGGCGCGCAGCGCCTCGCCGTCACCAGCGGCGGCACGATCCCCGACCGCGGGCTCTTCGGCGTGTTCCTCGTGGGCGAGCGGGCCTCGCGGGTCGGCGAGCTCGACGAGGAGATGGTGTACGAGTCCCGCGCCGGCGACGTGTTCACGCTGGGGTCGACGTCGTGGCGGATCGAGGAGATCACGCACGACCGGGTCCTCGTCTCCCCCGCCCCCGGCCAGCCCGGCAAGCTGCCGTTCTGGCACGGCGACGCGCTGGGCCGCCCGCTGGAGCTGGGACGCGCCCTCGGCGGCTTCGTGCGCGAGCTCGGGCGCCTCGACCACGACGCGGCCCTGGAGCGGGTGCGGGCCGCCGGCCTGGACGCCTGGGCGGCGGACAACCTCGTGGCGTACCTCGAGGAGCAGCGCGAGGCGACGGGGCACGTGCCCGACGACCGGACCATCGTCGTCGAGCGGTTCCGCGACGAGCTCGGCGACTGGCGCGTCGCGATCCACTCGCCGTTCGGCGCCCAGGTGCACGCCCCCTGGGCGCTGGCCGTGGGGGCCCGCCTGCGCGAGCGGTTCGGCATGGACGTGCAGGCGATGCACTCCGACGACGGCATCGTGCTGCGCCTGCCCGACACCGACGACGAGCCGCCGGGCGACCTCGCGGTCCTCGGGCCCGACGACGTCGAGGCCGCCGTGACGGCCGAGGTCGGGGGCAGCGCGCTCTTCGCCTCCCGCTTCCGCGAGTGCGCGGCGCGCGCGCTGCTGCTGCCGCGGCGCGACCCGACCCGGCGCACGCCGCTGTGGCAGCAGCGCCAGCGCTCGGCCCAGCTGCTGTCCGTGGCGAGCGGCTACGGCTCGTTCCCGGTGGTGCTCGAGGCGATGCGCGAGTGCCTGCAGGACGTCTTCGACGTGCCGGGCCTCGTCGAGCTCATGCGGGACGTGGAGGCGCGGCGGGTGCGCCTGGTCGAGGTGGAGACGCCGTCGCCGTCACCGTTCGCCCGCTCGCTGCTCTTCGGCTACGTCGCGGCCTTCATGTACGAGGGCGACTCCCCCCTCGCGGAGCGGCGCGCCCAGGCGCTCTCGCTCGACGCCACGCTCCTCGCCGAGCTGCTCGGGCAGGCGGAGCTGCGCGAGCTGCTCGACGCCGACGCGCTCGTGCGCACCGAGTCCGAGCTGCAGCGCCTCGCCCCCGACCGGCGGGCCCGCGGCGTCGAGGGCGTCGCCGACCTCCTGCGCCTGCTCGGGCCGCTGACCCCCGAGGAGGCCGCGCAGCGCGTGGACGAGCCCGCCTCGGCGGCCGGCTGGCTCGAGGACCTCGAGCGGGCCCGCCGGGCGGTGCGGGTGCGCGTCGCCGGCGAGGAGCGGTTCGCGGCCGTCGAGGACGCCGGCCGACTGCGCGACGCGCTGGGCTCGCCCCTGCCGGTCGGGGTGCCCGAGGTGTTCCTCGAGCCCGTGCGCGACCCGCTGGGCGACCTCGTGGCCCGCTACGCGCGCACCCACGGGCCGTTCACCGCGGACGACGTGGCGCGCCGGCTGGGCCTGGGCGTGGCCGTCGTGCAGGGCGCGCTGACGCGCCTCGCCGCGACCCGGCGCGTCGTCGAGGGCGAGTTCCGCCCGCTCGCGCTGCTCGAGGGCCCGGACGGGCCCGGGCGCTCGGGCGGCACGGGGGGTGCGGGGGGCACCGAGTGGTGCGACGCCGAGGTGCTGCGGATGCTGCGCCGCAGGTCCCTCGCGGTGCTGCGCAAGGAGGTCGAGCCGGTCCCGCCGACGGCGCTGGCGCGGTTCCTCCCGGGCTGGCAGCACGTCGGGTCGGACCTGCGCGGCGCCGACGGGGTGCTGCGCGTCGTCGAGCAGCTGCAGGGCGCCCAGGTGCCGGCCTCGGCCCTGGAGCGCCTCGTGCTCCCCTCGCGGGTGCGCGGATACACCCCGGCCCTGCTCGACGAGCTGACGGCGAGCGGCGAGGTGCTGTGGGCCGGCGCCGGGTCCCTGCCCGGCGGCGACGGCTGGGTCGCCCTGCACCTCGCCGACACCGCCGAGCTGCTCCTGCCGCCCCTCGACGACGAGCCGCCGGACAGCCCGCTGCACGTGGCCGTGCTCGACGCGCTGGGCGGCGGCGGGGCGTACTTCTTCCGCCAGCTCTCCGACGCGGTCGGCTCGACCGACGACCAGGCGCTGGTGGGCGTCCTCTGGGACCTCGTGTGGTCCGGGCGGGTCACCAACGACACGCTCGCCCCGCTCCGCGCGCTCGTGGGCTCCCGGCCGGGCCGCTCCGCCCCCCGCGCGCCCCGGCGGGCGCGCCCGGTGCGCCCCGGCCGCGCGGGCGCGGGGCTGGGCCGTCCCGCACTGCCGAGCCGCACCGGCCCGCCCACCGCGGCGGGGCGCTGGTCCGCGCTGCCGGCGCGCGACCCCGACCCGACGCGGCGCGCGCACGCGCAGGCCGAGGTGCTGCTCGAGCGCCACGGGATCGTCACCCGGGGCGGCGTCGTCGCCGAACGGGTCCCGGGCGGCTTCGCCGCCGCGTACCGCGTGCTGTCCGCGTTCGAGGAGACCGGGCGGGCCCGGCGCGGCTACTTCGTCGAGGGCCTGGGCGCCGCGCAGTTCTCCACCGCGGGCGCGGTCGACCGCGTGCGCGCGGCGGCGCGGGCCGCCGAGGAGGCGCGCGACGCCCGCTCCTCGGTGGCCGACGGCTCCGACGGACCCGCTCCCGGCGCCCTGCCCTTGGCCGCCTGGGCGGACGGCCCGCTGCCGGGCGGGCTCGTCCGCGGGGGCGGGTACGGCGGGGGCGGGCACGGCGGCGGGTACGGCGGCGGGTACGGCGGGGCGGGGGGCGCGCGCCGGCGGCGCGGCGGCGAGGAGGACGCGCTGCCCGGCACGCACGTCCTCGCGGCCAGCGACCCGGCGAACCCGTACGGCGCCGCGCTGGCCTGGCCGACCCGCGGCGAGGAGGCCGGCGGGCACAAGCCCGGTCGCAAGGCCGGCGCCGTCGTCGTGCTGCACGAGGGCGAGCTGGTCCTCTACGTCGAGCGGGGCGGGCGCTCGCTGCTCACCTGGAGCGAGGACCAGGACGTGCTGCGGCCCGCCGTGCAGGCGCTGGCGGCCGCGGTCCGCGACGGCGCGCTCGGCCGGCTGACGGTGGAGCGGGCCGACGGGACCGGGGTGCTCGACTCGGCGCTGGGCGGAGCGCTCGAGGCGGCCGGGTTCCACGCCACGCCCCGGGGGCTGCGGCTGCGGGCCTGAACGGGGCCGCGGGGTCGGGGGTGCGCCCCCGTCGCCCGCCCGCGATGATCGGGGCGTGCCCGAGGGAGACACCGTGTGGCTGGCCGGGCGGCGCCTGCACCGGGCCCTCGCGGGCGAGGTCCTCGTGCGCACGGACTTCCGGGTGCCGCAGCTCGCCGGCGCGGACCTCGCCGGTCGGCGGGTCCTCGAGGTCGTGAGCCGGGGCAAGCACCTGCTCACGCGCGTCGAGGGCGGCTGGACGTTGCACACCCACTTCCGGATGGACGGCACCTGGCACCTCTACCGCCACGGCGAGCGGTGGCGCGGCGGGCCGCAGTGGCAGGTGCGGGTGCTGCTCGTGACCCGGGAGTGGCAGGCGGTCGGCTACCGCCTGCCGGTGGTGGAGCTGCTCCCGACGGCGCAAGAGGACCGTGCGGTGGGCCACCTGGGGCCCGACCTGCTGGGGTCCGACTGGGACCAGGACGAGGCGCTGCGCCGGCTGCGCGCCGACCCCGACCGCGAGGTGGCGCAGGCGCTGCTCGACCAGCGGAACCTCGCCGGCATCGGCAACCTCTACAAGGCGGAGTCCCTCTACCTCGCCGGCGAGAGCCCCTGGACGCCCGTGCGCGAGGTCGGGGACCTACCGGCCCTCGTCGACCGCGCGCACCGGCTGCTCGTGGTCAACCGGGAGCACTCGGCGCAGGTCACGACCGGGGACAAGCGCCGCGGGCGCGAGCACTGGGTGTTCGGGCGCGAGGGGCAGCCCTGCCGGCGGTGCGGCACCGCGGTGCGGATGGCCGAGCAGGGGCCGGCGCCGTACGCGCGCGTCACCTGGTGGTGCCCCGTCTGCCAGCCCGGGCCCGCGCCAGAGCCGGTGCCGCCGGCGCAGCGGCGCCCGCCGCCGGTCGGCCAGCGCACCTACCGACCCTGAGCAGCCGGTCCGGGTGCGGCCGGGGGTCGTCGGGGCGGCGGCGGGGTGCTCAGGCGGCGGCGCCGACCCGCAGCGCCACGCCGTGCGGACCCCCGTCCACGCTCTCGCGCCGCTCGGGCGCACCGGTGGCGTCGTCCGGAGCGCCGCCCGGCGCCTCGAGGCCGTCGCGCCGGTCGGCCCCGGCCCGGTCGGCGTCGCCCGCCACGCCGTCCACCGCAGGCTCCCCCGCGTCGTCGCGCGCGTCCCCGAGGGCGTCGACCCCGGCGTCGACCCCGGCGTCGTCCCCCGCGTCGTCGAGCGCGTCGGCCGGCGACCCGGCCTCGCCGGCGCGCCGCAGGCCCAGCGTCTTGCCCGCTGCCTCCAGCCCGGCCAGGCCGAGGGGGGTGCGCACGGCCGCCTGCCCGGCAGCGGTCGGCACGGCTGCGGTGGGGACGGCACCGGTCGGGACGGCACGGGTCGGGACGACACCGGTCGGGCCGGCGGCGGAGGCCTCGACGGCCGGCGCCGCGGTCACGTCGGTGCGGGCGTCGCCCTCCGGCCGCCGGGCGTCCTCGGCCCGGGCGAGCTCGTCGCTCACGTCGCGCAGCACGCGTGACATGGGCACGTCCAGGGCCCCGCAGATCGCCCCGAGGAGCTCGGAGGAGGCCTCCTTCTGCCCGCGCTCGACCTCGGAGAGGTAGCCGAGGGACACCCGCGCCTTCGCGGACACCTCGCGCAGGGTGCGGCCCTGGTCCTGGCGCCGGTGGCGCAGGGCGTCGCCGAGCAGCGTGCGCAGGAGGACCATCGGCTCCCCCTTCCCCGTGATCGGCGCCTGACGCGGCGTCACCGCCTGGGCTGGCCGGGCCGCACCGGGGGGTGCGGTCCGCGGCGCGGGAGCGCCCGGAGCGGTGGCTGCCGCGGCCCGCTCCGGCACGGTGCCGGCGCGGGGCGTAGTCGCCCGGCCGGGGGGCCGGGTGGGACCGCGCCCTGCCACGGTAGCGGTGCGGGCGGTGCGCAGCGCGCGGTACGAGGTCTCCGTCACGACCGCTGCAACGCTGTAATCACCCCGCCTGTTCCGCGCCGCCGGCCGGCGGGGCGTCGAGCAGCTCCAGCAGGAGCGCGAGGGCGGCGGCGACGGCCCCCTCGCGCACCGCGCTCCGGTCGCCGGGCAGGTGCAGGCGCCGGACGAGCTCGCCCTGCGGGCCCGTGGCGGCCACCCAGACCTCCCCGACGGGGCGCCCGCCCTGCGGCTCCGGGCCCGCCACTCCCGTCGTCGCGACGCCGTGGCCGGCGTCGAGCCGCGCGGCCGCGCCGCGCGCCATCTGCCGCACGACCTCGCCGTCGACCGGGCCCGTGGCGGCGAGCCGCTGCCGGTCCACGCCGAGCAGGGTGGCCTTGAGGTCGGTCGCGTAGGCGGTCACGCCGCCCCGCAGCACCGCGGACGCGCCGGGCACGGCCACCACCGCGGCGGTGAGCAGCCCCCCGGTGAGCGACTCGGCGACGGCGAGGGTCGCCCCCCGAGCGGCCAGGCGCTCGACGAGCCGCGGGGCCAGCACCTGCGGCGTCGCGGGAGCGCCGCCGTCCTGCCGGTCGCTCACGCGCCGGCGACCACGCCGCGGCGCAGCCGCAGCGCCCGGACCACGTAGTCGACGCCCGTGACCACGGTGACGACGACCGCGGCCCCCATGATGACGGCGGCGACCAGGTGCCCCGGGTCGGGCAGCGGCAGCACGAGCAGGCCGATGGCGACGAGCTGCAGGAGGGTCTTCAGCTTCCCGCCGCGGCTCGCCGGGATGACCCCGTGGCGGATCACCCAGAAGCGCAGCAGCGTCACGCCGAGCTCGCGGACGAGGACGACGACGGTCACCCACCACCACAGCTCGCCCAGCAGGGACAGCCCGACGAGCGCGCTGCCCGTGAGCGCCTTGTCGGCGATGGGGTCGAGCAGCTTGCCCAGGTCGGTGACGATGCCGCGCGAGCGCGCCAGCTCGCCGTCGACGTAGTCCGTGACCGCGGCCACCGCGAAGGCGACCCACGCCGCGACCCGCCAGCCGGCCTCGTCCCCGCCGCCGGCGAAGAGCAGCACGACGAACACCGGCACCAGCACGAGCCGCGCCACGGTCAGGTAGTTCGCGACGTTCCAGGCGCTGACCCGGCGGTGCGCCAGCGGCTCGCGCCGCGCAGCGCTCATCCCCGGCTCGGGCGCCCGCCCGCGGCGCCCGCGGACGCGCCCGCCGGCGCACCCGCCCCCGCCACGGCCCGCGCCTGCAGGTCGACCCCCGACGATCCCGTGACGACGGCCGGCACGAGGTCGCCCACCCGCGCACCCGGGACCGGCGCGAGGACGGTCGTGCCGTCGACCTCCGGGCCCTGGTGCTCGGCGCGGCCCTCGAGGGTCCCGTCCGCGTGCACCTCCTCGACGAGGACCTCGACCCGCTCCCCGACCCGCTCCTCGGCGCGCTGCGCCGTCAGCTCGTCGACGAGGGCGGTGACGCGCTCGACGCGGGCGCGCACCTCGTGCTCGGGCAGCGCCCCGTCGAGGCCCGCCGCCTCGGTGCCCTCCTCCGCGGAGTACCCGAACACGCCGACGACGTCGAGCCGCGCCCCGACGAGGAAGCGCTCGAGCTCGTCCAGGTCGGCCCCGGTCTCGCCGGGGAAGCCGACGATGACGTTGCTGCGCGCGCCGATGCGCGGCGACCGCTCCCGGAACCGCGCCAGCAGCTCGAGGAAGCGGTCGGTGTCGCCGAAGCGGCGCATCCGGCGCAGGACGGCCGGGGCGGAGTGCTGGAACGACAGGTCGGCGTACTGGGCCACCCCCGGCGTGCCGGTCAGCACGTCGACGAGCCCGGGGCGCACCTCCGCCGGCTGCAGGTACGACACCCGCACCCTCTCGACGCCGTCGAGCGCCGTGAGCTGCGGCAGCAGCGCCTCGAGCAGCGCGAGGTCGCCGAGGTCCTTGCCGTACGAGGTCGAGTTCTCGCTCACCAGCACGAGCTCGCGCACGCCCTGCCCGGCGAGCCAGGCCGCCTCGGCCAGCACGTCCTGCGGCGGGCGCGACACGAAGGCGCCGCGGAAGGCCGGGATCGCGCAGAACGAGCAGCGCCGGTCGCAGCCGGAGGCCAGCTTCAGCGGGGCGACCGGGCCCCCGCCGAGGCGGCGGCGCAGCACGCGCGGCCCGGACGCCGGTGCCACGCCCTCGGGCAGCGGGTCCGCCCCGTGCCCGGGCACGGCGACCCGCGAGGCCTGGCGCTGCACCGGCGTCAGCGGCAGCAGCCGGCGCCGGTCGGAGGGCACGTGCGCGGCCGGCCGCTCCCCGGCGAGGATCCCGCGCAGGCGCGCGGAGATGTCCGCGTAGTCGTCGAACGAGAGCACGGCGTCGGCCTCGGGCAGGGCGGTGGCGAGCTGGTCGCCGTACCGCTCCGCCATGCACCCGACGGCCACGACGGCCTGCGGGCGCGCCGCGCCCTTGAGGTCGGCGGCCTCGAGCAGCGTGTCGACCGAGTCCTTCTTCGCCGCGTCGATGAAGCCGCAGGTGTTCACGACGACGACGTCCGCGTCCTCGGCGTCGTCGGCGAGGTCCCAGCCGTCGGCGTCGAGGCGTCCCGCGAGCTCCTCCGAGTCCACCTCGTTGCGGGCGCACCCGAGGGTGACGAGGGCGACGGAGCGGCGCTGCGGGGCGGGCGGGGAGGACGCGGGCACGGGGCCAGCGTAGGCGCCCGCCGGGACCCCGGCGCCCACCTCAGCCGCCGCGGACGTCGATGAGCAGGCCCGGCAGCTCCTCCGGGGTGACGAGCACCTCACGGGCCTTGGACCCCTCGCTGGGGCCGACGACGCCGCGCGACTCCATGAGGTCCATGAGCCGCCCCGCCTTGGCGAAGCCGACGCGCAGCTTGCGCTGCAGCATCGAGGTCGAGCCGAACTGGGTCGACACGACGAGCTCGATGGCCTGCAGCAGCAGGTCCATGTCGTCGCCGACCTCCTCGTCGACCTCCTTGGCCGGCCCGGCGGGGGCGGTGACGTCCTCGCGGTACGTCGGCTGCAGCTGCTCCTTGCAGTGCTTGACGACCTCGGCGACCTCGGCCTCGGTCACCCAGGCGCCCTGCATGCGCATCGGCTTGCTCGCGCCCATGGGCAGGAACAGCCCGTCGCCCTGGCCGACGAGCTTCTCCGCCCCCGGCTGGTCGAGGATGACGCGGCTGTCCGACAGGCTCGACGTGGCGAAGGCCAGCCGGGACGGCACGTTGGCCTTGATGAGGCCGGTGACGACGTCGACGGACGGGCGCTGCGTGGCCAGCACGAGGTGGATGCCGGCGGCGCGCGCGAGCTGGGTGATGCGGACGATGGAGTCCTCGACGTCGCGCGGGGCGACCATCATGAGGTCGGCGAGCTCGTCGACGACGACGAGCAGGTACGGGTAGGGGCGCAGCACCCGCTCGCTGCCCGGCAGCGCCGTCGTGGTCCCGGCGCGCACGGCCTTGTTGAAGTCGTCGATGTGGCGGAAGCCGAAGGCCGCGAGGTCGTCGTAGCGCATGTCCATCTCGCGCACGACCCACTGCAGCGCCTCGGCGGCCTTCTTGGGGTTGGTGATGATGGGCGTGATGAGGTGCGGCACGCCCTCGTACGCGGTGAGCTCCACCCGCTTGGGGTCGACGAGGACCATGCGCACCTCGTCGGGCGTGGCCCGCAGCAGGATCGAGGTGATCATCGAGTTGACGAAGCTCGACTTGCCGGAACCGGTGGCGCCGGCCACGAGCAGGTGCGGCATCTTCGCGAGGTTCGCGCAGATGAAGCCGCCCTCGACGTCCTTGCCGAGCCCCACCACCATCGGGTGGTGGTCGTTGCGCGCGACCCGCGAGCGCAGGACGTCGCCGAGGCTGACGACCTCCTTGTCGGTGTTGGGGATCTCGATGCCGATCGCGGACTTGCCGGGGATCGGCGAGAGGATGCGCACGTCGGCGCTGGCGACGGCGTACGAGATGTTCTTGCTCAGCGCCGTGACCCGCTCGACCTTGACCGCCGGGCCGAGCTCGACCTCGTACCGGGTGACCGTCGGCCCGCGCGTGTAGCCGGTGACCTGCGCGTCGATGTCGAACTGCTCGAGGACCGTGGTGAGCGCCTCGACGACGCCGTCGCTGGCCGCGGAGCGCGCCTTGTGCGGCGAGCCCTGGCGCAGGGTGTCCGCGGGCGGCAGCGTGTAGGTGACGTCGCCGGACAGCAGCAGCTGCTCCACCCGCTGCGGCAGCGGGCTGGGGTCCGCGGGCGCCGGGTCGAGGGACACGCCCTCCCCCGCCTCGTGGCCCACCGGCTGCGCCGGCGGCCCCGCCGGCTGCCCCGCCGGCTGACCGGGCTGCAGCGCCGTCGCGCCCGAGCCGGTCCGGGCGCCGGGGACGGCGGGCGCGCCCGGCGCACCGGCGCTGGGGGGCGCAGCCGGACCCGACGCACCGGCGGCGGTGCCCTCGGGGGCCTCCTCGGCCGGGCGGCGCCGGCGCCGCCGGCCGTCCGGCTCCTCCAGGACGGGCGTGTCGAAGGGGCGGTCCGGGTCGCCGTCACCGGTGCCGGCCGCGCCGCGGCGCCGGCGGGCGGCGTGGCGCGGCGGCTCGTGCTCGCCCGCGCCGGCGGCGTGCCCGTCGCCGTGCCCGTCGTGCCCGTCGTCGGGCCCGGCGCGGTGCAGCAGCAGGTCGCGCAGCCAGCGGGCGCGCTCGGGGACGGCGTACAGCGGCGTCGCCGTCGTCACGAGGAGCCCGAAGAGCAGCAGGAGGGCCAGCAGGGGCACCGCGACGTACGGCGTCACGGCCGCGACGAGCGGGCTGGACGCGAGGAAGCCGACCATGCCGCCGGCGGCGCGCAGGCCCTCGGGGTCGGGCGGGGCCGGCACGCCGTGCGCGACGTGCACCAGCCCGCAGACCGCGACGAGGACGGCTGCCAGGCCGATGCTCGTCCGGCTCGTGTCGTGGGTGCGCTCGGGGTGGCGCAGCAGGCGCACCCCGAGGGCGAGCAGCAGCAGCGGCACGGCGAGCCCGACCTGGCCGAAGGTGCCGGTGACCACCGCGTCGACGACGTCGGCGGCGCGCCCGGTGAGCCCCCACCAGCTCACGGCGGCCACGACGAGGGCCAGCCCGAGGCTGGCCAGGCCGATGCCGTCGCGGCGCAGCGCGGGGTCGAGGTCGCGGGCGCCGTGGCCCACGCGGCGGACCGTCCCGCCGACGAGGTGCGCGAAGCCGGTCCACACCGCCGCCAGGCCGCGGCCCAGCGCCGCCAGCGCCCGGACGAGCGGCCCCGGCCCGCTGCGGACCGGCGCCCTGCGCGCCCCGCCGCGCCCGGAGCCGGCGGCGCCCCGCGACCCGGCACGGGTCGCCCCGCCGCTGCGCGGCGTCGCGCGGGTGGCGCCGCCCCCCTTGGCCGAGGGCGCGCGCCGGGTGGAGCCGCCCGAGCGGGAGGTCGTGGGCGTGCGGGTGGCCATGCCGCGAAGGCTACCCCTCGTCACACCAGCCCCACCCGTCCCAGCGCCCGCGCCGGGGTGTCGCGGGCGCGCACCGGGACCTCCGGCCCCTGGGCGGCGCCGCCGGCGCGGCGTACCGTCGCAGGCAGGGGCCGCGCACCGTCGCGGCGGCCGGGCGCGCGCCCCTCGAGCACCGCCGCCCCCTGCGCGAGGACCCTGCCATGACCGTGACGAGCCCCTCCCCCGGCGGCCTGTACGCCGTCGACGCGCTCCTGCGCTCCAGCACCGCGGCGCAGGGCGCCGACCCCGCCCTCACCGCGGCGCGCAGCGGCGACGACGTCGTGCTGCGCTTCGCCCTGCCGGGCGTCGACCCCGACCGCGACGTCCAGGTGCGCGTGCTGCCCGGCCTGGTCCCCCGCCTCCTGGTCGAGGGCGAGCGGCGCTACCGGCACGTCGAGCGCACCGGCGACTGCGTGCACCACGAGGTGCGCCACGGCGCGTTCCGCCGCACGTTCACGCTGCCGGCCGGCCTGGGCCCGGAGTGCGTGACGACGACGTACGGCGCGCTCGACGGCGTGCTCACCGTCCGGCTGCGCGGGGCGGCGCGCGCCGCGCGGGGCGCCGCTGGCTAGGGCGGCGGCGCCCGGCGCGCGGTGTCAGACCTCGACGACCATCGGGATGATCATCGGGCGGCGGCGGAACCGGTCGCTGACCCAGCGCCCGACGGTGCGGCGCACCACCTGGCGCAGCTGGTGGGCGTCGGCGACGCCCTCCGTCTGGGCCCGGTCGAGCGCGGCCTCGACGAGCGGGCGCACCTGGTCGAAGACCGAGTCGTCGGCCCCGAAGCCCCGCGCGTGGATCTCCGGCCCGCCGGTCACCTTGCCGGTCACCGAGTCGACGACGACGACGACCGAGATGAAGCCCTCGTCGCGCAGGATGCGCCGGTCCTTCAGCGAGCTCTCGTCGACGTCGCCCACGGTCGTGCCGTCCACGTAGACGTAGCCGCACGGCACCGCCCCGACGATCCGCGCGCGCCCGTCGACGAGGTCGACCACCGTGCCGTCCTCGGCGAGCACGACCTGGTCCTGCGGCACGCCGGTGGCCACCGCGAGGTCGGCGTTGGCCCGCAGGTGCCGCCACTCGCCGTGCACCGGCATGACGTTGCTCGGGCGCAGGATGTTGTAGCAGTAGAGCAGCTCGCCGGCGCTGGCGTGGCCCGAGACGTGGACCATCGCGTTGCCCTTGTGCACGACCTTGGCGCCCCAGCGCATGAGGCCGTTGATGACCCGGTAGACCGCGTTCTCGTTGCCCGGGATGAGCGAGGAGGCCATGAGCACCGTGTCACCGGGGCCGACCCGGATCTGGTGGTCGCGGTTGGCCATCCGGCTCAGGGCGGCCATGGGCTCGCCCTGCGAGCCCGTGCAGACGAGCACGACCTGGTCGTCGCGCAGGTCGTCCAGCTGCTTGACGTCGACGACGAGGCCCTCGGGCACGTGCAGGTAGCCCAGCTCGCGGGCCAGGCCCATGTTGCGGACCATCGAGCGCCCGACGAAGGCGACCTTGCGCCGGTGCTCGGCGGCGGCGTCGAGCACCTGCTGGATGCGGTGCACGTGGCTGGCGAAGCTGGCCACGATGACCCGGCGCTCGGCGGTCTGGAAGACCCGGTCGATCGCCGGGGCGATGTCGCGCTCGGGCACGGTGAAGCCGGGGACCTCGGCGTTCGTCGAGTCGACGAGGAACAGGTCGACGCCCTCGTCGCCGAGCCGGGCGAAGGCGCGCAGGTCGGTGATCCGCCCGTCGAGCGGGAGCTGGTCCATCTTGAAGTCGCCGGTGTGCAGCACGACCCCCGCGCGGCTGCGGATGACGACCGCCAGCGCGTCGGGGATCGAGTGGTTCACCGCGATGAACTCGCAGTCGAAGGGGCCCAGCCGCTCGGACTGCCCCTCGCGCACCTCGAGCGTGTAGGGCGTGATCCGGTGCTCGGCGAGCTTGGCCTCGATGAAGGCGAGGGTGAGCTTCGAGCCGACGAGCGGGATGTCGGGCTTGAGCCGCAGGAGGTACGGCACGCCGCCGATGTGGTCCTCGTGCCCGTGGGTGAGCACGATGGCGTCGATGTCGTCGAGCCGGTCCCGCAGGTAGTCGAAGTCCGGGAGGATCAGGTCGACGCCGGGCTGGGCGTCCTCGGGGAAGAGCACCCCGCAGTCGACGACGAGCAGCCGGCCGTCGTGCTCGAAGACCGTCATGTTGCGCCCGACCTCGCCGAGGCCGCCGAGCGCGACGACGCGCAGCCCCCCGTCGGGCAGGGGCGGGGGCGGGCCGAGCTCGGCGTGCGGGTGGCTCACGGGAGCGCCACCCCGCCCGCGACGAGGTCGGCGGCGAGGCGCTGGACCTGCTCGGGCGTCGCGTCGACGAGCGGCGGGCGCAGCGGACCGGCGGGCAGTCCGAGGAGGGTGAGGGCGGCCTTGGTCAGGATGACTCCCTGGGTGCGGAACATGCCGGTGTAGAGCGGCATGAGCTCGAGGTGGAGGCGGGTGGCCTCGTCGGGGCGCCCGCCGGCGTGCGCGTCGGCGAGCGCGCGCAGCCGCTCGCCCGCGACGTGCGCGACGACGCTGACGAAGCCGCAGCCCCCGACGGAGAGCAGCGGCAGGTTGAGCACGTCGTCGCCGGAGTAGTAGGCGAGGTCGGTCGCGAGCATGACGAGCGACGTCGCGCCCAGGTCGCCCTTGGCGTCCTTGACCGCCACGACGCGCTCGTGCTCGGCGACGCGCAGCAGCGTGGGCGTCTCGATCGCCAGGCCGGTGCGGACCGGGATGTCGTAGAGCATCACCGGCAGCCCGCTGGCGTCGGCGATGGCGGTGAAGTGCCGCACCAGGCCCTCCTGGGGCGGGCGGCTGTAGTACGGCGTCACGGCGAGCAGGCCGGTGGCGCCGGCCTTCTCCGCGCGGCGGGCCAGCTCGCAGCTGTGCGCGGTGTCGCTCGTGCCGACGCCGGCCAGCACGTGCGCCCGGTCGCCCACGGCCTCGACCACGGCGCGCACGAGCCGGTCCTTCTCGTCGTCGCTCGTGGTCGCCGACTCCCCCGTCGTCCCGCTGACGACGATCCCGTCGTTGCCGTGCGCGACGAGGTGCTCGGCCAGCCGTTGCGCGCCGTCGAGGTCGAGCCCGCCGTCGGCGTCGAACGGCGTGACCATCGCGGTGAGCACCCGGCCGAACGGCACGGGGCGCGGGGGTGGGGCCATGCGCCGAGGCTACCGCCCGCCCCGTCGCGGCCCCGGCACCGCAGCGCCGGTCACGGCCCGACCCGGCGCGCCTGCAGGAACGCGGCGTGGGTCAGCGGCATGAGCCGGGCGAAGTGCTCCTCCATCTGCTCGGCGACCATCGCGATCTCCCGCTGCGGGTACGACGGGAACGCGGCCTCGTCGTGGCGCGTGCGCAGCGACAGGAAGGCCATGAGGGAGCGCGCGTTGCACGTGGCGTACATCGACGAGAACGTCGCGACCGGCAGGACCCCGCGGGCCACCTCGCGCGCGACGCCCGCGCCGAGCATCGCGCGGTAGGCCGCGTGGGCGCCCTCGCAGGCCCGCCGCGTCTGCTCGGCGACGACCCGGCGCTGCTCGTCGGTGCCCGGCTCGAAGGTGTAGGCCCCGGCCTTGCCGACCTGCACGAGGTCGCGGTCGTCCGCGGGCACGTAGAACACGGGCGCGAGCTCGCGGTAGCGCCCGCTCTCCTCGTTGTAGCTCCAGCCGGTGCGGTGGCGCTGGAACTCGCGGAACACGAAGATCGGCGCGGTCACGAGGAACGTCATGCTGTTGTGCTCGAAGGGCGTTCCGTGCCGGTTGCGCAGCAGGAACCGGATCAGCCCCGCGTGCGCCGCCGGGTCGTCGGCGCGCTGCTCCTCGGCCCGCTCGCCGGCCGTCGACACCCGCGCCGCCGTCACCACGTCGGCGTCGGAGGCGCTCGCGCGCACGAGCTCGACGCCGACGTCGGAGCGCCAGACGGGCTCGGGCGTCGCTGCGGCGGTGGTCATGGCGGCTCCACGGGCGGGGGTCGGGCGGACGTCAGGGAGACTAGCGACGCCCGCCGACAGCCCCGCCCCGAGGAGCCCGCCCATGGCGCCCACCGCCGGACCGGCCGGGAGCGTGCGCCCGGCGCGGCCCCAGGAGGCCGCGGAGGTCGCCGTCCTGCAGGCGGGGGCGTGGCGGGAGGCGTACGGCGACCTGCTCCCGCCCGCCGCCCTCGATCCGGCCGCCCTGGCGCCGTCCTGGACCGCCGCCGTCGAGCACCCCCCGACGCCCCGGCACCGGGTCCTCGTCGCGCTGGACGCCCCCGGGGTCGTCGGCTTCGCCGCCGCCGCCCCGGCCGAGGACGCCGACCTCGACCCCGGCGCCGCCGCCGAGCTGCTCGCCCTCGCGGTGGCCCCCGAGCACCGGCGCGCCGGGCACGGCTCCCGGCTGCTGCAGGCGGCCGCGGACCTCGCGCGCGACGACGGCACGCAGGCGCTCGTGTGCTGGGTCGGCGAGCACGAGGCGCTGCTCGCGGCCTTCCTCGCCGGTGCCGGCTGGGCGCAGGACGGGGCCCGGCGCAGCCTCGACGCCGGCTCCGGGGCACCGCTGCCCCAGCGGCGCTGGACGACCCGGCTCGGGCAGGGCGGGTGAGCTGGCAGGAGCGCCGCCGCGCCACCGTGCGCCAGGCGGCCGGCGTCGGGCTGGCCACCGGCTCGTACGGGGTCTCCTTCGGCGCCCTCGCTGTCGCCGCCGGGCTGAGCCCGGCGCAGGCCTGCGCCCTGTCCCTGCTCGCCTTCACCGGCGGCTCGCAGTTCGCGTACGTGGGTGTCGTCGCCGGCGGCGGGGCCTCGGCGTCCGGGGCGCTGTCGGCGCTGCTGCTGGGCAGCCGCAACGCGCTGTACGGCCTGCGCGTCGCCCCGCTGCTGCGCCGCGGCCCGGGTCCGCGGGGCCTGCGCCGGGCCGTCGGCGCCCAGCTCGTCATCGACGAGTCGACGGCGGTCGCCCTCGGCCAGCCGGACGAGCGCGCCGCCCGGCTCGGGTTCTGGGCGACCGGCCTCGCCGTGTACGCCCTGTGGAACGCCTCGACGCTGCTCGGGGCGCTGGCCGGGGACCTGCTCGGCGACCCGCGGACGTACGGCCTCGACGCCGCGGCACCGGCGGCCTTCGTCGCCCTGCTGGCACCGCGGCTGCGCGGGCGCGAGGCGTGGGCCGTGGCGGCGGTGGCCGCGGTGCTGGCGGTCGCGCTCGTCCCGGCCGTGCCCGTCGGGGTGCCCGTGCTGGCCGCGGGCGCCGTCGCGCTGGTCGCCGCGCTGCGGGGCGCGAGGGCGGCGGCGTGAGCTGGGCCTGGCTGCTGGCGACGTGCGCGGGGTGCTACCTGCTCAAGCTCGCCGGTACGGCGGTGCCGGAGCGGGTGCTGGACCGGCCCCGCGTCGCGCGCGCGGGGGCGCTGCTGCCGGTCGCGCTGCTCGCGGCGCTCACCGCCGTGCAGGCGGTGTCGACGGGCCGGGCGCTCATGCTGGACGCCCGCGCGGCCGGGCTGGCCGCGGGCGTCGCCGCGCTGCTGCTGCGCGCGCCGTTCCTCGTCGTGGTGGTGGTCGCGGCCGCGGTGGCCGCCGGCGTCCGCGCGCTCGCCTGAGGGTGCCCCTCACGCGGGTCCCCCGCCTGAGGGCGCCCCTCAGCAGACTCGACCCTGCTCGGGGTGCCCCTCATGCGCCGGACCCGCCTGGGGGTGCCCCTCAGCGGCCGTCGTGCTCGCGGTGCAGCACCACCGCGCGGCGCATGGCCCGCCGCGCCCGGGAGCCGTCCCCGGCGTCGGCGTACGCGACCGCGAGGCGGAACCACGCGCGCCAGTCCGCCGGCGCCGCCTCCACCTCGGCGCGGCGCCGCTCGAAGACCGCGTCGGCGGCCGCCCGGTCCACGCGCCCGCTCGGGCGGCGGGGCAGCTCGTCCTCGGGGAGCCCGCCCTCCTCGCCGAGCTGGCGCCCCAGGCGCTCGGTCGCCTGCCCGAAGCGCATCTCGAGCACGAGGATCCACAGGCCCACGACCGGGAACAGCAGCACGCCGATCCCGAGCAGGACGAACGCGGGGCGCCCGTCGCGCACGAGGGTCAGGCCGCGGTCGCCCAGCACCACGAGGTAGACGCCGAGCACGACCGCGAGCAGCAGCGCGGCACGGCGGGCGTTCACGGTGCCCGGCGCCCGGGCGCGTCGTCGAGGTAGTGCTCCAGGCCGACGGTCAGCCCGGGGTGCCGGCCGACCCGGCGCACGCCGAGCAGCACGCCCGGCATGAACGAGGAGCGGTCCAGCGAGTCGTGCCGCAGGGTGAGCACCTCCCCCTGGCCGCCGAGGAGCACCTCCTGGTGCGCGACGAGGCCCATGAGGCGCACCGAGTGCACGGGGACGCCGTCGACGACGGCGCCGCGGGCACCGTCCAGGGCCGTCTCGGTCGCGTCGGGCGCAGCGCCGAGGCCCGCCTCCGCGCGGGCGGCGGCGACGAGCTCGGCCGTGCGGCGCGCGGTCCCGCTCGGCGCGTCGGCCTTGCGCGGGTGGTGCAGCTCGACGACCTCGACGGACGGGAACCAGCGGGCCGCCTCGGCGGCGAAGCGCATGAGCAGGACGGCGCCGAGCGCGAAGTTCGGGGCGACGAGCACGCCGGTGCGCGGGCTGGCCGCGAGCCACCGGCGCACCTGGTCCAGGCGCGCCCCGTCGACCCCGCTCGTGCCGACCACGACGTGGATCCCCGCGCGCACGCAGTGCTCGAGGTTCGCCATGACGGCGTCGGGGCGGGTGAGGTCGACCGCGACCTCGACGCCGGCCCCCTCGAGTACCTCGAGCGGGTCCCCGCGGCCCACGCGCGCCACCAGCTCGAGGTCCTCGGCGGCCTCGACGGCCCGGCAGGCCTCGGCACCCATCCGCCCGTGGGCGCCGAGCACGCCGACGCGCAGCCGCCGGCCCGTCGCGGACCCGCCCGCCTGCGGCGCGCCCTCAGGCGACATGGGTGGAGAAGTCCCGGTCCTCGTCGAAGGGGCCCACCACCGCGAGCGTGCGCGGCCCGCCGAGCACGTCCGCGGCCACGGCCCGCACGTCCTCCAGGGTCACCGCCTCGATGCGCGCGAGGGACTCCTCGACGGTGAGCAGCTCGCCGTGCACGAGCTCGCTCTTGCCGAGCCGGCTCATGCGCGACCCGGTGTCCTCCAGGCCCAGCACGAGGCTGCCGCGCAGCTGCCCCTTGCCGCGCTCGAGCTCCTCGGCCGTGAGGCCCTCCTCGCGCACGAGGTCGAGCTGCTCGCGGCAGAGGGACAGGACCTCGTCCACCCGGGCGGGCTGGCAGCCGGCGTACACCCCGAACAGGCCGGTGTCGGCGTGCTGCTGGCTGTAGCTGTAGACGGAGTAGGCCAGGCCGCGCTTCTCGCGGACCTCCTGGAACAGCCGCGAGCTCATCCCGCCGCCGAGGGCGGCGCTGAGCACGCTGAGCGCGAACCGGCGCTCGTCGGCGCGGTCCAGGCCCGGCCCGCCGAGCACGACGTTGGCCTGCTCGGTGCTGCGCCGCGCGACGCGCGCTCCCGCACCGGTGGCGGGGCGGACCCGCCCGGCGGCCCGCGGCGCGCTGGGGCGCGCCTCGCCGTCGAGGAACCCGCCCGCCGCGCAGGCCGCGCGCACGAGCCGTACGACGGCGGTGTGCTCGAGGTTGCCCGCGGCGGCGACCACGATGTCCTGCGGGCGGTAGCGCCGGCGGTAGTAGCCCGCCACGGCGGTCCGCGAGAGCGACCGGATCGACTCGGCCGTACCGAGGATCGGCCGCCCCAGGGGCGCGTCGCCGAAGAGCTGCGCGGCGAACTCCTCGTGCACGACGTCCGACGGGTCGTCGTCGCGCATCGCGATCTCCTCGAGGATCACCCCGCGCTCGGCGTCGACGTCCGCGGAGGCGATGACCGAGGAGGTGACGAGGTCGCACACGACGTCCACCGCGAGCGGCAGGTCCTCGTCGAGCACCCGCGCGTAGTAGCAGGTGTACTCCTTGCCGGTGAAGGCGTTGAGCTCGCCGCCGACCGCGTCGAGCGCGGCGCTGATGTCGAGCGCGTCGCGCCGGCGGGTGCCCTTGAAGAGCAGGTGCTCGAGGTAGTGCGAGGCACCGGCGAGGCTGCGGGACTCGTCGCGCGAGCCGACGCCGACCCACACGCCGAAGGCCACCGAGCGCACGCCCGGCACGGCCTCGGTGACGACGCGCAGCCCGCCCGGCAGCACGGTGCGGCGCACCGTGCCCGCACCGTCCTGCCCGCTGACGAGCGTGCGGGTGCTGCCGGGGCGCTGCTCGCTGGCCAGGGGCGTGCCCCGACGCGCGCCGCGGCGCGGACCCCCCGGACGGGGGGCCCGCGCCGCGGGCGTGGACCGGGTGGTCACTCGGCGGGGGCGGCGGCAGCCGCGGCACCCTCGGCCGGGGCGTCCTCCTCGACGACCGGCACGAGGGAGAGCTTCCCGCGCTGGTCGATCTCGGAGATCTCGACCTGGATCTTCTGGCCCACCTTGACGACGTCGTCGACGTTCTCGACGCGCTTGCCGCCGGCGATCTTGCGCAGCTGCGAGATGTGCAGCAGGCCGTCCTTGCCGGGCAGCAGCGAGACGAACGCACCGAAGGTCGTCGTCTTGACGACGGTGCCCAGGTAGCGCTCGCCCGGCTCGGGCATCGTCGGGTTGGCGATGCCGTTGATCATCGTCCGCGCGGCCTCGGCCTTGGGGCCGTCGGTGGCGCCGATGTAGATCGTGCCGTCGTCCTCGATGGTGATCTCGGCGCCGGTGTCGTCCTGGATCTGGTTGATCATCTTGCCCTTGGGGCCGATGACCGCGCCGATCTGGTCGACCGGGATCTTGATGGTGATGATCCGCGGCGCGTACGGCGACATCTCGTCCGGCGCGTCGATGGCCTCGAGCATGACGTCGAGGATGTGCAGGCGCGCCTCCTTGGCCTGCGTCAGCGCGCTGGCCAGGACCGAGGCGGGGATGCCGTCGAGCTTGGTGTCGAGCTGGATCGCCGTCACGAACTCCTTGGTGCCGGCGACCTTGAAGTCCATGTCCCCGTACGCGTCCTCGGCGCCGAGGATGTCGGTCAGCGCGGCGTAGGAGGTCTCGCCGTCGACGGTGTCGGAGATGAGGCCCATGGCGATGCCGGCGACCGGCGCGCGCAGCGGCACGCCGGCGTTGAGCAGCGACATCGTCGAGGCGCAGACCGAGCCCATCGAGGTCGAGCCGTTCGAGCCCAGCGCCTCCGACACCTGGCGGATGGCGTAGGGGAACTCCTCCTTGGTCGGCAGGACCGGCAGCAGCGCGCGCTCGGCGAGCGCGCCGTGCCCGATCTCGCGGCGCTTCGGCGAGCCCACGCGGCCGGTCTCCCCCGTGGAGTACGGCGGGAAGTTGTAGTTGTGCATGTAGCGCTTGCGCGTCTCGGGCGAGAGCGTGTCGAGCTGCTGCTCCATGCGGAGCATGTTGAGCGTCGTCACGCCGAGGATCTGGGTCTCGCCGCGCTCGAACAGCGCCGAGCCGTGCACCCGCGGGAGCACCTCGACCTCGGCCGAGAGGGTGCGGATGTCGGTCGGGCCGCGCCCGTCGATGCGCACGCCCTCGCGCAGCACCCGCTGGCGGATGACGCGCTTGGTGACGGCCTTGAGGGCGCCGCCGACCTCCTTCTCGCGGCCCTCGAAGCGCGGGGCGACCCGCTCGGTCGCGAGCGCCTTGATGCGGTCGAGCTCGGCCTCGCGCTCCTGCTTGTCCGCGATCGTGAGGGCCTGGGACAGCTCGCCCTCGACGGCCTCGGTGACCGCCTGCAGGACGTCGTCCTGGTAGTCGAGGAACTGCGGGAACTCCCGGACCGGCTTCGCGGCGCGCCCGGCAAGGTCCGCCTGCGCCTCGCACAGCACGCGGATGAACGGCTTGGCGGCCTCGAGGCCGGCCGCCACGACCTCCTCGGTCGGGGCGGTGCGGCCCTGGCCCGTGACGAGGTCCCAGGCGGCGGTGGTCGCCTCGGCCTCGACCATCATGATCGCGACGTCGTCGCCGACGACGCGGCCCGCGACGACCATGTCGAACACGGCGGTCTCGAGCTGCTCGTGGGTCGGGAACGCGACCCACTGGTCCTCGCCCTCGCCGTCGCTGACCAGCGCGACGCGGGTGGCGCCGATCGGGCCGCTGAAGGGCAGGCCGGACAGCTGCGTCGACGCGGACGCGGCGTTGATCGCCACGACGTCGTACAGGTCCTTCGGGTCCAGCGCCATGACGGTGATGACGACCTGGACCTCGTTGCGCAGGCCCTTGACGAAGGACGGGCGCAGCGGGCGGTCGATGAGACGGCAGGTGAGGATCGCGTCCTCGCTGGGCCGGCCCTCGCGGCGGAAGAACGAGCCGGGGATGCGCCCGGCGGCGTACATGCGCTCCTCGACGTCCACCGTGAGGGGGAAGAAGTCGAAGTGCTCCTTGGGGTGCTTGCCCGCCGTGGTGGCGGACAGCAGCATCGTCTCCTCGTCGAGGTAGGCCGCGACGGAGCCGGCGGCCTGGCGGGCGAGGCGCCCGGTCTCGAAGCGGACGGTGCGGGTGCCGAAGCGGCCGTTGTCGATCGTGGCCTCGGCGGTGTGGACCTGGGGACCCTCCACGGGGCGTCCTCTCTGCTGGTGGCAGGAGCGGTCGCCGGTCGGGACGGGGTCGTCCGGTCTTCGATGGAAGCGCCCGGGGGGCGTGCCGCCCGGGGGCCACTACCGAGGACCGGTGCTCCGGCCGCGGGTGGCGGGTGGTGCTCCTGCGCTGGGTCGGGGGTGGTGCTGGTGCCCGGCACCGGGCGCGCTACGCCGAGGGGGAGCGGACCGGCGGTCCGCTCCCCCTCGTGCGTCAGCGCCGCAGGCCGAGCCGCTCGATGAGCTGGCGGTAGCGGTTGATGTCGTTCTTCGCGATGTACTGCAGGAGGCGCCGGCGGCGCCCGACCAGCAGCAGCAGCCCGCGACGGCTGTGGTGGTCGTGCTTGTGGCTCTTGAGGTGCTCGGTGAGGTCCGCGATGCGGCGGGAGAGCAGGGCCACCTGCACCTCGGGCGAGCCGGTGTCGCCCTCGGAGCCGCCGTACTCGGCGACGATCTGCTTCTTCGTGGCGGTGTCGAGCGACACGCTGGCCTCCAGGGGCGGGGTCGGTGAGCGCCGCCGGTCCAGGTCACGGCGGCAGGCACGGCTCACGCCGGCGTCGCAGCCGGCCACCCAAGGCTACCAGCGCGCCGGGCGTCCCCCTAATCCGGGCGCGGACCGGCCGTGAGCGCCCGGGTGCGCTCGACGTCCTGCGCCATCTGCGCCACGAGCTCGTCGACGGAGGCGAAGCGCAGGGTGGGCCGCAGCAGCTCGACGAGGTCGACGGCGACCCGGCGCCCGTACAGGTCGAGGTCGTCGCGGTCGAGCACGTACGCCTCCACCCGCCGCTCGGTCCCGCCGAAGGTCGGGTTGGTGCCGACGGAGACGGCCGCGGGCAGCGCGCCCCGGGGCAGGTCGCCGGGCAGGTCGCCGGGCAGGTCGCCGCTCGGGTCGCCGGGCAGGTCCAGCACGGTGAGGCGCCCGGCGTAGACGCCGTCGGCCGGCACGGCGGCCCCCCCGACGGCCGGCTCCGCGGCGAGGTTGGCGGTCGGGTAGCCGATGGTGCGCCCGCGGGCGTCGCCGTGCACGACCACGCCCTCGACCCGGTGGTCGCGCCCCAGCACCCGCCGGGCCCCCGCGACGTCGCCCTCGGCGACGAGCCGGCGCACCAGGGAGGAGGACCACCCCCCGTGCTCGTCGCCGACGCGCCCGACCGCGTCGACCGCGTACCCGCGCTCGGCGCCGAGGCGGCGCAGCAGGTCGACGTCGCCGGCGGCCCGGTGGCCGAACCGGAAGCCCTCCCCCACGACGACCTCGCGGGCGGCGAGGGCCCCCACGAGGACCTCGTCGACGAACTGCCCGGGCGGCTCCGCGGCGAGCTCGCGGGTGAAGGGGAGCACGAGCGCCGCGTCGAGCCCGAGCCCCTCCAGCAGGTCGAGCCGGCGCCCGAGGGCGGCGAGGACCGTCGGGGCCCGGTCCGGGCGCACGACGGCGGCGGGGTGCGGGTGGAACGTCACCGCGACGGCGGCCGCGCCGAGCTCGCGCGCCCGCGCCACGGCCCGGCCCACGAGGTGCTGGTGCCCGCGGTGCACCCCGTCGAAGGTGCCCACGGTGACGACGGACGGGCCCCAGCCCGGGGGCACGTCCGGCAGTCCGGTCCAGCGCAGCACGAGAGGTGAGCGTACGGGGACCCCGGGACCTACCCGCTCGTCAGGGGGCGACCTCGCGCAGCCGTTCGACGGTCGTGACGACGTCGGCGTGGGTGACGTAGGGCGCGGCGACGCCCAGGCGCACCACGTCGGGCTCGCGGAAGTCCCCCACGACGCCGCGCGCGGCGAGGTCGCGCACGACCCGCTGCGCCTGCGGGTGCGCGAGCGAGACCTGGCTGCCGCGCCGGGCGGGGTCGCGCGGGGTCACCACCCGCAGCGAGGGCACGTGGGCCCCGACGAGCTCGACGAGCAGCCCGGTCAGCGACAGGCTGCGGGCGCGCAGGGCCGCGAGGTCCACGTCCTGCAGCACGTCGAGCGCGGCGTCGAGGGCGAGCAGCGAGAGCACCGGCGGCGTGCCGCTGCGCATCCGCGAGACCGCCGCCGCCGGCTCGTACGACCCCTCCATCGCGAAGGGGCGCGCGTGCCCGGTCCACCCGGGCAGCGGGTTGGTCAGCGCGCCGTGGTGGCGCCGGGCCACGACGAGGTACGCCGGCGCCCCCGGCCCCCCGTTGAGGTACTTGTAGCCGCAGCCCACCGCGAGGTCGACGCCGTGCTCGGCGAGGCCCACCGGCAGCGCTCCCGCGGAGTGCGACAGGTCCCAGCAGGACAGCGCCCCCGCGCGGTGCGCGAGCGCGGTCAGCCCGGGCAGGTCGAGCAGCTCCCCCGTGCGGTAGTCGACGTGCGAGTACGCCACGACCGCCACGTCGCCGCCGTGCGCGGCGAGGTGCGCGGCCAGGTCCGCGGGCGCGACGCGGTCCAGCTGCAGCCCCAGCAGGTCGGCGACCGCGGCCGCGACGTAGAGGTCGGTGGGGAACGAGCCCGGCTCGACGACCAGCCTGGCCCGCCCGGGGCGCAGCCGGGCGCCGGCCGCGAGGACCTTGAACAGGTCGACGGACGTGGAGTCGGTGACGACGACCTCGTCGGGGTGCGCGCCGACGAGGCGCGCGACCTTGGCGCCGGCCCGCTCGGGGGCGGTCCACCACCCGCCCGCCTCCCAGGACGCGATGAGGTCCGTCCCCCACTGCCGCCGCACGACGTCGTCGAGGACGGCCGGGACGTGCGCGGGCAGCGCACCGAGGGAGTTGCCGTCGAGGTAGACGACGCCGTCGGGCAGCAGGAACCGCCCGCGCAGCGCGGTGAGGGGGTCGGCGGCGTCGAGGGCCTCGGCGCGGCGGCGCTCCGCCTCCAGCGGCGCCGGGACCGGCGAGGAGCGGCCGGCGGGCCGGGCGGGGTACGGGCTCGGGGGCGTCGTCGCGCTCACCCGGCGGACCCTAGCCGGGGGCCGCCGGCGCGGTCAGCCGGCGAAGACGGCGAGGTACCGCGAGCGCCCGCGGTGCAGCTCCCCCAGCGCGAGCAGCGCGCCGTCGGGGCCGAAGAACCCCGCCGGCCCCTGCGCGGGCAGGTCGAGCCCGCCGGGGCCCTCGGCGCGCAGCTGCACCCCGTGCGCCACGAGGCGCGCCTGCTCGGCGTCGACGTCGACGCGGGGGAAGGCGCGCTCGACGGCGTCGGCCAGGGGCAGCAGCGCCAGGTCGTCCTCGAGCTGCTCGAGGGTGCGCGCGACCGCGAGGTCGTACGGCCCCACCGCCGTGCGCCGCAGCGCCGTGAGGTGCCCGCCGGTGCCCAGGGCCGCTCCGAGGTCGCGCGCCAGCGCCCGCACGTACGTGCCGCTGGAGCAGCGCACCGTGACGTCGACGTCGAGCTCGTCGCCCACCGGTCGCAGGGCGTGGACGTCGAACGCGTCGACCCGCACCGGGCGGGCGGCCAGGGCGACGTCCTCGCCGGCGCGCACCAGGGCGTACGCGCGCTTGCCGTCGACCTTGACCGCGCTCACCGCGGAGGGGACCTGCAGCAGGTCCCCGGTCAGGGCGGCGGCGCCGGCGCGCACCTGCTCCTCGGTGACGCCGCGGGCGCCGCGGCGCTCGAGCACGTCCCCGGTCGCGTCGTCGGACACCGTCGAGGTGCCGAGGCGGACCGTGGCGTCGTACGCCTTGTCGGTGCCGGTGAGGTGCCCGAGCAGCCGCGTGGCCTGCCCGACGCCGAGCACGAGCACCCCGGTGGCCATCGGGTCCAGGGTGCCCGCGTGCCCGACGCGGCGGGTGCGGGCGAGCCGGCGGACCCGCCCCACCACGTCGTGCGAGGTGAGCCCGCCCGGCTTGTCGACGACGACGAGGCCGTCGCTCACCCGCGGCCCCGGGCCCCGTCGGTCGCTGCCCCGCCCGCAGCGGGCTCGCCGCCCTCGGCGTCCTCGGTGGCGTCGCTGGTGCCCGGGGTGTCCGCCCCGTCGGACGGCGCCCGGTACGGGTCCGCGTCCCCGGCGTACGTCGCGCCCGCGGCGACCCGGTGCACCTCGGCGTCGGCCTGCGCCGCGCGGGCCAGCAGGTCCTCGATGCGCGCCGCCTCCTCGGGCACCGCGTCGGCGACGAACGCCAGCGACGGGGTGTGCCGCACGCCGGTCTGGCGCCCCACCTCCGAGCGCAGGACGCCCTTGGCGCTCTCCAGCGCCGCGGCCGTGTCGGCGCGGGCCGCGTCGTCGCCGTACACCGTGTAGTAGACGGTCGCCTGCTGCAGGTCGTTGGTGACCCGGGCGTCGGTCACGGTGATGAACCCCAGCCGCGGGTCCTTAACCCGCGTCTCGAGGGTCTGCGCCACGATCACCCGGATGCGGTCGGCGAGCTTGCGCGCGCGTGCCGTGTCGACCATCCCTGCCTCCTCGTCCCGGCCCGCCACCGTGGCGGGCCTGCTCGCCGTGCGGCGGCCTCAGCCGTCGTACGGCACGTCGTCCTCCTGCGCGAGCACCCTGCGGTGGGCCGAGAGCAGCACCAGCTCGGGGCGCTCGGCGACGAGGCGCTCGCACGCGTCGAGCACCTCCTCGCAGTGCCCGGCGTCCGCGGCCACCACCGCCACGCCCACGAGGGCGCGCCGGTGCAGGTCGAGGTGCCCCGCCTCGGCCGCCGCGACGGCGTACGCGCGCCGCAGCTCGGCCAGGAGGGGGCGCACCGCGCTGCGCTTCTGCTTGAGCGAGCGGACGTCGCCCAGCAGCAGGTCCAGGGCCAGCGACCCGACGAACACGCGTCCTCCTCGTCCGTACGGGCCGGCGGCCGCGCGCCGGGGCGCACCCGCCGCGGGGCGGCCCTCCCGGTGGTCCCCGGGCGGGCCGCCCCGCAGCGCGGTGCTCAGGCGCGCGGCTTCTCGCGCATCTCGAAGGTCTCGATCGTGTCCCCGACCTTGATGTCGTTGAACGAGCCGAGCCCGATGCCGCACTCGAAGCCCTCGCGGACCTCGGTCGCGTCGTCCTTGAACCGCCGCAGCGACTCGATGCCGAGGTTCTCCCCCACGACCACGCCGTCGCGCACGAGGCGCGCCCGGCTGTTGCGGCGGATGGTGCCCGACCGGACGATCGCACCGGCGATGTTGCCGAACTTCGAGGAGCGGAAGACCTCGCGAACCTCCGCGGTGCCCAGCTGGGCCTCCTCGTACTCGGGCTTGAGCATGCCCTTGAGCGCGGCCTCGATCTCCTCGATCGCCTGGTAGATGACCGAGTAGTAGCGCACGTCCACGCCCTCGCGGTCGGCCAGCTCGCCGACCCGCTCCGCGGGGCGCACGTTGAAGCCGATGATCACCGCGTTGTCGACCGTGGCGAGGTTGACGTCGTTCTGCGTGATCGCACCGACGCCGCGGTGGATGATCCGCAGGGCGACGTCGCCGTCGACCTCGATCTTGAGCAGCGAGTCCTCGAGCGCCTCGACGGAGCCGGAGACGTCGCCCTTGAGGATGAGGTTGAGCGTCTCGACCTTGCCGGCCGCGAGGGCCGAGTCGAGGTCCTCGAGGCTGACGCGCTTGCGGCGCTTGGCCAGCGTCGCGTTGCGCTCGGCCGCCTCGCGCTTCTCGGCGATCTGCCGGGCCGTGCGGTCGTCGGGGGCGACGAGGAACTTGTCGCCCGCGCCGGGCACGGAGGTCAGGCCGAGCACCATGACCGGGCGCGACGGCGGGGCCGCGTCGATCGGGTTGCCCTGCTCGTCGAGCATGGCGCGGACGCGGCCGAAGCCGGTGCCCGCGACCATGGCGTCGCCGACGTGCAGCGTGCCGGACTGGACCAGGACGGTCGCGACGGGGCCGCGGCCCTTGTCCAGGTGCGCCTCGATCGCGATGCCGCGCGCGTCCTTGTCGGGGTTGGCCGACAGGTCGAGCGAGGCGTCGGCGGTGAGCAGCACGGCCTCGAGCAGGTCGTCGATGCCGGTGCCGTTCTTCGCCGACACGTCGACGAACATCGTGTCGCCGCCGTACTCCTCGGCCACGAGGTTGTACTCGGTGAGCTGCTGGCGGATCTTGGCGGGGTTGGCCCCCTCCTTGTCCACCTTGTTCACCGCGACGACGATCGGGGCGCCGGCCGCCTGGGCGTGGTTGAGCGCCTCGATGGTCTGCGGCATCACGCCGTCGTCGGCCGCCACCACGAGGATGACGATGTCCGTCGCGTTCGCACCGCGGGCGCGCATGGCGGTGAACGCCTCGTGGCCCGGGGTGTCGATGAACGTGATCGCCCGGTCCTCGCCCTCGTGCTCGCGGTGGACCTGGTACGCGCCGATGTGCTGGGTGATGCCGCCGGCCTCGCCCGCCGCCACCTTGGAGTTCCGCACCGCGTCGAGCAGGCGGGTCTTGCCGTGGTCGACGTGGCCCATGACCGTGACGACCGGCGGGCGCGGCACGCGCAGCGACTCGTCCTCGGACTCGAGCTCGGCGTCGAGGTCGATGTCGAACGACTCGAGCAGCTCGCGGTCCTCGTCCTCCGGGCTGACGATCTGCACGTCGTAGCCGAGCTCGGTGCCGAGCAGCTGGAACGTGTCCTCGTCGAGCGACTGCGTCGCCGTGGCCATCTCGCCGAGGTGGAAGAGCACGGTGACGAGCGACGCCGGGTTGGCGTCGATGCGGTCCGCGAAGTCCGTCAGCGAGGCGCCGCGCGGCAGGCGCACGACCGTCGAGCCGTTGCCCCGCGGGACGTTGACGCCGCCGATCGAGGGCGCCGCCATGTTGTCGAACTCCTGGCGCCGCTGCTTCTTCGACTTGCGCCCGCGGACCGGGCGGCCGCCGCCGGGACGGCCGAACGCGCCCGCGGTGCCACCGCGCCCGCGGGGGCCGCCGCCGCCGGGACGACCGGCGAAGCCGCCGCCACCGCCACCGCCACCGGGACGACCGGCGAAACCGCCGCCGCCACCGGGACGACCGGCACCGGCGCCGGGGCGCCCGGGGGCGCCGGGGCGCCCGGGAGCGCCGGCACGACCGCCGGGGCCGGGGCGCGGGCCGGCCGCGGGGCGCTGCGGCATCATGCCCGGGTTCGGGCGGGGGCCACCGGGCCGAGGCGGCATCGCACCGGGGCTCGGGCGCGGCCCGGCCGGGCCGGCCGCGCCGCCGGGGCGCGGGCCGGGCGCGGGCCGGCCCATGCCGGTGCTGCCGCCGCTGGTGAAGGGGTTGTTCCCCGGGCGCGGGCCGCCGGGGCGCTGCATCCCGGTCGAGCCGCCGCTGGAGAACGGGTTGTTGCCCGGGCGCGGCCCGGACGGGCGCGCGCCGGGGGCCGGTCGCGGGCCGGGGCGCGGGGCGCCGCCGGCCTGGCCGCCCGCACCGGGGCCCGCCTGGCCGCCGGGAGCACCCGGACCGGCCGGGCTGCCCGGGCGGGCCGGGGCGCCGGCACCGCCGGGACCCGCGGCGGGACGCTGGGCCGGGGCCGCGGCAGCGGGGCGCTGCGCGGGCTGGCCCGGGGCGGCCGGGCGCGCGGGGGCCGGGGCCGCCGCAGCGGCCGGGGCCGCCGGGGCCGCGGCGGCGGGCGCCGCCGGGGCCGCGGGCGCGGCGGGGCCGGGACGCGGACCCGGGCGGGCGCCCGGGCCGGGGACGGGACCCGGGCGCGGGCCGGCAGCGGCCGGGCGCGCCTGGGCGGGGCCGGGCTGGGCGGTCCCGGGCTGGGCGGGCGCCGGCTGCGCCGCGGCCGGCTGCTGGGGGGCGGCGGGCCGGGCGGCCGCGCCGTCGGAGGGGCCGGCCGCGGGGCGCGGGCCGGGGCGCGCCGGCGCGCCGGGGACGGCGCGCGGCGAGGGGGCGCCCGGCCGGGGGCCGGACGCGCTGCTGGGGGCGGGGGCGCTGCGCGGCGCCGCACCGGCGCCGTCGGGGAACGCGTCCCGCAGTTTGCGGACGACCGGCGGCTCGATGGTCGACGACGCCGACCTGACGAACTCGCCGAGCTCCTGGAGCTTGGCCATCGCGACCTTGCTCTCGATGCCGAGCTCCTTGGCGAGCTCGTAGACCCGGACCTTTGCCACTTCTCTCCTGTCTGGTGGTGGTCCGGGCCCTACGGCTGAGCGTGCCGGGGCACGGACCGCTACTGCGTGCGCGTGCTCATCGCGAGGTGCTCATCGAGCGCTCATGCTTCTCGACCTGCTTCCGACGGCGGTCTGTGCTGATCGTGGTCATCGTGCTGGTGCTGCTGGTCGTGCCGGTGCTGCTGGTCGTGCGGGTGCTGCTGGTCCTGCCCGCCCGCGGCGCGGGCCTCGAGGGCCCGGCGCACCGGCGTCGCGTCGAGCGGCCCCTGCAGGCGGAAGGCCCGCGGGAACGCGCGGCGCCGCTCGGCGAGCTCCAGGCACCCCGGGTCGGGGTGCAGGGACGCTCCCCGGCCGGGCAGCCGGCCCCGCGGGTCGGGGACGACGGTGCGCGCACCCTCGACCTCGACGAGGACGAGCCTCAGCAGCTCGTCCCGCGGCGCCTTGACCCGGCAGCCCACGCAGGTGCGGACAGGGGTCGACCGGCCGGCCACCGACGAGTCTAGCGCGCTGCCGGGCGCTCGGTCGCGCCCGAGCCGGCGGGTCGCGACACACCACGCTGGGTGCTCCCGCTGTCACTGGCCGGCGGCTCGCCGCCGCCGCCGTCGCCCCGGATGTCGATCCGCCAGCCGGTGAGCCGGGCGGCGAGCCGGGCGTTCTGGCCCTCCTTGCCGATCGCCAGCGACAGCTGGTAGTCCGGCACAGTGACGCGGGCCGCCCGGGCCACCGGGTCCACCACCTCGACCGCGCTCACCCGCGCCGGCGAGAGCGCGTGGCGCACGAGCTCGGCCGGGTCGTCGTCCCAGTCGACGATGTCGATCTTCTCGCCGTGCAGCGCGGTCATGACGCTGCGCACGCGCGCCCCCATGGGGCCGATGCAGGCGCCCTTGGCGTTGACGCCGGACCGGGTCGAGCGGACCGCGATCTTCGTGCGGTGCCCGGCCTCGCGGGCGATCGCCGCGATCTCCACGGTGCCGTCGGCGATCTCGGGCACCTCGAGGGCGAAGAGCTTGCGCACGAGGTTGGGGTGCGTGCGCGAGAGCGTGATCGCCGGGCCCTTGGGCCCGCGCTTGACCGACACCACGTAGCAGCGCAGCCGCGAGCCGTGCTCGTACCGCTCCCCCGGCACCTGCTCGGCCGGCGGCAGGACCGCCTCCACGCGGCCGAGGTCGACCAGGACGGTGCGCGGGTCGCGCCCCTGCTGCACGACGCCGGACACGACGTCGCCCTCGACGCCGACGAACTCGCCGAAGACCTTCTCGTCCTCCGCGTCGCGCAGCCGCTGCAGGATCACCTGGCGCGCCGTGGTCGCGGCGACGCGCCCGAAGCCGTCGGGGGTGTCGTCCCACTCGCGCGCCACCGAGCCGTCCTCGGCGACCTCCGCGGCCCAGACGGTGACGTGGCCGGTGCCCCGGTCCAGCTCGACCCGCGCCCGCGGCTGGTGCCCCTCGGTGCGCTGGTACGCCAGCATCAGCGCCTGCTCGATGGCCTGCACCAGCAGGTCGAAGGAGATCTCCTTCTCCCGCACGAGCCCCTTCAGGGCCCCCATGTCGATGTCCACGTCAGCCCTCCGTCCCGTCCTGCGCCGCGCCGTCCAGGGCACCGCCCAGCCCGTCCAGCCCGTCCACCTCGTCCTCGTCCCCCGCGCCGGGGCGGGAGAACTCGACCTGCACGCGCCCGCGGCGCAGGTCCGCCAGCGCGTAGCGGCGGGGCTCCCCGTCGACCTCCAGGTCGACGCCCTCGTCGTCGGCGGCCAGGACGCGGCCGGTCACCTCGCCGCCCTCGACGAGGTCGGCCACCACGAGGCGGGTGCGGGCGCGGCGCCAGTGCCGCGCCTCGGTGAGGGGGCGGTCGACGCCGGGCGAGGTGACCTCGAGGACGTACGGCGCGCCGCCGAGCGCCCGGTCGGCCTCGGGGGCGTCGAGCGCCGCCGAGAGCCGCTGGCTGACCTCCGCGACCGTGTCGAGGCTCACCCCGCCGTCCTGGTCGACCACGACGCGCACGACGCGGCGCTTGCCGGCGGGGGTGACGGCGAGCTCCTCGAGGTCGAGCCCGCTCCCCGCGACCACCGGTTCGAGGAGGTCGCGCAGGTCGTCCGTCCGGGCACCCCTGGGCATGTCGGCGCCGCCTCCTCGTCTGCTGTTGTCGTCGTGCGGTGGTCGTGCGGTGGTGCGCGCGGGCGGCCCCCGTCGGGGTGCCGTCGCGGTCGTCCAGCCTAGCCGCCCGCAGGGGCCGTCCCGACCGTCGCGGGGGCCCGCCGCCTAGCATCGGGCCCGGGCCGGCGAGCGGCGGACGGACGGCCGCACCGGTGGACGGCGGCACGGACGACGGCGCACGGACGACGGCGGCACGGACGACGGCGGCACGGACGGGAGGACGGGGCGTGGGCACGACCAGCGGCGCGGGGGCGAGCGGCCCGCTCGCCCCCGACCCGGCGCGGCGGCGCCTGCTCGCCGGCGCCGCGGCCCTGCTCGCCGCACCCGCGCTGGGCGGGCTCGCCGGGTGCACCACCTCCGACGCCCCCGGCGCCGGGCCCCGCGGCGCGCCGTCGACGGGCGGAGCACCGCGGCCGGGCGCTCCCGGCGGGGGCGCCGGGGACGACGGGGACGGAGGCACCCCGGCGAGCCCCGCACCGCCCACGGCGGACGAGGCGCTCGCCGTGCCCGTGGCGACCTCCAAGCGCGCCCTGCTCGCGGCGTACGACGCCACGGCCGAGCGCCACCCCGGCCTCGCCGGGCGGCTGCGGGCCCTGCGCGCCGAGGGCGCGGCGCACCTGACCGGCCTCGCCGCCCTCGTGCCCGCCGCCGGGGAGGACCCGTCGGCGTCCCCTGGACCCCCCGCGTCCACCGCGCCGACCGCGGCGCCCACCACGGCGCCCACCACGGCGCCCACCGCGGCGCCGACCGAGGGCGTCCCGCCGGTCCCCCGCGACCCCGCCGCGGCCGTCGCCGCCCTGGCCCGGCGCGAGGCGGCGCTCGCGGCGTCGCGCCTGGACGCCCTCGAGGGCGCGGGCGCCTCGCCGGAGCTGGCCCGGCTGGTCGCGGCGGTGGGCGCCTCCGAGGCCGTGCACGCCGCGCTGCTGGGGGCGGCGTGAGCACGCCGCGCCCGGGTGAGGACGCGGCGACCGCGGCGCTGCGCGCGGCCGTGGCCGGGGAGCACGCGGCGGTGTACGCGTACGGCGTCGTCGGCGCCCGGGCCGGCGCGGCAGCCGCCGACCTCGCGAGCACCGGCTACGCGGCCCACTCCGCGCGCCGGGACCGCCTCGCCGCCGAGCTCGCCGAGCGCGGCGCGCCCCCCGAGCTGCCGCGCCCGGCGTACGCGCTCCCGTCGCCGGTGACCGGGCCGGCCGCGGCCGCCCGGCTCGCCGCGCTCGTCGAGGACCGGCTCTGCACGGCGTACGGGGACCTCGTCGCGGCGGCCGAGGGCCGCCTGCGGCGCATCGGCGCGGACGCCCTGCAGGACTGCGCCGTGCGCGCCGCGCTCTGGCGCGGCGGGCCGGTGCGCCCGTTCCCCGGGGACCCCGCCCGGCGCTGAGCGAGCGCGCCGCGGGCGGGCGCCTCAGGCGGGCTCGGGGGCGCCCGAGGGCTGCCCGAGCCCGACCGCGGCGAGCACCGCGCCCGCGGCGCCCTCGACGGGGAGCTGCTCGCGCTCGCCGGTGCGGCGGTCCTTGAGCTCGACCACGCCGTCGGCCAGGCCCTTGCCGACCACGACGATCGACGGCACGCCGATGAGCTCGGAGTCCTTGAACTTCACCCCGGGCGAGACGCCGCGCCGGTCGTCGTAGAGCACCCGCGCGCCGCCGGCCTCGAGGTCCGCGCACAGCCGCTCGGCGGCCTCGAAGACCGTCGCGTCCTTGCCGGTGGCGACGACGTGCACGTCGGCGGGGGCGATCTCCCGGGGCCAGCACAGGCCCTGCGCGTCGTACGTCTGCTCGGCGACCGCGGCGACGGCGCGGGAGACCCCGATGCCGTACGAGCCCATGGTGACGACGACCTGCTTGCCGTTCTCGTCGAGCACCTTGAGGTCGAGGGCCTCGGCGTACTTGCGCCCGAGCTGGAAGATGTGCCCGATCTCGATGCCGCGGGCGATCTCCAGCGCGCCGCCGCAGCGGGGGCACGGGTCGCCCGCGCGCACCTCGGCGGCCTCGACGGTCCCGTCGCCGGTGAAGTCGCGCCCCGCGACGAGGTCGACGACGTGCCGGCCGGGCGCGTCGGCGCCGGTGACCCAGCGGGTGCCGGGGACGACGCGCGGGTCGAGCAGGTAGCGCACGCCGGCCGGGCGGTCCTCACCCAGCGCACCCGGGCCGATGTAGCCCTTGACGAGCTGCGGGCGCGCGCCGAAGTCCTCCTCGGTGAAGGGCTCGACCTCGGCGGGGGCGACCTGCGCCTCGAGGCGCTTGAGGTCGACCTCGCGGTCGCCCGGCAGCCCGACGGCGAGCGCCTCCACGCGCCCGTCGGGGTGGCGCAGGCGCACCACGACGTTCTTCAGCGTGTCCGCGGCGGTCCAGTCGCGGTCCTCGCGGCGCAGGTCCTCGCGCCCGTTGAGCAGGTCGACGAGCGTCTGGATGGTCGGCGTGGCCGGGGTGTCCTCGACGTGCGCGGCCGGCAGCCCCTCCACCGGCAGCGCCTCGGGGACGGGGGTCTCCACCGCCTCGACGTTGGCGGCGTAGTCGCACGCCGAGCACCGCACGAAGGTGTCCTCGCCGCTCTCGCACGGCGCGAGGAACTCCTCCGACGCCGAGCCGCCCATGGCTCCGGACACCGCCGAGACGATCGTGTAGTCCAGCCCCAGGCGGGTGAAGGTCCGCACGTACGCGTCGCGGTGCTGCCGGTACGACCGCTCGAGCCCCGCGTCGTCGACGTCGAAGGAGTACGAGTCCTTCATGACGAACTCGCGCCCGCGCAGGATCCCGGCGCGCGGGCGGGCCTCGTCGCGGTACTTCACCTGGATCTGGTAGATCGACAGCGGCAGGTCCTTGTACGAGGAGTACAGGTCCTTCACCAGGAGCGTGAACATCTCCTCGTGCGTCGGCCCGAGCAGGTAGTCCTGGCCCTTGCGGTCCTGCAGCCGGAACAGCAGGTCGCCGTACTCGGTCCAGCGGCCCGTCCGCTCGTACGGCTCCTTGGGCAGCAGCGCCGGGAAGTGCACCTCCTGCGCGCCGGAGCGGTCCATCTCCTCGCGCACGACGCGCTCGACGTTGCGGAACACGTGCCAGCCCAGCGGCAGCCACGAGTAGACCCCCGGCGCGGCGCGGCGGACGTACCCGGCGCGGACGAGCAGCTTGTGGCTGGGGACCTCGGCGTCGGCCGGGTCCTCGCGCAGCGTCCGCAGGAACAGGGTCGACATCCGCAGCAGCACGGGGGTGGTCTCCTCGCAGGTCAGGGGGTCCCCGCGAGGATAGCCGCGGAGGGGCGCCGGCCCGTACGCAGTCCCGCCGGGCTCAGCGCGGCGCCCAGGCCCCCGGCAGCCCGGCGAACTCGCGGACCCGCGGCGGCAGCTCGCCGCTGAGGACGTCGGCGAGGGTCACCTCGTCGAGCACCTCGCGCAGGGCGGCGCGCGCGGCGACCCAGACGGTCGGCAGGTGCTCGGCCACCCCGGCGTACTCCGTCTGGTCCGGGCGCAGCCCGCGGACCTCGGCGAGCGGGCCGTCGACGGCCCGCAGGACCTGCCCGACGGTCACCTCGTCCGGGGCCCGCAGCAGCGAGAAGCCGCCCACGGCGCCGCGCTGGCTGCGCACGATGCCCGCGCGGCGCAGGTCGCCGAGGATCGCCTCGAGGAACTTGCGCGGCAGGTCCTGCGCGGCCGCGAGGTCCTCCCCCCGCACCTGCTGCGGGTGGCGCTCGGCGAGGGCCAGCAGCGCCCGCACGGCGTAGTCGGACTTCGCGGAGATGTGCACCGGCCCATTCTGGGCCATCGGGCGCCGGGAGCGGGCCGGCCAGGGGGCCGTCAGAAGAGGACGGAGGCGAACGTCCCGACCTGGGTGAACCCCACCCGGGCGTACGCGGCGCGCGCGGGCGCGTTGAAGCTGTTGACGTAGAGCGAGACGACGGGCGCGAGGCGGGTGCGCGCGAGCTCGGCCACCGCGGCCATGCCGCCGACGGACAGGCCCCGGCCGCGCACCGAGGGATCGACCCAGACGCCCTGCACCTGGCAGGCCTGCGGCGTCACGGCGCCGACCTCGGCCTTGAAGAGGACCCGCCCGTCCTCGATGCGCGCGAAGCAGCGCCCGGCCCGCACCAGCTCCTCCACCCGCGCGCGGTAGAGCGCGCCGCCGTCGTGCCCGACCGGCGAGACGCCCACCTCCTCGGTGTACATCGCCACGCACGCCGGCACGAGCAGGTCGGTCTCGTGCGGCTCGACGACGCGCACGAGCGGGTCCGGCGGCGCCGTCGGCGGCCCCTCGAGGACGCACAGCGGCTGGTCGGGGCGGACCTCGCGCGCGGGCCCCCAGTGCGGCTCGAGCAGCTCCCACAGCGGCAGCACCTGCGCGGCCGGGCCGACGAGCGAGGAGCAGCGCCGCCCCTGGCGCCGCGCGCGCTCGGCGAAGGCGGCGACCGCCTCGCGGCCCGCCCGCACCGGGATGAGGTTCGCCCCCGCGTAGCAGACGGCGTCGAGCCGGCCGTCGACGACGTGGCCCCACACCTGCCCGCCGAGGCGCCAGGGCTCGAGGCCGGAGGCGCGCACGCGCGCGGCGAGGAAGGCGTTGACCACGGGGTCCTCGTCGAGCAGCGCGAGCACCGCGTCGAGGTCGTCCGCGCCGCACAGGCGCAGCGACGACGTCCGCAGCACGCGCTCCCCCCTCACCGCGGCGGCACCTGCGCCGGCGCCGGGCTCAGGCCCAGCTGATCGTGGGCTCGCCCGAGGGTACGCCCGCCGCCCGCATCTCCTCGGCCAGGCGCCCCGCCTCCTCGACGAGCGTCTCGACGATGAGCGCCTCGGGGACGGTCTTGATGACCTCGCCCTTGACGAAGATCTGGCCCTTGCCGTTGCCGGACGCCACGCCGAGGTCCGCCTCGCGGGCCTCGCCGGGGCCGTTGACGACGCAGCCCATGACGGCGACGCGCATCGGGACGTCGAGGCCCTCCAGGCCGGCGGTCACCTGGTCGGCCAGCGTGTAGACGTCGACCTGGGCGCGGCCGCAGGACGGGCAGGAGACGATCTCGAGGCCGCGCTGGCGCAGGCCGAGCGACTCGAGGATGGCGATGCCGACCTTGACCTCCTCGGCCGGCGGGGCCGAGAGGGAGACGCGGATGGTGTCGCCGATGCCCTCGGCGAGCAGCGCGCCGAAGGCCACGGCCGACTTGATGGTGCCCTGGAAGGCCGGCCCGGCCTCGGTGACGCCCAGGTGCAGCGGGTAGTCGCACTGCTCGGCGAGCAGCCGGTACGCGTTGACCATGACCACCGGGTCGTTGTGCTTGACCGAGATCTTGAGGTCGCGGAAGCCGTGCTCCTCGAACAGCGAGCACTCCCACAGCGCGGACTCCACGAGTGCCTCGGGGGTGGCCTTGCCGTGCTTGGCGAGCAGGCGCTTGTCGAGCGAGCCCGCGTTGACGCCGATGCGGATCGGGGTGCCGGCGTCGGAGGCCGCCTTCGCGATCTCCTTCACCTTGTCGTCGAACTGCCGGATGTTGCCCGGGTTGACCCGGACCGCCGCGCAGCCGGCGTCGATCGCCGCGAAGACGTACTTGGGCTGGAAGTGGATGTCGGCGATGACGGGGATCGTCGACTTGCGGGCGATCACCGGCAGCGCGTCCGCGTCGTCCTGGCTGGGGACCGCCACGCGCACGATGTCGCAGCCGCTCGCCGTGAGCTCGGCGATCTGCTGCAGGGTGGCGCCGATGTCGGTGGTCGGCGTCGTGGTCATCGACTGCACGGAGACCGGGGCGGTGCCGCCGACCTTGACGCCGCCGACGTCGAGCTGGCGCGAGCGCCGGCGCACCGCCAGCGGCCGCGGGGGCACCGCGGGCATGCCCAGGCTCACCGGCACCGTGCTGTCCACCGCCATGCGGAGGTCCCACCTCTCGTCGTGCATCAGGGGCTCGTACGTCCCGCGCCGCGGGTCGCGCACCACCGTCCAGTATCGCCCGGGGGGACGACGCCCGCGTGCCGCGCGGGCGTCTCGCCGCTCACAGCGGCGTGTCCGCCGGGGGCCCGGGCTCCGTCAGCCGCGCAGCGTCACGGGGTTCACCAGGTCCGCGTAGAGCAGCAGCCCGCTCATGCCGATGAGCAGGATCGCCACGGTGTACGCCACCGGCAGCATCCGCGCCACGTCGACCGGCCCCGGGTCGGCGCGCCCGCGCAGCCGGGCGACGTGCCGGCGGGTCCCCTCCCACAGGGCACCGGCGACGTGCCCGCCGTCGAGCGGCAGCAGCGGGATGAGGTTGAAGACGAACAGCGCGAGGTTCAGGGAGGCGACGAGGGAGACGAAGGCCGAGGCCTTGGTCCACAGCGGCTCCTCGAGGGCGGCCACCTCGCCGCCGATGCGGCTCACGCCGACGATGCCGATGGGGCCCTCGGGGTCGCGCTCCTGGCCGCTGAACGCGGCGCTCCACACGTCCGCCATGCGCTGCGGGATGCCCACCACCGCCGAGGCGGTGCGGCTCACCGCGGTCCAGACCTCGCCGGGCAGGTCCTGCAGCGGGACGGTCGTGCGCACCAGCTCCGGCGACACGCCGAGGAAGCTCACCGTCTCCACGCGCCGGCGCTCCGCGTCCGCGTAGCGCTGGTTGGGGATCGGCGTGACCTCGAGCTCCAGCAGCTCGCCGCCGCGGCGCACCTCGACGGGCACCGGCCGGCGCGGCGGCGCGTCGGCGATGGCGTCCTGCAGCGCGGCCCAGGTGCCGACCTCGCGCCCGCCGAAGCTGACCACCTCGTCGCCGGGGCGCAGCCCGGCCGCCGCCGCCGGTGCCGCGGGGTCGTCGGCCGTGCAGGCGGCCGCCGGCGCGGTCGCGGGCTGCACGCACTCGGAGATCCCGCCGATCGTGGCGGTGCGCGCGATGCCCTGCACGCCGATGCCCCCGAGGGCGACGGCGAGCAGCACCACGCCCAGGACCAGGTTGACCGTCGGCCCGCCGAGCATGACGACGACCTTCTGCCGCGCCTTGAGCCTGTGGAAGACCCGGTCCTCGTCGCCCGGGGCGACCTCCTCCAGGCTCATGCGGCGCGCGTCCTCGACCATGGCCTGGAACGGCCCGGTGCTCGAGCCGCGCAGGAACCGCGGGTCGTCGCCCGGCCGCGGCGGGAACATCCCGATCATCCGGATGTAGCCGCCCAGCGGGATCCACTTGACGCCGTACTCGGTCTCGCCCCGCCGCCGGCTCCACAGCGTCGGCCCGAACCCCACCATGTACTGCGTCACCTTGACGCCGAAGCGCTTGGCCGGCACGAGGTGCCCGACCTCGTGCAGCGCGATCGAGACGAGGATCGCGACGGCGAACAGGACGATCCCGAGGACCGTCAGCAGGGTGGGCATCGTCGCGGTGGCTCCTGGTGGTGGGACGGGGTACGGCCCTCAGGCCGCCGGCAGCAGCGCCGCCGCGTGCTCGCGGGCGTCGCGCTCCGCCTCCAGAACATCCTCCAGCGCCAGGACGTTCCCCGCCCGCCCCGAGAGGTGGTCCCCCACGACGCGGGCCAGCGTGTCCACGATGCCGAGGAAGGGCAGCCGCCCGGCGAGGAACGCCTCGACGCAGACCTCGTTCGCCGCGTTGTACGCCGCCGGCGCCGTCCCGCCGGCCGCGGCGGCCTCGCGGGCCAGCCGTACGGCGGGGAACGCGTCCTCGTCGAGCGGGAGGAACTCCCAGGTCGCCGCGCGGGTCCAGTCGCAGCCGGCGGCCGCGCCGGGCACGCGCGCCGGCCAGGCCAACCCGAGCGCGATGGGCAGGCGCATGTCGGGCGGGCTCGCCTGGGCCAGGGTGGAGCCGTCGACGAACTCGACCATGCTGTGGACCACCGACTGGGGGTGCACGACGACGTCGATCCGCTCGAGGGGCACGTCGAAGAGCAGGTGCGCCTCGACGACCTCGAGCGCCTTGTTCACCAGCGTCGCCGAGTTGACCGTGATGACCGGCCCCATGGACCACGTGGGGTGCGCGAGGGCCTGCTCCGGCGTGACGTGGGCGAGCTCGGCGCGGGCGCGCCCTCGGAAGGGTCCACCGCTCGCGGTGAGCACGAGCCGGCGCACCTCCTCGGCGCGGCCGCCGCGCAGGCACTGGGCCAGAGCGCTGTGCTCGGAGTCGACGGGGACGATCTGCCCCGGCGCGGCCGCGGCCCGTACGAGCGGCCCGCCGGCGATGAGCGACTCCTTGTTCGCCAGGGCGAGGGTGCGCCCGGCGCGCAGCGCCGCCAGCGTCGGGCCCAGCCCGACCGAGCCGGTCATGCCGTTGAGGACGACGTCGCAGTCCCACTGGGCGACCTCGGCGGCCGCCTCCGGCCCGGCCAGCACCTTGGGGATGCGGGTACGCCCCTCGCTGAACCCCCGCCGCTGCGCCTCCGCGTACAGCGCGAGCTGCAGGTCCTCCGCCGCGGTCCCCCGGGCCACGGACACGACCTCGACGTCGTGCTCGAGCGCCTGCCGCGCGAGCAGCCCGACGTCGCCACCGCCGGCCGCGAGCCCGACGACCCTGAACCGGTCCGGCGCGGCGCGCACCACGTCGAGGGCCTGCGTCCCCACCGACCCGGTGGACCCCAGGACCACGACCTCGCGCTGCTCGCTCACCGGCCCATCATCGCGCACCGGTACGGCCGGGGCCGCCCGGCACGGCCCCCCGCGCAGGACCTGCACTCACTCGCCGCTTCCTCTGCACGGCCGCGATCATGCAGTCCCCCGGCCGGGGGGTCGAGCCGCATCAGGTTCCGGGAGCACGCACGGCTGGGGGTCGCGGCAACGCGGGGCGCTCGGCGGTGCGGGTGTGTGGCTCTGGGGTGGGAGTGGTCGCCGGTCCCAGGAGCGGCCTGCCGACCCCGACGTAGCCGGCGTAGCCGGTCGCGTGCATGATCGCGGCCAGCGAAGTGCATGATCGCGGCCAGGCTGACGGGCCCGGCTCACGCAGCTCCCCGGTGCTGATCATGCAGTTCTCCGGCGCCGATCATGCAGTCCCCCGGCGCCGATCATGCAGTTCTCCGGTGCCGATCATGCACTTCTCGGGCGCCGATCATGCACCCATCGGGCGGCGATCATGTAGTACCCCGGCGGTGATCATGCGCCCGTGGTGCTGCCGACAGGAGGGCATAGCCCGGTCGATGCAGCAGACGCAGGAGCCGGCCGGTGGTTGACGTCGTGCCGTGA
>NZ_QZEZ01000005.1 GCF_003594885.1 Vallicoccus soli
GTGGGTCGACCCCGAGCAGCGGCCCCGCCGCCACGAACGCCACCTCGCCCAGCGCCTCACCCGGCGCCGGTGACGCGCTCCCGGGACGCTCCGTGGCCAGGACGGGGACGGGACGAGCACGAAGGACGAGCGCGGCACCACGACCGCGCCGAGTCCGACGCAGCGCTGCGCGAGGAGGAGGGGAGGACCCGGGTCACGCCCGGCGGTCGAGCACCCGGGTGACGAAGGCGTCGAGCCGCGCGCCGTGCGCGCCGTGCCAGTAGACCCGGCCGCAGGAGGCGCAGCGGGCGAAGGTCTCGTACGTCCGCCGCGTCCCCTCGGGGAGCTCCGCCGCCACCTCCTCCTTCGCCACGGGGGCGAGGGGCCCGCCGCAGGCGGTGCACCGCGTCCACGGCCGAGGGACCAGCCCGAACCGGTCCACGACGTCGAGCACCTGCTCCTCGGGGTCCTGGCCGCGCACGTACGCGCCGTGCGGCAGGGCGCGGCGCCGCAGCAGGCCGCGGTCCCGGGTCAGCAGCACACGGTCCTGCGCGGCCGCCCGCTCGACGAGGCCGGGGTCGTCGAGGGTGCGGTCCCAGGCCGCGTCGACCCCGAGCACCCGCAGCCGCCGGGCCAGCGTCCCCAGGTGCACGTCGAGCAGGAAGCGCGGTGGGTCCGTCGGCGCCGGCTGGGGGCGCGCGACGGGGAGCACGCGCACCAGCGCCCCGGCCCTGGGCCGGTCGCCCGGCGCCGCGGGCGCGCCGTCGACGAGGAGGGCGCCCACCTCCGTACGCGGCACGCCCACCGACTCCACCACGTGCACCAGCGCCGACCCGTCGGCGACGACGTGGACCCGCCGGCCCCGCCGGCGTGGCGGCAGGAGCGGGTCGAGGCTCGGGTCGACCTCGACGGCGAGGGTGCCGGTCACGGCGCGCAGGATGCCCGGTGCGCACCTAGGCTCACGCGGGTGGCGGCGCTGCAGGCGGTGGTCTTCGACCTCGACGGGACCCTCTTCGACCACCCGGCCGCCGCCCTCGCGGGCCTGCGGGAGTGGGTCGCCGGCCGCGGCGGCACCGTGGGCCCCGAGGTGGAGCGCGCCTGGTTCGCCGCCGAGGAACGGCACTTCGCCGCGTGGCGGGAGGGCCGCTGCGGGTTCCAGGAGCAGCGGCGGCGCCGCCTGCGCGACGTGCTGCCCCTGCTCGGGCTGCCCGTCGGCGACGACGCCGCGCTCGACGCGGACTACGAGGGCTTCCTGCGGGCGTACGAGCGGGAGTGGCACGCGTACGACGACGTCGAGGCCTGCCTCGCCGTGCTCGCCGAGCGCGGCCTGCGCCTCGCCGTGCTCACCAACGGCATGCCGGAGCAGCAGAACGCCAAGATCGCCGCCGTCGGCCTCGCGGGCCGGCTCGGCCCCGTCGTCACCGCCGGCGAGCTCGGCGTCGCCAAGCCCGACCCGCGCGCCTTCGCCGCCACCTGCGAGCGGCTCGGGGTCGCCCCGGGGCGGGCGCTGTACGTCGGCGACGACCACGCCGTCGACGTCCTCGGCGCCCGCGCCGCCGGCATGCGCGCCGTGCACCTCGACCGGCGCGGCCTCGGCCCCGCCGACGAGGCCGACCGCATCGAGGGCCTCGCCCGGCTCGTCGACCACCTCGCCGACGCCGCGGCCTGACGGGGTGCACCGCCGGTCCGGCGGCGCACCGACCCGGCGGCAGGGGGGCCGAGGTGACGTCGAAGCGGGCTCGACCGCGCCCGCCCTGCCGCTCCGGCAGGTGCACGACGACCGACGCCGCGGCCTCCCCGCCGATCTCCCGCCGCACCGTGGCGCCCCCGTCGGCGGGTGCACGCGCGCGGCGCGGACCGAGCGCTCACGGGCGCAGCGGCTCCAGCGACAGCCCCTTGGCCCGCACCGCGTCGATGATCCCCTGCAGCCCGTCCGCGGTGTGCCGGCCCGTGCCGTGCATGAGCACGACGCCCCCGCGTTGCACGGGCGGGGTCCGCGCGTCGCCGTACCGCACGCGCTCGGCGAGCACCCGGCCGCTCGCCCCCTCCCAGTCGTAGGTGTCGCTCGTCCAGCGGCACACCGCGTAGCCCTGCTCGGCCGCGATGCGCACGACCCGTGCGCTGAGGGCACCGGCGCCGTACGGCGGGCGGAGCAGCTTCGGCCGCGTGGTCGCGGCGACGCCGCGCCGCAGCTGCGCCGCGACGGCCGCGTCGCCGAGGGCGCTCAGGGCGGGGTGGTCGTCCGTGTGGTTGGCGAGCAGGTGCCCGCCCGCCCGGACCTCCCGCATCAGCCCCGGGTTGGCCCGGGCCCAGGTGCCCGTCGGGAAGAAGCGCCCGCGCACCCCGTTGCGGCGCAGGGTGCCGAGGATGGAGCGGATGGAGGAGGCCGAGCCGCCGTCGTCGAAGGTCAGCTGCACGTGCTGGGTCGCGTTGCCGCACCCCTCCACCGCCTGGGCGGCGGCCAGCGTGAGGCCGTCGGTGACCACCCCCTCCGCCCGCAGCGCCCGCGGCCCCCGGCCGGTCACCGTGACGGTCGGGGACCCGGACCGCGTGAGCACCGCCCGACCGGCGAGCACGTGCGAGCCCCGCGTCCGCGGCAGCGTCACGTAGCACCGGCGGGACACCGTGCCCCGCACCGGGTTCGCCCACGTCGCGCCGGTGCACACCGTCCGCGCCCCCCGGTCCGCGGACGCGGTCAGCGCGACCGCGTAGCCGGACGGCGGGTCCGTCACGGTGACGACCACGGGCACGGTCGCGCCCGGGCTGTCGTACTGCGGCCCCTGGACCGTCACCGTGGGCGCCGCCGCGGCGGCCGGCATCGCGGGGGCGCTGGTCAGCAGCGCCGCCACGGCGGCGACGGCGGTCGGCAGGACGGCGCTGCGCAGCAGCCGGTACGGGGCCATGCCCTGCCTGTCGGCAGCGCGGGGGCCCGGTCAGCAGCGCGCGGCCCGCGGACCACCCGCCCGGCGCAACCTGCGGCGGGCCGGCTCAGCCCTCCCGGTGCGCGCGGTCCACCCGGTGCACCCGGTGCTGCGCGGCCTGCGCTCGCGGGCGCACCACGAGCAGGTCGACGTTGACGTGCGGCGGGCGCGTCACCGCCCACGCCACGCAGTCGGCCACGTCCTCGGCCACCAGCGGCTCGGCCACGCCCGCGTAGACCTGGGCGGCGGCGTCCGCGTCGCCGCGGTAGCGGTTCACCGCGAACTCGTCGGTGCGCACCATGCCGGGGGCGACCTCGAGGACCCGTACGGGCTGCCCGAGCAGCTCGAGGCGCAGCGTGGCGGCCAGCGCGTGCTCGCCGTGCTTCGCCGCGACGTAGCCGCCGCCGCCCTCGTACGCGACGAAGCCCGCGGTCGAGGTCAGGAAGACGACGGTGCCCTCGCCCGAGGCGACCAGCGCGGGCAGCAGCGCCCGGGTGACCTGCAGCGCGCCGAGCACGTTGACCTCGTACATCGCGCGCCAGTCGTCGGGGTCGGCGTCGGCGACCGGCTCGGTGCCGAACGCGCCGCCCGCGTTGTTGACGAGCACCGCGCAGTCCCCGACCTCGGCGGCGAAGCGCTCGACGGCCGCGCGGTCGGTGACGTCGAGCGGCAGCGCCCGGCCGCCGACCTCCTGCGCGAGCGCGGCGAGCCGCTCGGCCCGCCGCGCGGCGAGCACGACGTCGTACCCCTCGGCCGCGAGGCGCCGCGCCGTCGCCGCCCCGATCCCGCTGCTCGCCCCGGTCACCACCGCAGTCCTCGCCACGGCGGCCAGGCTAGGGGCGCACCGCCCGTGCCCCGGCGCCGGGCGCCGGGCGGCGCACGGCTCCACTACGGTGACCGCCATGCCGACGACGGAGCCGGTCTCCCGCATCCGCGTCGTGGTCGCCAAGCCCGGCCTGGACGGGCACGACCGCGGCGCCAAGGTCGTCGCGCGCGCGCTGCGCGACGCCGGCGTGGAGGTCGTCTACACCGGGCTGCACCAGACCCCCGAGCAGATCGTCGAGACCGCCCTGCAGGAGGACGCCGACGCGATCGGGCTGTCCGTGCTGTCCGGGGCGCACATGACGCTGTTCCCGCGCGTGGTCGAGCTGCTCGCCCAGCGCGACGCCGCCGACATCGTCGTCTTCGGCGGCGGCATCATCCCCGAGGGCGACGTGCCCGAGCTGCGCGCCCGCGGGGTCGCGCAGGTCTTCGGGCCCGGCACGCCGACCCGCGCGATCGTCGACTGGGTGCGCACCCACGTCGGCGAGGGGGCGGCTGGCGGGGGCTGAGGGCGGCGGGTCTACCCTCGCGCGACGGGGACGGTCCCGGCAGCGGGCGTCCCGGTAGCAGCCGACGACGCGAGGGACTGACGCACGTGGACCTGTTCGAGTACCAGGCGAGGGACCTCTTCGCCGCGCACGGCGTGCCGGTGCTGGACGGCGCCGTCGCCGAGACGCCGGAGGAGGCGCGCGCCGCCGCCGAGCGCATGGGCGGGCGCGTCGTGGTCAAGGCGCAGGTCAAGACCGGCGGGCGCGGCAAGGCCGGCGGCGTGAAGCTCGCCGACGGCCCCGACGACGCCGCCGCCAAGGCCGAGCAGATCCTCGGCATGGACATCAAGGGCCACACGGTCCACCGGGTGATGATCGCCCCCGCGGCGGCCATCGAGGAGGAGTACTACTTCTCCGTCCTGCTCGACCGGGCCAACCGCACGTACCTCGCCATGGCCTCCCGCGAGGGCGGCGTGGAGATCGAGCAGCTCGCCGTCGAGCGCCCCGAGGCCCTCGCCCGGGTGCCCGTCGACGCGCTCAAGGGCATCGACGAGGCCAAGGCCCGCGAGATCGTGGAGAAGGGCGCCTTCCCCGCGGAGGTCGCCGACCAGGTCGTCGCGGCGGTGCAGAAGCTCTGGGGCGCCTTCGTCGCCGAGGACGCGACGCTCGTCGAGGTCAACCCGCTCGTCAAGACCGGCGACGGTCGCGTGGTCGCCCTCGACGGCAAGGTGACGCTCGACGAGAACGCCGACTTCCGCCAGCCGTCGCACGCCGACCTCGCGGACCGCGCCGCCGCCGACCCGCTCGAGGCGAAGGCGAAGGAGAAGGGCCTCAACTACGTCAAGCTCGACGGCGAGGTCGGCATCATCGGCAACGGCGCGGGCCTGGTCATGAGCACGCTCGACGTCGTGGCGTACGCCGGGCAGGACCTCGGCGGCGACAGCGGGCCGAAGCCGGCGAACTTCCTCGACATCGGCGGCGGCGCCTCCGCGCAGGTCATGGCCGACGGGCTCGAGATCATCCTGGGCGACCCGAGCGTGCGCAGCGTCTTCGTCAACGTCTTCGGCGGCATCACCGCCTGCGACGAGGTCGCCAACGGCATCGTCCAGGCCCTGGCGCTCCTCGAGGACCGCGGCGAGGAGGTCACCAAGCCGCTCGTGGTGCGCCTCGACGGCAACAACGCCGAGGAGGGCCGGCGCATCCTCGACGAGGCCGCGCACCGGCTCGTCGAGCGGGTGGACACGATGGACGGTGCCGCGAAGCGCGCGGCCGAGCTGGCGACGACGGGGGCCTGAGCACCATGGCGATCTTCCTCACCGAGACCTCCAAGGTCCTCGTCCAGGGCATGACCGGCTCCGAGGGCCAGAAGCACACCCGGCGCATGCTCGCCTCCGGCACCCAGGTCGTCGGCGGCGTGAACCCGCGCAAGGCCGGCCAGAGCGTGGACTTCGACGGCACGTCGCTGCCGGTGTTCGGCTCGGTCGCCGAGGGCGTCAAGGAGACCGGGGCCGACGTGTCCGTCGTCTTCGTCCCGCCGGCCGGCACCAAGGCCGCGGTGTACGAGGCCGTCGACGCGGGCGTCCCGCTCGTCGTCGTCATCACCGAGGGCGTCCCGGTGCACGACACCGCGGACTTCTACCAGTACGCCGTCGACTCCGGCACCACCCGCATCGTCGGGCCGAACTGCCCCGGGCTCATCAGCCCCGGCAGGTCCAACGCCGGCATCATCCCCGCCGACATCACCGGCGCCGGGCGCATCGGCCTGGTGTCCAAGTCGGGCACGCTGACCTACCAGATGATGTACGAGCTGCGGGACATCGGCTTCTCGTCCTGCGTCGGCATCGGCGGCGACCCGGTCATCGGCACCACGCACATCGACTGCCTCCAGGCGTTCCAGGACGACCCGGAGACCGACGCCATCGTCATGATCGGCGAGATCGGCGGCGACGCGGAGGAGCGCGCGGCGGCGTACATCGCCGAGCACGTCACCAAGCCGGTCGTCGGCTACGTCGCGGGGTTCACCGCCCCCGAGGGCAAGACCATGGGCCACGCCGGCGCCATCGTCTCCGGCTCCTCCGGCACCGCGGCCGCGAAGCAGGAGGCCCTCGAGGCCGTCGGCGTCAAGGTCGGCAAGACGCCGTCGGAGACCGCCCGCCTCATGCGCGAGGTCATGCAGGGGCTGCAGGGCCGCTGACGCCGTCCCGCCGCCGCAGCACGCACGCCGCAGGCCCCCGTCCCGCCCGGGACGGGGGCCTGCGGCGCACCGGGGACCGGTCGCGCCCCTCCAGCGCCCCCCTTGCCACGGTCCGTACCGCAGTGCGAGGGTGCAGCGACGGTGGGTCACCGACCCGCAGGACCGCACCCCCCCAGGAGCGACGATGCTCGTGACCCTCGCCCGCCGCGCCGCGCTCGGCGCCCTCGCCGCCGCGCTCGCGGTCGCCGTGCTCCCCGCGGCCGGCGCCGGCCCCGCCCGCGCCGACGTCCCCGACGTGCCGGACCTGCGCGACGTCCCCGCCGCCGAGCGGCTCGTCCCCGCGCCGTCGTCGCTGCGCGACCTGCCGGGCGGGCCCTTCCGGCTCGACCACGCGACGCAGGTCGTCGTGCCCGGCCGCCCGGAGACGCTGCGCGTCGCCCAGCAGCTCGCGCAGCAGCTGCGCCGCTCCACCGGCCTGCCGCTGCCGGTGCTGCGGACGAGCCGGGTCCCCGAGGGCGCGCTCGTCCTGCGGCTGCGCGGCGCGAAGGGCCTGCCCGGCGTCGAGGGGCCCGAGGGGTACCGGCTCGACGTGCGCTCCTCGCGGGTGCTGCTCGAGGCGACGACCCCGGCCGGCCTCTCCCGCGGCGTGCAGACCCTGCGCCAGCTCCTGCCGCCCCAGGTCGAGGCGCAGGAGCGGGTCGGCGCGGGCGTGGACTGGGCGGTGGACGCGGTGCGCGTCGTCGACTCGCCGCGCTTCATGTACCGCGGGGCGATGCTCGACGTGGCCCGGCACTTCCTCACCGTCGAGGAGGTCAAGCGCTACGTCGACGAGATCGCGCTCTACAAGATGAACGTCCTGCACCTGCACCTCAGCGACGACCAGGGCTGGCGCATCGAGATCGAGGGCTGGCCGCGCCTGACCCGCTCCGGCGGCACCACCGAGGTCGGCGGCACGCCCGGCGGCTGGTACTCCCAGGAGGACTACCGGGAGATCGTCCGGTACGCCGCCGAGCGCTTCGTCACGGTCGTCCCCGAGATCGACACCCCCGGGCACACCAACGCGGCCCTCGCCTCGTACGCCCGGCTGAACTGCGACGGCGTCGCGCCGCCGGTCTACACCGGCATCGAGGTCGGCTTCAGCTCGCTGTGCATCCGCAAGGAGCTGACGTACCGCTTCCTCGACGACGTCGTCGGCCAGCTCGCGGAGCTGACCCCCGGGCCGTGGATCCACGTCGGCGGCGACGAGGCGCTGAGCACGAGCGACGAGGACTACCGCTACTTCGTCGAGCGGGTCGACCGCATCGTGCGCAGCCACGGCAAGCGCACCATGGGCTGGGCGGAGATCAGCGCGGCCGACGTGGCGCGCGGCGGCGTCGCGCAGTACTGGAACCCGGCCTCGGGCGGCGCCGAGGGCACCCGCACCGCCACCGACGCCGTCGCGCAGGGCCTCGACCTCGTCATGTCCCCGGCGAGCCGGGCGTACGTCGACCAGAAGTACGACCCCTCGACGCCGCTCGGCCTCGCCTGGGCCGGGCCGACGTCGGTGGAGCAGAGCTACGACTGGGACCCGGTGACCTTCGTCGACGGGGTGCGCGAGCGCGACGTGCTGGGCGTCGAGGCGCCGATGTGGACCGAGACGCTCCAGGACCTCGACCAGGTCGAGTTCATGGCGTTCCCCCGCCTGCCCGGCATCGCGGAGAAGGGCTGGTCCGCGCCGGGCGGCACGTGGGAGGAGTACCGGGTGCGCCTGGCCGCGCAGTCCCCGCGCTGGGAGGTGCTGGGGATCGACGCCTACTGCTCGCCCGAGGTCGACTGGCCGGCCTGCGAGGGCGGCGTGCCCGGCGTGCCGGCGACGACCCCCTGAGGCGGGCGCTCAGCCGCCCCCGAAGCGCTCCACGCGGATCGCGTCGGCGGGCACGCCGAGCCCGAGCAGCAGCTCCTCGGCGTGCCCGGCGAACGGGGTCGAGCCGCAGACGTAGTGCGTCGCCCCGGGCAGCAGCAGCGGCTCGAGGTCGGCGGCGGTGAGCCGCCCCCGCGGCCGGGGCGAGCCCTCGGGCACGGCGCGGCTGAAGGCGAGGAGGGTCTCGTCGCCGTACTCGGAGCGGTAGAGCAGCTCCTCGGGGGAGCGGGCCGCCACGGCCATGCGCAGCGGCGCGCGGCGCCCGGTCGCCCGCCAGTGCCGGTGCATGGCCATGAGCGGCACGACGCCGGACCCGCCGCCGACGAGCACCGCCGGGGTGTCGCCGCGCCACACGAACCAGCCGCCGAACGGCCCCCGCACCGTGAGCTCGTCGCCCGGCGCGATGCCGTCGTGCAGGTAGGCCGACACCTCGCCGTCGGCGAGGCGCTCGACGGTGAGCTCGATGACGCCCTCGTCGGACGGCGGGCTCGCCACGCTGTACGAGCGCTCGGCGCGGTAGCCGTCCGGCGCGACGAGGCGCACGACGTAGTGCTGGCCCGGGACGTGCGGCTCCCAGCGCGGCAGGCCCAGCCGGTACGTCGAGGCGCGCGCGGTCTCGCGCCGCACCTCGAGCACCCGGGCGTCCTGCCACTCCCGGCGCGCGCCGGAGCGCGGGGGGCGCCGGGCCGGCGCGTCGATGCCGGGCAGCGGCGGCAGGCCGCCCGGGCCCTGCCCGCCCGGCTCCTCCAGGGGTGCCGCCACGCTCAGTCGCCGTCGTAGCGCTGCTCGCGCCACGGGTCGCCGAGCTCGTGGTAGCCGCGGGTCTCCCAGAACCCCGGCTCGTCGTGGTCGAGCAGGCGCAGCCCGCTCACCCACTTCGTGCTCTTCCAGAAGTAGAGGTGCGGCACGAGCATGCGCACCGGACCGCCGTGCTCGCGGGGCAGCGGCTGCCCCTCGTGCTCCCAGACGAGGAACGCCTTGCCGCCGCGCACCTCGGCCAGGGGGAGGTTCGTCGTGTAGCCCGTGCTGGACCAGGCCACGACGTGCGTCGCGGACGGGGACACCCCGACCTCGTCGAGCAGGACGTCGAGGTCGACCCCCGTGAACGCCGTGTCGAGCTTGGACCAGGTCGTCACGCAGTGGATGTCGCCGCGCCAGGTCGTCGCCGCCAGCCGCTGCACGTCGGCCCACGACCAGGTGCGCGCCGCGTCGACGAGCCCGTCGACGCGGAACGTCCACGCGTCGCGCTCCACCCGCGGGGTGGGCTCGGCGGTGAGGACCGGCCAGCCGCCGCCGACGTCGTACTGGCCCGGGGGGAGCCGGGGGTCGCGCCCGGCGCGGGACCGGCCCTCGAAGAGCTTCGCCATGCGCCCAGCCTGCCACCTGCCGCGCCGGCGCACCTCCGCCACCCGGCGCCGCCTCCCGCGCGGTCGCCCGGCGCGGCGCCGCCGTGACGGGGCGCGACCGGGCGACGATGGTGCGCGATGGCCACGCTGCTGCGCCCCGCGCCCGACGCCGGCCCGCCGGACGACCCCGGCGCGGCCCGGCGGTTGACCGCCGCGCTGCGCGGCGCCCTGCCGGTCGGCGTGGCCGGCGCCGGGGCCGCGCTGCGCGCCGCGGCGCTCGGCCTGCTCCCCCTGACCCTCCTCGTCGTGCTGGCCTGGGCCACCGCGCCGCGCTCCGGCGCGGACTCGGCCTCGGCGCTGCGCGCGGCGGGCGACCTCTGGCTCGTGGCCCACCACGCCCCGCTGTCGGTCCGGGCGGCGTCCGGCGGCGGCACCGTCGGGCTCGCCCCCCTGGGGCTCGTCGCGCTGCCCCTGCTGCTCGTGCGCTCCGCCGCCGGAGCGGCCGCCCGCCGGGCGGCGCCCGGCGGCTGGCGCGAGGGGGCGGCGCTCGCCGTGGTCCTCGCGCTCGCGTACGCCGGCGTCGCCGCCCTCGTCGCGCTGGCCGCGGCGGCCCCCGAGGTCCGGGTCGCGCCGGGGGCCGCGGCGCTCGGCGCGGGCGGGCTCGCCCTCGTCGCCGCGCTCTGGGGGGCGTGGGGGGCGGGGCAGGGCCCGCCGCTGCGGCCCGGCGCGCGCGCGCTGCTCGCGGGCGCGTCGACCGGGGCGGCCGCGCTGCTCGCCGCGGGCGGCCTGCTCGCCACCCTCGCGCTCGCCCTCGGGGCGGGCCGGGTCGCCGACGCGTCCGCCGGGCTCGACCCGGGCCCCGTCGGGCAGGGCCTGCTGGTGCTGCTCACCGCCCTGCTCGCGCCGAACGCCGCGGTGTGGGGCGCCGCCGTCGCCGCCGGCCCCGGCTTCGCGGTGGGGGAGGGGACGTCCGTCTCGGCGTTCCTCACCGACCTCGGGGCGCTGCCCGCCCTGCCGGGGCTGCCCCTGCTCGGCGCCGTGCCGCCGCAGGGCGCCGCGCACCCCGCCCTCGCCGCCGCCCTCGCCGCGCCGCTCGTCGCCGGCGTGCTCACGGGCCTCGTCGTGCTCCGCCGCCGCGCGGCCCTCGGCGCCCGCCCGACCGCCCCCCTGGCCGCCGCGGGGCACGCCGCCCTCGCCGGGCTCGGCGGCGGGGCGCTGCTCGCCGCCCTGGCGGCCCTCTCCGGCGGGCCGCTGCTCGGCGGGCGGCTCTCCGCCGTCGGGCCCTCGCCGTGGCAGGTGGGCCTGCTCGGCGGCCTCGAGCTCGCGCTCGCCGCCGGCGCGACGGCGTACGCCGCCCGCCGCCGGCTCCCGCAGGAGCCGGCCGCAGGCGGGACCGGCGGTGGTCCGGCCGCCGGCTGAGGACCGCTAGGGTCGACGCCCGTGCGCGTCGTCGTCCTCGTCTCCGGCTCGGGGACCCTGCTGCAGGCGCTGCTCGACGCCGCGGCGACGGACCCCGCGGCGCCGTACGAGGTCGTGGCGGTCGGCGCGGACCGCGCCGGCACCGGCGGGGTCGACCGGGCGCGGGCCGCGGGCGTGCCGACCTTCGTGGTGCCGCTCGCGGCCTACGACGAGCGGGCCGACTGGGACGCGGCGCTCGCCGCGGCCGTCGCCGAGCACGCGCCCGACCTCGTCGTCTCGGCCGGGTTCATGAAGGTGCTGGGCCCGGCGGCGCTCGCCGGCCCGCCCGTGCTCAACGCCCACCCCGCGCTGCTGCCGTCGTTCCCCGGCGCGCACGCGGTGCGCGACGCGCTCGCGCACGGGGTCAAGGTCAGCGGCTGCACCATCCACCTCGTCGACGCGGGCGTGGACACCGGGCCGGTCGTGGCCCAGCGGGCCGTGGAGGTCCTCGACGACGACGACGAGGCGACGCTGCACGAGCGCATCAAGGTGGCCGAGCGGGCCCTGCTGGTCGAGGTCCTCGACCGGCTCGCCCGCGGCGGCATGGTCGTCGAGGGCAGGAAGGTGAGGCTGGGATGACCGGTCAGGGGGTCCGCCCCGTGCGGCGGGCGCTGGTGAGCGCGTACGACAAGACGGGGCTCGAGGAGCTCGCCCGGGGCCTGCACGAGGCCGGCGTGGCGGTCGTCTCCACGGGCTCGACGGCGGCGCGCATCGCGGCCGCGGGCGTGCCGGTCACCCCGGTCGAGGAGCTCACCGGGTTCCCGGAGTGCCTCGACGGGCGGGTCAAGACGCTGCACCCGCGGGTGCACGCGGGCCTGCTCGCCGACCTGCGCCGCCCCGAGCACGCCGCGCAGCTCGAGGAGCTCGGCGTCGAGCCGTTCGACCTCGTCGTGGTCAACCTCTACCCCTTCGCCGAGACGGTCGCCTCCGGCGCCACCCCCGACGAGTGCGTCGAGCAGATCGACATCGGCGGGCCGTCGATGGTCCGGGCGGCCGCCAAGAACCACCCCTCGGTCGCGGTCGTCACCGACCCCGCGCGGTACGGCGAGGTGCTCGAGGCCGTCCGCGCCGGCGGGTTCACCCTCGCCCAGCGGCAGCGGCTCGCCGCCGAGGCCTTCGCCCACACGGCCTCGTACGACGTCGCGGTCGCCTCGTGGATGGGCAGCGTGCTCTCGCCCACCGACGACGGCAGCGGCTTCCCGGCCTGGGTCGGCGCGACGTGGGAGCGGCGGGCGGTCCTGCGCTACGGCGAGAACCCGCACCAGGGGGCCGCGCTCTACGCCGCGCCGCGGGGCGGCGGGCTCGCCGGCGCCGAGCAGCTGCACGGCAAGGAGATGTCGTACAACAACTACGTCGACGCCGACGCGGCGCGGCGGGCGGCGTACGACCACGAGCGACCCTGCGTGGCGATCGTCAAGCACACGAACCCCTGCGGCATCGCGGTCGCCGACGACGTCGCCGCGGCGCACGCCGCCGCGCACGCCTGCGACCCCGTGTCGGCCTTCGGCGGCGTCATCGCCGTCAACCGCCCCGTGACGGCCGCGATGGCCGCGCAGGTCGCCGAGGTGTTCACCGAGGTCGTCGTGGCGCCCGCCTTCGAGGACGGCGCGCTCGAGGTGCTCACCCGCAAGAAGAACGTGCGGCTGCTCGTCGTGCCCGAGGGGCACCCCGGTGCCCGCGCCGAGCTGCGCCCGGTGTCCGGCGGGCTGCTCCTGCAGCGGGCCGACGACGTCGACGCCCCCGGCGACGACCCGGCCGGCTGGACCCTCGCGGCCGGGGAGCCGGTCGACGCGGCGACCCTCGCCGACCTGGCCTTCGCCTGGCGGGCGTGCCGGGCGGTGAAGTCGAACGCGATCCTGCTCGCCGCCGGCGGCGCGACCGTGGGCGTCGGCATGGGCCAGGTGAACCGCGTCGACTCCGCCCGCCTCGCGGTCTCGCGGGCCGGTGAGCGGGCGTCCGGCAGCGTCGCGGCCTCGGACGCGTTCTTCCCGTTCGCCGACGGCCTGCAGGTGCTCCTCGACGCCGGGGTCCGCGCGGTCGTGCAGCCCGGCGGGTCGGTCCGCGACGAGGAGGTCGTGGCGGCGGCCGCCGCCGCCGGCGTGCCGCTCTACCTCACCGGCACGCGGCACTTCGCGCACTGAGGGGGCGCAGGGGGTCAAGCCGGGCGCAGGGGCCGCCGACGCACACCCCGTGGACCCCTCGACGAGCGCGCCCCCGCTCCTGCTGCGCCCCGCCCTCGCGCTGACGGCCCGCCTGCGCACCAGCGCGCGCCTCGCCGTGCTCGTCGCGGTCCTCCTCGTGCCGACGGCGGTGGCGGGCACGACCTCGGCGCACCTGCTCGGGGGCCAGGTGGCCTTCGCCGCGTCGGAGCGGGACGGCGTGGCCGTGCTGCGCCCCGCCCTCGCCTCCCTCGCCGCGGCCGCTGCCGGGCAGGAGGTGCCGGTCGGGCCGCTCGCCGCGGCGGTCGAGGGGCACCCCGAGCTGGGTGCGGGGGACGCCCTGGACGCCGTGCGCGCCGCCGTCGCGGCACCGGGCAGCACCGCGCCCGCCGGGCGCCTCGCGGTCGTCGAGGCCCTCACCCGCCTCGTCGCGCAGGTGGGCGACGCGTCGCGCCTGGTCCTCGACCCCGACCTGGACTCCTTCTACGCCATGGACGCGCAGGTGGTGCAGCTGCCGCGCGCCCTGGCCGCGGCCGCGCGCGCGGCCGCGCCGGACCCCACCCTGGCCCCCGACCGCGCGGTCGCGGCGCGCGCGGTCGAGGCGGGCGCGCTCGCCGGCGCCGCGGCCGCCCTGCGCTCGGACGTCGCGGCGTCCGTACGGGCCTCGGCCGCCCCCGGCCTCGCCGACGGCCTCGACGGGCTGCTCGCCGCGGCCGCCGCGGCCGAGGCGCTCTCCGGGGACCTCACCGCCGACCTCGACGGGCCGGCGGGCGACCCCGCCGTGCTCGCGGGTGCCGCGGCCGCCGCGGCCCCGGCGCTGGACGCCCTCGACGGGCTGCTCGCCACCCGGGCGGACGGGCTCCTCGCGCGCGGCGCGCTCACGCTCGGCGCGACCGGCGCGGGGCTGCTGGTGGCGGTGTGGCTCGCCGCCGCCGTCTGGTGGCGCACCCGCCGCGACGTGGCCCTCGCCGTCGGCGCGGTGACGGCGATCGCCGGGCACGACCTGGCGCCGCGCCCCCTGCCCGCCGGGGGCGACGAGCTCGCGGCCATCGGCGCCGCGGTCGAGCGGGCCCGGGTCGAGCTGGAGCGCCAGGACGCCGCGCTCGGGGCGGCGGAGGCCGCGCGCGCGGAGCAGCAGCTCGCCCACTACCGCGAGCAGCGGGCCGCCGTGCGCCAGGCCCGCGAGCGGGCGCAGTCCGTGCTCGACGCCACGGCCGAGGCCGTGCTCGGCGAGCTGCGCTCGGTCGTCGGGCACGTGGACGGGGTCGACGGCTCCGCGCGCAGCATCGACCGCAGCGTCCGCGACGTCGACGAGGTGGCGCGCGGGGTCGTGGCCCGCGCCGAGGAGGCCGACCGGATCGTCGCCGCCCTGGGCGGCAGCCTGCGCAACGTCGCCGCCGTCGCCGAGCTCGTCGCGGGCGTCGCCGGCCAGACGCGCCTGCTGGCGCTCAACGCCACCATCGAGGCCGTGCGGGCGGGCGCCGCCGGGCAGGGCTTCAGCGTCGTCGCCAGCGAGGTCAAGCAGCTCGCGACGACCACGGCCCGCTCGACCGAGGAGATCACGACGACGATCGCCGCGCTCGAGCGCGACGCGGCCGCGGTGTCGGAGGCGATCACGGCCATGGCCGAGGGCATCGGCGCCGTCGACCGGGTCAGCTCCGCGCTCACCGGGGTGTCGCAGGACCAGGGGCGGCTGGTGGACGTGCTGACCGCGCGGCTGACCGAGGCCATGGACCGGATCGGGACGCTCGCCGTGGCGGGCGAGGAGCTCGAGCGCCGCGGCGACGAGCGCGTCCCGGCGAACGAGCCCGCGGTGCTGGCGGCGGCCGGGGCGCGGCACGAGGTGCGCCTGCTCGACGTCAGCGCCTCGGGCGCGCGCTGCACCACCGGGGGCGCCCGGCTGCGGCCCGGCGACCGGGTGGAGCTGCGCGCCCGCCTGGGCGGGCACGAGCTCGAGGTGCGGGCGCGGGTCGCCCGCCTCGTCGACGACGGCTCGGTCGGCCTCGCGCTGCTCGACCCGTCCCCGGCCGCGCTGCGGGCCGTCGGGGCGCACGTGGGCGCGCTGCTCGCCGCCTGACGACGCGCGCCCGGTCACGGGTCCGGCGGGACCCGCCGGGATGGGAGGGCGCGCAGCGGGAAGGGTCGCGGCAGCGGCGCGCGGCGCGCCGCGCTCAGGAGCCCGACGCGGGAGGAGCAGCGCATGACGACGGACGCGCAGGGGAGCGGTCCCTGGCCGCTCGACCTCGAGGGCCGGGAGGTCCGCGACGCCACGGGCGCGCGCCTGGGCACCGTCAGCACCGTGTGGTCGCCGGAGGCGGGCGGCGACCCGGACTGGCTCACCGTACGGCTCGTCGCGGGGTCCGCCGCCGCCGGCGACGACGGGCCCGCCGCGACCGAGGCGGGCACCGAGGAGCGGATGGTCCCCCTGGCGGGGGCGTCGCTCGAGGACGGGGCCGTCGTCCTGCCGCACGACGCGGCGACGGTGCGCGCCGCCCCGGGCGTGGGGGGCGCGGGGCACCTCGCCGCCTCCGACGAGGCGCAGCTCGCCGCGCACTACGACCTGGGCTACCGCACCGCCGAGTCCGAGACCGGGCTGCCGACGGTCGGCCTGCCGCCCGCCGCCCCGGGCTGAGCCACGGGCCGGGCCCCCGACCGGGCTGCCGGCCGCTCCCGCGGCCGGGCGCGGGGGAGCAGCAGCCAGTGGCCGCCGGCGCAGAGCACCGAGGCGAGCCCGGCGGGGCCGGGCCCGGTCCAGGGCGTGCGCTCGGCCGGCGCGCCGCAGGCCGGGCAGCCGACGAGGTCCACGGGTCCACCTCCGCTCCTGCGGGGCCGGGCGCCCCGCCGGCAGGGGGAGCGGCGGGCGCCTCCCGCTGATACGCGCCACGCGCCGGGGCCCCGCCCGGGCGTGGGAGGATCCACCCCCGTGAGCGCCCAGACCCTCGACGGCAAGGCCACCGCGGCCGCGATCCGCGCCGAGCTGCGCCCGCGGGTGGAGGCCCTGCGCGCCCGCGGCGTCGTGCCCGGCCTCGGCACGGTCCTCGTGGGGGACGACCCCGGCAGCCGCTCCTACGTGCGCGGCAAGCACCGGGACTGCGCGGAGGTGGGGATCGCGAGCATCGCGCGCGAGCTGCCGGCGGACGCGTCGCAGGCGCAGGTCGAGGACGTCGTCGACGACCTCAACGCCGACCCGGCCTGCACCGGCTTCATCGTCCAGCTGCCGCTGCCGCGCGGGCTCGACGAGCTCGCGGTGCTGGAGCGGGTGGACCCCGACAAGGACGCCGACGGGCTGCACCCGCGCAACCTCGGCCGGCTCGTGCTGGGGCAGGAGGCGCCGCTGCCGTGCACCCCGCGCGGCATCGTCGAGCTGCTGCGCCGCCACGGGGTGGCGCTCGCCGGGCAGGAGGTCGTCGTCGTCGGCCGCGGGGTCACCGTCGGCCGGCCGCTGGGCCTGCTGCTCACCCGGCGCACCGAGAACGCGACGGTGACGCTCTGCCACACCGGCACCCGGGACCTGCGCGCGCACCTGCGCCGCGCGGACGTCGTCGTCGCGGCCGCTGGCGTGCCGCACCTCGTCGGCCCCGACGACGTGCGCCCCGGTGCCGTCGTGCTCGACGTGGGCGTCTCGCGGACGGGGGCGGGCCTGACCGGCGACGTCGACCCGGCGGTGCGCGAGGTGGCCGCGTGGGTGGCGCCCAACCCCGGCGGGGTGGGCCCCATGACCCGCGCGCTGCTGCTCACGAACGTCGTCGAGGCCGCCGAGCGCGCGGCCGGGGCGGCGTGAGCGCCACGGCCCGCGCGTGAGCGGCGCGCGCCTGCGCGAGTGGCCCGCCGCCCTCGTGCTCGGCAGCGTCCTCGCCGGCCTCGTCGTGGTCGCCGCCGACCGCTTCCGCCCCGGCAGCGCCCTGCTCGCCGCCTCGCTGCTGCTCGCCGCCGTGCTGCGCGCGGTGCTGCCCGAGCGGCGGGCCGGCCTGCTGGCCGTGCGCGGGCGCGTCGTCGACGTCGCGGTGCTGGCGGCCATCGGCGCGGGGCTCGTGGTGCTCACCGTCGTCGTGCCCCCGCCCGCGTGAGGCCCCCCGCGCTGCACTAGGGTCGCTCGGCGCAGACCGCAGCGACGAGACACCGGCGGCGCGGGCGCCGCCCAGGGAGGACGACGATGGCGCGCAACGGCAAGGTCACGGTCGTCGGGGCCGGCTTCTACGGCTCGACCACGGCCCTGCGCCTGGCGGAGTACGACATCCTCGACACGGTCGTCCTCACGGACATCGTCGAGGGCAAGCCCGAGGGCCTCGCCCTCGACATGAACCAGTCCCGGCCGGTCGAGGGCTTCGAGACCCGCGTCGTGGGCCAGACGACCACGCCGGACGGGCAGGGCTACGAGGCCGTCGCGGGCTCGGACGTCGTCGTCATCACCGCTGGGCTGCCCCGCAAGCCCGGCATGAGCCGGATGGACCTCATCGAGACCAACGCCAAGATCGTGCGCGGCGTGGCCGAGAACGTCGCCCGGCACGCTCCCGAGGCCGTGGTCATCGTCGTCTCGAACCCCCTCGACGAGATGACCGCCCTCGCCCAGCTCGCGACCGGCTTCCCCAAGGAGCGGGTGCTCGGGCAGGCGGGCATGCTCGACACGGCGCGCTTCACCAACTTCGTGGCCGAGAAGCTGCAGGTCCCGGTGGGCAGCGTGCGCACGCTGACCCTGGGCTCGCACGGCGACACGATGGTCCCGGTCCCGAGCCGCTGCACGGTCGACGGCAAGCCGCTGCGCGACCTGCTCTCGCCCGAGGAGGTCGACGAGCTCGTCGTGCGCACCCGCAACGGCGGCGCCGAGGTCGTGGCGCTGCTCAAGACCGGCTCGGCGTACTACGCGCCGTCGGCGGCGGCGGCCCGCATGGCCCGCGCCGTCATCGAGGACAGCGGCGCGGTCATGCCGGTCTGCGCCTGGGTCGACGGCGAGTACGGCATCGAGGGCGTCTACCTCGGCGTCGAGGCCGAGCTCGGCCGCCAGGGCGTGCGCCGGGTCGTCGAGACCGACCTCACGGCCGACGAGCGCGCCGCGCTCGGCGAGGCCGCCGAGGCCGTGCGCGCGAAGCAGGCCGACGTCCGCGACCTCTGAGGCGGACCCCCGCGGGGAGGGGCCCCTGCAGCACGGCACCACCCCGCCGCACCACCCGCACCACCCCGACGAGCCCGTCAGCGCCGCGCGCCGACGGGCTCGTCGCGCTCCTCCGCGACGAGCGAGCGCGCCGAGCGGTCGACCTCGCGCAGCACCCGGTCGAGGTCGACGAGCAGGGCGGCCTCGGCGAGCACGGCCGACCCCGCCTCGTGCCGGTCGCGCACCGCGTCCTCGGCGATGCGCCGCAGGGCGACGCGGGCGGCGGCGACGTCGGCGAGGTCCTGCGCCGAGGCGTCGGGCACCGCGTAGCGGTCCACGACGTCCGCCGTGCCGCGCAGCACCTCGACGAGCCGCGGGCGCGACGCCGGCTCCAGGGCCAGCGGGGCCGCCTCGCCCTGCGCGGCCTCGTGCACCGTCGTCGCGACGCCGCGCACCTCGACGGCCATGCGCTCGAGGCCCTCGAGGGCGATGGCGTCGCGCCGGGGCTCGCGCCGCCACCGCGGCGCCCGCGGGTTCCAGCGCAGGCTCTCCCCGGCGCGCTCGACCGCCTGGCGCGCCCGCAGCACGAGCTGCTCGAGCCCCTCCCCGCGCTCCTCGACGGGCTGCTCCGGCGGCCACGGGCCGTCCAGGTCGTCCGCGACCCCGCGCAGCAGGTCGGCGACCTCCCGGCGCAGCTGCGCCAGCACGTCGGTCGCGGGCCGCAGCAGCACGGGGGGCACCACGAGGACGTTGACGGCGACGCCGACCGCGACCCCCAGGGCGCCGTGGCCGAGGCGGGGGAGGGTGTACCCGACGGGGTCGTCGCCGCCGAGGAGCAGCACGAAGAGCGCCATGAACGGCACCTGGAACCCGTTCGGGCCCAGCCGGTGCCACCCCGAGAGGAGGCTGGCGACGAGGATCGCCAGCCCCAGCCCCACCGCAGAGTGCCCCACGAGGGCCCACGTGCCCAGGGCCACCCCGATGCCCGCGGCGATCCCGGCCATCCAGGTGGCGCCCTGGCGCAGCGAGGTGGCGACGGTCGGGTTGACCGCCAGCAGCGCGCCCAGCGGGGCGAAGTAGGGCTGCGGCTCGGGGAAGACGCGCACGGCGACCAGCCACGCGACGACCGCGGCGAGGGCGCCCTTGGCGGCCACGAGCAGCGCGGTGAGCACGGCGTCGCGCGCGCCGGGGGAGCGCAGTCGCGGCGCGGGGCGCGCGGCGCGCCGCTCGAGGCGCCGGCGGGCGGTGGCCAGGGCGGCGGCCGCGTCGCGCCGCCGGTGCGGGGGCGGGGGCGTACGGGCGGGCATCGCCCCTGGGGCTTCCCGCCCGGCGCGCCGCCCATGCCGCCGGCCGCGGGGCGGTGCCGGGCGGCGGCGCCCCCGCGGCTAGGCTCCCTGCGACCGCAGAGCGGCTGAGGCACGAAGGAGCGCACGGAGCATGGCGAAGATCAAGGTCCAGGGCCCCGTGGTGGAGCTCGACGGCGACGAGATGACCCGCATCATCTGGGCCTTCATCAAGGACCGGCTGATCCACCCCTACCTCGACGTCGACCTGCGCTACTACGACCTGTCGATCCAGAACCGCGACGCCACGGACGACCAGGTGACGGTCGACTCCGCCAACGCCATCAAGGAGCACGGCGTCGGCGTGAAGTGCGCGACCATCACCCCGGACGAGGCGCGGGTCGAGGAGTTCGGCCTCAAGAAGATGTGGCGCTCGCCCAACGGGACGATCCGCAACATCCTCGGCGGCGTCGTCTTCCGCGAGCCGATCATCATGAGCAACATCCCGCGGCTCGTCCCCGGGTGGACCAAGCCCATCGTCATCGGCCGCCACGCGCACGGCGACCAGTACAAGGCGACGGACTTCGTGGTCCCCGGCCCCGGCACCGTCACGCTCACCTACACCCCGGACGACGGCTCCGCCCCGGTCGAGATGCAGGTCTCGAAGTTCCCGGGCGGCGGCGTGACGATGGGGATGTACAACTACGACGACTCGATCCGCGACTTCGCGCGCGCGTCGCTGCGCTACGGCCTCGACCGCGGCTACCCGGTCTACCTGTCGACGAAGAACACGATCCTCAAGGCGTACGACGGGCGCTTCAAGGACATCTTCGCCGAGGTCTTCGAGAGCGAGTTCAAGGCCGAGTTCGAGGCGGCCGGGATCACGTACGAGCACCGCCTCATCGACGACATGGTCGCCGCGGCCCTGAAGTGGGAGGGCGGCTACGTCTGGGCGTGCAAGAACTACGACGGCGACGTGCAGTCGGACACCGTGGCCCAGGGCTTCGGCTCGCTGGGCCTCATGACCTCGGTGCTCATGACGCCGGACGGGCGCACCGTCGAGGCCGAGGCGGCGCACGGCACCGTGACGCGCCACTTCCGCCAGCACCAGCAGGGCAAGCCGACGTCGACGAACCCGATCGCGTCGATCTTCGCCTGGACCGGCGGGCTCAAGCACCGCGGCAAGCTCGACGGCACGCCCGAGGTGACCGGCTTCGCCGAGACCCTCGAGCGCGTCTGCGTCGAGACCGTCGAGGCCGGCCAGATGACCAAGGACCTCGCGCTGCTCATCGGCAAGGACGCCCCGTGGCTCACCACGGAGCAGTTCCTCGCGGCGCTCGACGACAACCTGCAGGCCGCGGCATCGGCCTGACGACGGCGGCGGCGCGCGGGGCGGCCGGGGCGCGCAGGGCCCTGGCGCGCCCGCCCCGCGCGCCCCGTACGGTGCTCTGACATGGGGTCGGCAGGGGCGCGGGCGGTGCTCGTGGTGCTGGTGCTGCTGGGCGCGGCCGTCGCGGGGCTGGGCACCGGGGCCCTGCTCGCCGGCGGCGACGCGCCGGAGGGGCGCCAGGTCACCGGCGGCACCGCCGCCCCGGTGGCGCCCACCGCCTCGCCGACGCCGTCCGCGCAGGGCTCCCTGTCGCTCGGGACGAGCACGGGCGCGGTCGACGCGGGCGAGCGGCTCACCCTCAGCGGCCAGCTCGTGGGCGGCGAGGAGGGGGCCCGCGTGGTCGTCCAGCGCCGCGAGGAGGGCGGCTGGGCCGACTTCCCGGCGAGCACGACGACGGGCGAGGGCGGGCGCTACGACCTCGAGGTCTCCCTCGGCCGCCCGGGCGAGAACCTCCTGCGCACGAGCGTCCCGGCGATCGGCGCGGTGAGCGAGCCGGTGGCCGTCGAGGTCGGCTGACGGGCCGGGGACGGCGTGGCCCTACGCTGGGCCACCATGGACGGCTGCCCTAGACGGGCGCACCCCACCGGGAGTGCGCCGTGAGCGAGACCCTCTCCAACATCCTCCTCGTCCTCCTCTTCGTCCTCGTCGGCGGCTTCTTCGCCGGGTCCGAGCTGGCCCTGGTGTCGCTGCGCGAGGCGCAGGCGAGGGCGCTGGCCCGGCGGGGCCGGCGCGGCGAGACCGTCGCCCGCCTGCACGCGAACCAGAACGACTTCCTGGCCTCGGTGCAGATCGGCGTCACCCTGGCCGGCTTCCTGTCCTCGGCGTTCGGCGCGGCCACGCTCGCCGACGACCTCGCCCCCGTGCTCGTGGGCTGGGGCGTGCCCGAGGGCGCCTCGACGACCGTCGCCCTCGTCGTGATCACGCTGATGATCTCGTACGTCTCGCTCGTGCTCGGCGAGCTCGTGCCCAAGCGGCTCGCCCTGCAGCGCTCCGAGGGCATCTCGCTGCTCGTCGCGCCGGTGCTCGCGCGGATCGCCACGCTGAGCCGGCCCGTCGTGTGGCTCCTCTCGGTGTCGACGAACGCGGTGGTCCGCCTGCTCGGCGGCGACCCGCAGGCGGCGCGCGAGACGATCACCGAGGAGGAGCTGCGCGACATGGTCGCGGGGCACGAGACCCTCGGCGGCGAGGAGCGCCGGCTCATCGAGGAGGTGTTCGCCGCGGGCGAGCGCCGCCTGCACGAGGTGATGGTGCCGCGCACCGAGGTCGACTTCCTCGACGCCTCGCTGCCGGCGTTCAAGGCCGCCAAGCTCGTCGCGGAGATGCCGCACTCGCGCTACCCGGTGGTGCGCGGCAGCCACGACGACGTGGTGGGCTTCGTCCACGTCCGCGACCTCTTCAACCCCGACGTGGCCGGGCGCAACACCCGCGTGGGCGAGATCGCCCGCGAGGTGGCGCAGCTGCCCGGCACCAAGCAGGTGCTCCCCGCGATGTCCGAGATGCGCCGCGACGGGCACCACCTGGCCATCGTCCTCGACGAGTACGGCGGCACCGACGGCATCGTCACGCTCGAGGACCTCGTCGAGGAGCTCATCGGCGACATCCGCGACGAGTACGACGTCGACGACGAGCAGACCCGCACCCTGCGCGGCGGCTCGGTGGAGGTCGACGGCCTGCTCAACCTCGACGACCTCGCCGCGCGGACCGGCCTGCGGCTGCCCGAGGGGCCGTACGAGACCGTGGCCGGCTTCGTCATGAACGAGCTCGGCCGGGTGCCCGGCCCGGGTGACGTCGTCGAGGCGCTCGGGCACCGCCTCGAGGTGACCGAGCTCGACGGGCGGCGCGTCGACCGCATCCAGATCACGCCCCTGCCCGAGGACGCGGCGGAGGGGGCGCCCGCGCCCGGCGCCGGGGACGCGCCCGGGGACGGGGACGCGTACGGGGACGAGGGGGCGGCGCGCGGCGGGGCCACGGCCCTGCCCCCCGGCGGCGGCGGCGCCTGAGCCTGCGAGGATGACCACCATGCCCGGTACGACCCCCCGCCCCCGCGTGTTCTCCGGCATGCAGCCGACGGCCGACTCGCTGCACCTCGGCAACTACCTCGGGGCGCTGCGGCAGTGGGTGGCGCTGCAGGACGACCACGACGCGTTCTACTGCGTCGTCGACCTGCACGCCATCACCGCGGGCCACGACCCGGACGACCTGCGCCGGCGCACCCGGGCGGTCGCCGCGCAGTACCTCGCCGCCGGCGTCGACCCCGAGCGCTCGACGCTCTTCGTGCAGAGCCACGCCCCGGAGCACGCCCAGCTGGCCTGGGTGCTCGGCTGCATCACCGGCTTCGGCGAGGCGAGCCGCATGACGCAGTTCAAGGACAAGGCGGCCCGCCAGGGCACCGAGGGCGCGACCGTCGGGCTGTTCACCTACCCGGTGCTGCAGGCCGCGGACATCCTGCTCTACCAGGCCGACCTCGTCCCGGTCGGCGAGGACCAGCGCCAGCACATCGAGCTGACGCGCGACCTCGGCGGGCGCTTCAACAGCCGCTTCGGCGAGGTCTTCCGGCTCCCGCAGCCGCACATCGCGAGGGCGACCGCGAAGATCCTCGACCTGCAGGACCCCACGGCGAAGATGAGCAAGAGCATCGGCGGCGCGGGCCTCGTCGAGCTGCTCGACGACCCGAAGCGGATCGAGAAGCGCATCAAGAGCGCCGTCACCGACACCGGCCGCGACGTGCTCTACGACCCCGAGGGCAAGCCGGGCGTCTCCAACCTCATGACGATCCTCGCCGCCTTCACCGGCACGACCGTCGAGCGGGTGCAGGACGACTTCGCCGGCCGCGGCTACGGCGACCTGAAGAAGGCCGTCGCCGAGGCGGTGCTGGCCACGGCGGTGCCGCTGGCCGAGCGCCAGCGCGCCCTGCTCGAGGACCCCGCCGAGCTCGACCGGCTCCTCGCGCGCGGCGCGGAGAAGGCGCGCGCCGTCGCGGCGGGCACCCTGGCCGCGGTGTACGACCGCGTCGGCTTCGTGCCGGCGCGCTGAGGCGCACGCGCGTGCCGACCCGCACCATCGGGGTCGCGATCGCGATCCCCGAGCCGTGGGGCGGCGACCTGCGCCGCCGCCGCGCCGACCTCGGCGACCCCCTGGCCGCGTCGGTGCCCACGCACGTGACGCTGCTGCCGCCGACGCAGGTGGACGAGGCCGCGCTCGACGCGGTGGACGCCCACCTGCGGCGGGTGGCGGCCGGCGCGGCGCCCTTCGACCTGCACCTGCGCGGCGCGGGGACCTTCCGCCCGGTGTCGCCCGTGGTGTTCGTGCAGGTCGCGCGGGGCATCGGCGGCTGCGAGCGGCTCGAGGAGGCGGTGCGCTCGGGCCCGCTCGCGCGCAGCCTGGACTTCCCGTACCACCCGCACGTGACGGTGGCCCACCACCTGCCCGACGACGTGCTCGACCGGGCGTACGACGAGCTGGGCGCCTACGACGCGGCCTTCCGGGTCGAGCGCTTCAGCCTCTACGTCCACGGGGCCGACGAGGTCTGGCGCCCGCACCGCGACTACCCCCTCGGGGCGGTGGGCTGAGGTGCCCGGCGCCCTCGCCCGGGCGAGGGACGCGGCGCTCGCGCGCTGGCACGCGCTGCGGGCGCGCCACGAGGTCGTCGACCACGCGGCCAGGGCGTACGGGCGCGCCGACGAGGTCCTGTGGGCGCGGATGGCCGGCGGCATCACGTACGCCGTCTTCCTGTCGCTGTTCCCGCTGCTGGCGGTGGCGTTCGCGGTGGTCGCGCTCCTCGTCGACACCGTCCCCCGGGTGCGCCAGGACCTGGAGACCGCGATCGAGGAGTGGCTGCCGGGCCTGCTCGGCGACGGGCCCGGCCAGGTGGACCTCGGCGACGTGGCGTCGGCGGGCACCACCGCGGGCGTGGTCGGCCTGCTGACCCTGCTGTGGACCGGCACCGGGGCGGTCGACGCCCTGCGCGACGGGCTGCGCGTCGTCTTCGGCACGACCGAGCAGGGCGCGGCGCTGCCGGTGCGCAAGCTGCGCGACCTGCTCGTCATGGTCGTCGTCGGCGCGGTCGTCCTGCTCTCGGTGAGCCTGTCCTCGGTCGCGACGCAGGTCACGGGGCAGCTGCTCGGGCTCGTCGGGCTCGACGGCTCGCCCGCCGCGACGGTGTCGCTGCGCCTGCTGGCGCTCGGCATCGCGCTCACGCTCGACGTCGTCGTGCTGAGCCTGCTGTTCCGGCTGCTCTCGGCGCGCGACCTGACCTGGCGGCAGGTGCGCGGCGGCGCCGTGCTCGGCGCCGTGCTCCTCGAGGTGCTCAAGCAGCTGGCCGGCGTGCTCCTGGCGAGCGCGTCGAACCCGCTCTACGCGACCTTCGCCGTCGCCGTCGGCCTGCTGCTGTGGATCAACTACTCGGCGCGGGCGCTCATGCTGGCGGCGTCGTGGGTCGCGACCGAGCGCTCCGTGCTCGCCCAGGTCACCCAGGTCGAGGCGGTCACCGCGTCCTCGCTGCCCCTCGTCGTGGTGCCCGACGCCGAGGTGGACGCCGGGGCGGACGCCGGGGCGGACGCCGCCGCCGGCACCGGGACGGGCCCCGGGGACCGCCGGGGGGCGGGGGCTCCCCGGCGCGGGCTGCCCGCACGGCTGCTCGCGGGGCTGCGGGGCCGGCTGCGCCCACGGCTCCCCGGGCGGCGCTGAGCCGCCCGCTCGAGCCGGCGCAGCCGCCGCCGGCGGCGGCGCAGCAGCACCCGGGCGCGCAGCCCCGCGACGACGACGAGCAGGACGGCGAGGACCCGTACGAGCACCCCGGCGGCCCGCTCCAGCAGCGAGGGGCCGTCGGCGGGCACGGCGCTCGTGGAGGCGACCAGCGCCGCCGCGCCCGGCTCCTGCTCCCCGGCGGCACCGTCGAGCGCGGCGCTGCCCGCCCCCTGCGCGCGCGGCTCCGGCAGCTGCGCGACGGGCTCGACCGCGGCGGCGTTCGCGAAGCCCCAGTCCATGAGCTCCGCGGCCTCCCCGGCGGGGTCGCCGGTGCTGCGCAGGAGGGTGACGACGAGCGTCCGCCCGTCCCGCTCCGCGGCGGCGACGAGGGTCCCGCGGCCGAGGGTCGTGTGCCCGTTCTTCAGCCCCAGCGCCCCCTCGTACGAGCGCACGAAGTCCTGCTGGGTGCCGATCTCGTACGTCATCCGGCGCTCGCCGGGCGCCGGCATCGCGCCGGGGAAGTCCGCGCGCAGCGTGGTCGCGTGCTGCACGATGCCGGGCACCCCCAGGGCGGCCCGCCCGATGGCGGCGAGGTCGTACGCCGTGCTGACCTGCCCGTGCTCGTCGAGCCCGGTGGGTCCCGCGACCCGGGTGTCGTCGGCGCCGAGCCGCTCGGCCTCCTCCTGCATGGCGCGCACGGTGCGCTGCTCGCCGCCGTACGCCGCCGCGAGGGCGCTCGCCGCGTCGTTGCCGCTCTGCAGGAACACCGCCTGCCAGAGCTGGTCGACCGTGTACGACGCCCCGGGCACGAGGCCGACCTTGCTCCCGACCGCGCGCGCGTCGGCCTCGGAGGCGACCTGCTCGGCGGTGGGGTCGAGCGAGCCCATGAGCGCCAGGGCGGTGAGCAGCTTGAGGGTGCTCGCGGGCGGCAGCGGCTCGTGCGGGTCCTGCGCGGCCAGGACGTCGCCGGTGCCGGCGTCCGCGACGACCCACGCCGCCGCCGAGACCTCCGGCGGCGCCTCCCCGCCGGTCGGTGCGGGGGAGGCGCCGGTCGTGGTGAGCGCGGCGAGCAGCGCGAGGGCGGCAGCGGCCCGCGCGGCCCGCGCGGCCCGCGGGGCCCGCCGCGGGGCCAGGGGGTGCGGGGCGCGGGCGTGCGGGGCCGGGGGGCGCGGGGTCATCGAGCACCGACCAGGGAGCGTGCCGTCATGGTGCAGGCCACCGTAGGCAGCGCCCCCGCGGCGGGCGCCGCGACGCGCCGGGTGCGACCCTGGGGGCATGCTCCTGTCCCGCCGCTCCGCCTGGGCCCTCGTCCTGGCCGGCGTCTTCCAGTGGCTCGTGTGGCCGGGCTTCCTGCGCAACATCTGGCAGGACGAGCGCTCCTGGGACGCGGGTCCCACGTCGTTCTTCCTCGTCCACCTCGTGCTCACCGCGGCCTCGCTGGGCGTCGGGCTGGTCGTCGGGGCGATCGGGGTGCGGGGGCTGCGCGGGACCCCCGCGCCGGTGCGGCGGGAGCGCGAGCCCGCCCGGTGAGGCGTACGGGTGCCCGGCGCAACGAGCCGGAACAACCCGCCCCGGCCCGGGGTTCGCCCCGGGAGTGAGCACCCCCGCCGCGCCGCCGGCCGCCACCCGCCGCTCGGTCGGCCTGCGCTCCGAGCGCGGGCCGCTGCTGGGGGCGCTGATGCTCTCGACGGCGCTCGTCGCGCTCGACTCGACGATCATCGCGACGGCGGTGCCCTCGATCGTCGAGGACCTCGGGGGCTTCAGCCAGTTCCCGTGGCTCTTCTCGCTCTACCTGCTCGCGCAGGCGGTCTCCACCCCGGTGTACGGGCGCCTCGCCGACGTCGCCGGCCGCAAGCCGGTCATGCTCGCCGGCATCGGGCTCTTCCTGCTGGGCTCGGTGCTCTGCGGCGCCGCCTGGTCGATGCCGGTGCTCATCCTCGCCCGCGCGGTGCAGGGCCTCGGTGCGGGCGCGGTGCTGCCGATGAGCGTCACGATCGTCGGCGACGTCTACAGCCTCGAGGAGCGCGCGAGGGTCCAGGGCTACATCGCGAGCGTCTGGGGGATCTCGGCCGTCGTCGGCCCGACGCTCGGCGGCGCGTTCTCCGAGTACGTCTCCTGGCGCTGGATCTTCTGGGTCAACCTGCCGCTGTGCCTCGTCGCGGGCCTGGTGCTGCACCGGACCTTCCGCGAGCGGCTGCGCGGCGAGCGGGGGAGGGTCGACTACCTCGGGGCCGGGCTGCTGAGCACCGGCTGCGCGCTGCTCATCCTCGGCCTGCTCGAGGGCGGCCAGGCGTGGGCGTGGGCCTCGGTGCCGTCGGTGGCCGTGCTGCTGGGCGGGCTCGTGCTGCTCGCGGCGTTCGTGGCGGTGCAGCGGCGGGTCGCCGCGCCGGTGCTGCCCCTGTGGGTCTTCTCCCGCCGCCTGCTCCTCGCCACGAGCCTGGCCTCCGTCGGCGTCGGCGCGGTCGTCCTCGGGCTGACCTCGTACGTGCCCACCTACGCCCAGGGCGTCCTCGGCGCGGGCCCGGTCACCGCGGGGCTCGCGCTCGCCGCGCTCACCGTCGGCTGGCCGCTCGCGGCGGCGGTGGCCGGGCGGCTCTACCTGCGGTACGGCTTCCGCGCCACCGCCCTGCTCGGCACCGCCCTGGCCGTGGCCGGCTCCGCGCTCGTCGTCGCCGCGGTACGGGCCGGCAGCCTGCTGCTCGTCGCCCTCGCCTGCTTCGTCGTCGGCGCCGGGCTGGGCTTCACCGCCGTGCCGACGCTCGTCGCCGCGCAGTCCAGCGTCGGCTGGGCCGAGCGCGGCGTGGTCACCGGCAGCAACCTCTTCTCGCGCTCCCTGGGCAGCGCCCTCGCCGTCGCCGTGCTCGGCGCCGTGGCCAACGCCTCGCTCGGCGACGCGCCGGCGCGCGGGGCCGCGCTGCGCGACGCCTCGTCCGCCGTGTTCGTCGGCGTGCTCGTCGCGGCCGTGGCGATGGTCGGCGCGGTGCTCGCGATGCCGCGGCGGGTCGCCCCGCCGGCGCCGCGCGAGAGCGCCTGACACCGGGCGCACCGCGGTGCCACCCTGGGCACGTGCCGGTGCGGGCCGAGGTGCGCGAGCGGGTCCGGGCGCTGCTGCCCGGGCAGGAGCCGCGCTACGTGCTGGAGGGCAGCGTCGTCATGGCCGGCGGCGTCCCCGTCGTCGGCACCGCGAGCGTGCTCGTCGTCGTGACCGCGGAGCAGGTGGTGCTGCTGTCCTGCTCGCGCTGGCGGCGCGGCCGGCCCACCGGCGTGCTGCAGCGCCTGCCCCGCGCGACGCGCCTAGGGCCGGTCGAGGTGCAGACCGGCTGCTGGATCCGGGTGGGCGACTGGCAGCTCGAGGTGGACGACCTGGACGTGCCGGTGGTCGCGGCCGCCGACGCCGAGCTCGACGGGCTGCAGCCGGACGACCCGGGGCCGGCGGGCGCATGATCGCGGCCGGGGAGGCGCATGATCACGGCCGGGGAGGTGCGTGGTCGCGGCCTGGAGACGGCGAGGGCCGCCCGCGCGGTGCGCGGGCGGCCCCCGGTCGTACGGGTCGTGCGGGTCGTGCGGGCGGAGCGGGTCGTGCAGGCGGTGCGGGGCGTCAGACCCGGCGGTAGAGCAGGGCCCGGCGCACCTCGGTGATGGCCTTGGTGACCTCGATGCCGCGGGGGCAGGCCTCGGTGCAGTTGAAGGTCGTGCGGCAGCGCCACACGCCCTCCTTCTCGTTGAGGATCTCCAGCCGCTGCTCGCCGCCGGCGTCGCGGCTGTTGAAGATGAAGCGGTGCGCGTTGACGATCGCGGCCGGGCCGAAGTACTGCCCGTCGGTCCAGAACACCGGGCACGAGGTGGTGCACGCTGCGCAGAGGATGCACTTGGTCGTGTCGTCGAAGCGCTCGCGCTGCTCCTGCGACTGCAGGCGCTCGCGCGTCGGCTCCTGCCCCGAGGTGATGAGGAACGGCATCACGTCGCGGTAGGCGTCGAAGAACGGCTCCATGTCGACGATGAGGTCCTTCAGCAGCGGAAGGCCCTTGATCGCCTCGACGAGGATCGGCTTGTCCGGCGAGACGTCCTTGATGAGCGTCTTGCAGGCCAGCCGGTTGCGCCCGTTGATCCGCATCGCGTCGGAGCCGCAGACCCCGTGCGCGCAGGAGCGGCGGAAGTTGAGCGTGCCGTCCTGCTCCCACTTGATGGTGTGCAGGGCGTCGAGCACCCGGTCGGTCGCCTGGACGGTGACCTGGTAGTCCTCCCAGTGCGGCTCGGCGTCGAGCTCCGGGTTGTAGCGACGCACCCGCAGGGTGACGGTGAACTGCCGGGTGTCGGGACCCGTGCCGCTCTCCGGGGCCGCGGGCGTGTCGAGGGTGGTGCTCATCAGTACTTGCGCTCCATCGGCTGGTACCGGGTCGAGATGACGGGCTTGTAGTCCAGGTGGACGCCCGGCGTGCCGTCGGCGTCCACGGAGCGGTACGCCATGGTGTGGCGCATGAAGTTGACGTCGTCGCGGGTCGGGTAGTCCTCGCGGAAGTGCCCGCCGCGGGACTCGTTGCGGGCCTTGGCCGACACCACGAGCACCTCGGCGAGGTCGAGCAGGAAGCCCAGCTCGACGGCCTCGAGGAGGTCGGTGTTGTAGCGCTGGCCCTTGTCCTGCACCGTGACGTTCGCGTAGCGCTGCTTGAGCACGCTGATGTCGTTCTCGGCCTGCTTGAGCGTCGCCTCGGTGCGGTAGACCTGCGCGTTGAGGTCCATCGTGTCCTGCAGCTCCTTGCGGATCGCCGCGGTCCGCTCGCCGCCCTCGCCGCTGCGCAGGCCCTCGAGCAGCTGCACGGTGGCCGCCTCGGGGGCCTCGGGCAGCTCGACCCAGCCCGCCTTCAGCGCGTACTCCGCGGCGGCGATGCCGGCGCGGCGGCCGAAGACGTTGATGTCGAGCAGCGAGTTGGTGCCCAGGCGGTTGGCGCCGTGCACCGACACGCAGGCGACCTCGCCCGCGGCGTAGAGGCCGGGGACGACGTGGATGTCGTCGCGCAGGACCTCGGCCTCGATGTTCGTCGGGATGCCGCCCATCGCGTAGTGCGCGGTCGGGAACACCGGCACCGGCTCGGTGTAGGGCTCGACGCCGAGGTAGGTGCGCGCGAACTCCGTGATGTCCGGCAGCTTGGCGTCGATGACCTCCGGCGGCAGGTGCGTGAGGTCGAGCAGGACGTAGTCCTTGTCGGGGCCGCAGCCGCGGCCCTCGCGCACCTCGGTGGACATCGCCCGGGCGACCATGTCGCGCGGGGCGAGGTCCTTGATCGTCGGGGCGTAGCGCTCCATGAAGCGCTCGCCCTCGGAGTTGCGCAGGATGCCGCCCTCGCCGCGCGCGGCCTCGGACAGCAGGATGCCCAGGCCCGCCAGGCCGGTCGGGTGGAACTGGAAGAACTCCATGTCCTCCAGCGGCAGGCCCTTGCGCCACACGATGCCCATGCCGTCGCCGGTGAGGGTGTGCGCGTTGGACGTGGTCTTGAAGACCTTGCCGAAGCCGCCGGAGGCGAAGACGACGCTCTTGGCCTGGAAGACGTGGATCTCGCCGGTGGCGAGCTCGTACGCGACGACGCCGGCCGTGCGGCCCTCGTTCATGACGAGGTCGAGCACGTAGAACTCGTTGAAGAACTCGACGCCGCGCTTGACGCAGTTCTGGTAGAGCGTCTGCAGGATCATGTGGCCGGTGCGGTCCGCGGCGAAGCAGGAGCGGCGCACGGCGGCCTCGCCGTGGTTGCGCGTGTGCCCGCCGAACCGGCGCTGGTCGATCCGGCCCTCGGGGGTGCGGTTGAACGGCAGCCCCATCTTCTCCAGGTCCAGGACCGCGTCGATGGCCTCCTTGCACATCACCTCGGCCGCGTCCTGGTCGACGAGGTAGTCGCCGCCCTTGACGGTGTCGAAGGTGTGCCACTCCCAGTTGTCCTCCTCGACGTTGGCGAGGGCGGCGCACATGCCGCCCTGGGCCGCGCCGGTGTGGGACCGGGTGGGGTAGAGCTTGGTGAGGACCGCGGTGCGGGTCCGGTCGGCGGACTCGAGCGCCGCGCGCATCCCGGCGCCGCCCGCGCCGACGATGACGACGTCGTACTTGTGGGTCTGCACGCTCGCGCTCCCCTCAGGCGATGTTCGGGTCGAAGGTGAAGATGACGAGCGTGCCGAGGCCGATCGTCAGCAGGGCCGCGCTGTAGAGCAGCATCTTCAGCCAGAAGCGGGTGAGGTCGCGCTCGGCGTAGTCGTTGATGATCGTGCGCAGGCCGTTGGTGCCGTGCAGCGTGGCGAGCCACAGCTGCAGGAGGTCCCAGACCTGCCAGAACGGGCTCGACCAGCGGCCGGCGACGAAGGCGAAGTTGATGCGCTGCACCCCGCCGTCGAGCACGAGCATGATGAACAGGTGCCCGAGCACGAGCACGATGAGCAGCAGCCCGGACAGGCGCATGAACAGCCAGCTGTAGAGCTCGAAGTTCGTGCGGCCCGAGCGCACGCGCTGGCGCGCCCGCGGGCTGCGCGGCGGCTCGACCGGGTTGTGCAGGACCGGCGCCGTCACGACTGGCTCCCGAAGAGGGTCTCGATGCTGTGGATGGTCAGCGGGTAGAGGAAGCCGACCATGAGGACGGCCCAGAGCGTGACGACGCCCCAGAGCATCTGGCGCTGGTAGCGCGCGCCCTTGTCCCAGAAGTCGACCATGATGATCCGCAGGCCGTTGAAGGCGTGGAAGAGGACGGCGCCGACGAGGCCGATCTCCAGCAGGTTGACGACCGGGTTCTTGTACGTGTCGATGATGCGGTCGTACGCGTCCGGGTCGACCCGCACCAGCGCGGTGTCGAGCACGTGGACGAAGAGGAAGAAGAACACCAGGGTCCCGGTGACGCGGTGCGCCACCCACGACCACATGCCCTCTCGGCCGCGGTAGAGAGTTCCTGCCGGCACGGTCACGCCTCCATGGCACTGATCGCGGACGCGGCTGCGCCCTGCGTCGATGCTAACGAGGCGTGAACGGACCGCCCACTCGACGGGCGTGTCTGAGAGGTCACACGGGCGGCCGCGGGGCCCCGGCGTACGCTCCCGCGGGTGGACGACCCCCGCCGCACGGAGTCAGGACTGCCGGTCGAGCCGGTCTACGGCCCCGACGCCCTGGCGGGCTGGGACCCCGCCGAGCGGCTCGGCGCGCCGGGGGCGTACCCCTTCACCCGCGGCGTCTACGCCTCGATGTACACCGGCCGGCCCTGGACGATGCGCCAGTACGCGGGCTTCGGCACGGCGAGGGAGTCGAACGAGCGCTACCACCGGCTCGTCGAGGCCGGCACCGGCGGGCTGAGCGTCGCCTTCGACCTGCCGACGCAGATGGGCTACGACTCCGACGACCCGCTGGCGCACGGCGAGGTCGGCAAGGTCGGGGTGGCCGTCGACTCGCTCGAGGACCTGCGGCTGCTCTTCGACGGCATCCCGCTCGGCGAGGTCTCGACCTCGATGACGATCAACGCCCCGGCCGCCGTGCTCCTGCTGCTCTACCAGCTCGTGGCCGAGGAGCAGGGCGTCCCGGGCGACCGGCTCACCGGCACGGTGCAGAACGACGTGCTCAAGGAGTACGTCGCCCGCGGCACCTACATCTACCCGCCGGCGGCCTCGCTGCGGCTCACCACCGACCTCTTCGCGTACTGCCGCGCGGAGCTGCCGCGGTGGAACACGATCTCGATCTCGGGCTACCACATGGCCGAGGCGGGGGCGACGCCCGCGCAGGAGGTCGCCTTCACGCTCGCCAACGGCGTCGAGTACGTCCGCGCGGCCGTCGCCGCCGGGCTCGCCGTCGACGACTTCGCCCCGCGGCTGGCCTTCTTCTTCGTCGCGCGCACCACCCTGCTCGAGGAGGTGGCCAAGTTCCGCGCCGCGCGGCGCATCTGGGCCCGCGTCATGCGGGAGGAGTTCGGCGCGCGCGACCCCAAGTCGCTCATGCTGCGCTTCCACACCCAGACCGCGGGCGTGCAGCTCACCGCCCAGCAGCCCGAGGTCAACCTCGTGCGGGTCACCGTCCAGGCGCTCGCCGCGGTCCTCGGCGGCACCCAGTCGCTGCACACGAACTCGTACGACGAGGCCATCGCCCTGCCGACGGAGAAGGCGGCGCGCCTGGCGCTGCGCACCCAGCAGGTGCTCGCGCACGAGACCGACGTGACCGCGACCGTCGACCCGTTCGCGGGGTCGTACGCCGTGGAGTCGATGACCGACGACCTCGAGGGGGCCGCGCTCGCGCTCATGGCCCGGGTCGAGGAGCTCGGCGGGGCCGTGCGGGCGATCGAGCAGGGCTACCAGAAGCGCGAGATCGAGCAGGCGGCGTACGCGGTGGCCCAGGGCGTCGACGCGGGGGAGCGGGTCGTGGTCGGCCTCAACCGCTTCCAGGCGGCGAGCGAGGAGCCGTACGAGCCCCTGCGGGTCGACCCGGCGATCGAGCAGGAGCAGGCCGCCCGGCTGGCCGACCTGCGCGCGCGCCGCGACGGCGCCGCCGTCGCCCGGCACCTCGACGCGCTGCGCGCGGCCGCGCGCGGCGACGCGAACGTGCTGCCGCCGATGCGCGAGGCGCTGCGGTCGCTCGCCACGGTGGGGGAGGTGTGCGGCGCCCTGCGCGAGGTCTGGGGCGTGCACCGCCCGTCCGACGCCTTCTGACGACCGCCAGGGAGTGCCCGTGCTGGACCCGGTGAGCCTCGACGCCCTCGTCGCCCCGCGCCTCGAGGGGCTCGTCGCGCTGCGCCGCGACCTCCACGCGCACCCCGAGCTCGGCCGGCGCGAGGTGCGCACGACCCGGGTCGTCGCCGAGCACCTGGCCGCGGCCGGCGTCCCGTCGCGGGTGCTGCGCGGCGGCACCGGCCTCGTCGCGGACGTGGGGCCGCCGGGCGCGCCGGCGCTGGGGCTGCGCGCCGACCTCGACGCGCTGCCGGTGCAGGACCAGAAGACCGCGCCGTACCGGTCGACCGTCGACGGGGTCTGCCACGCCTGCGGCCACGACGTGCACACCGCGGTGCTCGCCGGGGCCGGGACGGTGCTCGCCGGGCTCGCCGCGCAGGGCCGGCTCGCCGCGCCCGTGCGCCTGTTCTTCCAGCCCGCCGAGGAGCTCGTGCCGGGCGGTGCGCTCGACCTGCTCGAGGAGGGCGTCGTCGACGACGTGCCCGAGGTGCTCGCCCTGCACTGCGACCCGCGCCTGCCGGCCGGGCAGCTCGGGGTGCGCACCGGGGCGATCACCGGCGCGTCGGACCAGTTCTCGGTGCGCCTCGCCGGGCCCGGCGGGCACACCGCCCGCCCGCACCTCACCGGCGACCTCGTCCACGCCCTCGCCACCGTCGTCACGCAGCTGCCCGCGGTGCTGTCCCGGCGGGTCGACCCGCGCGCCGGGCTGTCCGTCGTCTGGGGGCACGTGGCCGCGGGCGCCGCGCCCAACGCGATCCCCGAGCACGGGCTGGCCCGCGGCACGCTGCGCACGCTCGACGTCGGGGTGTGGGAGGACGCGCCGGAGCTGGTGGCCGAGGTGGTGCACGCGCTCGTGGCGCCGTACGGCGTGCGGGCGGAGGTCGAGCACGTGCGCGGCGTCCCGCCCGTGGTCAACGCGCCGGAGTCGGTGCGCCTGCTCGAGCGGGCGGGGCGCGCCGCGCTCGGGCCCGAGGCGGTCGTCGAGACCGAGCAGAGCCTCGGCGGCGAGGACTTCGCGTGGTTCCTGCGCCGGACCGCCGGCGCGATGGCCCGCCTCGGCGTCGCCCGGCCCGACGCCACGGGCTCGCACGACCTGCACCAGGGCACCTTCGACGTCGACGAGCGGGCGCTCGGGGCGGGCACGCGACTCCTCGTGGCCGCGGCGCTGCTGCGCGCGGGGGCGGGCACCCCGGCGGGCCCCCGCTAGGTCACGAATCCGTTCCAGCCTCGTCGCAGGTGCCCCGTACGGGCGTGGGCGGCGCCCGCGGCTGCCTACCATTCCCCGTCGTCCGTGCTCTCGGCACCCAGGAGAACCCGTGAAGAACACCATCCGGCTCGCCGCGCTCGTCAGCGCCGTGGCCATCGCCGCCGCGGGCTGCGGCGACGCCCCCGAGGAGGAGGGCTCGGGCTCGGGCTCCGGCTCGACCAGCACGAGCACCGGCGCGGCGACCGGCGGCGCGGGCGGCGGCGGTGGCGCCGACTTCACCGGCTGCATGGTGTCCGACTCCGGCGGCATCGACGACCGCTCGTTCAACGCCAGCGCGTGGGCCGGCCTGCAGAAGGCCGAGACCGACCTCGGCATCGCGCCGAAGTTCGTCGAGTCGCGCACCGACGCCGACTACGGCCCCAACATCAACAGCCTCGTCGCCGACGACTGCGGGATCATCGTCACCGTCGGCTTCCTCATGGGCGACGCGACCTCCGAGGCCGCCACGGCCAACCCGGAGGAGCGCTTCGCCATCGTCGACTCCGCGCCGGAGACGCCGATCGAGAACGTCAAGCCGCTGTCGTTCAACACGGCCGAGGCCGCGTTCCTCGGCGGCTACCTCGCCGCGGGCATGAGCGAGTCCGGGACGGTCGCCACCTTCGGCGGCGCGCAGATCCCGCCGGTCACGATCTTCATGGACGGCTTCGTCGACGGCGTCGCGTACTACAACGAGCAGAAGGGGACCGACGTCCAGGTCCTCGGCTGGGACAAGGCCGCCCAGAACGGCTCGTTCACCGGCGACTTCGAGGACCAGAACAAGGGCCGCCAGCTGGCGCAGAACTTCATCAGCCAGGGCGCCGACGTCATCCTGCCGGTCGCCGGCCCGGTCGGCCTCGGCGCCGCCGCGGCCGCGGAGGCCTCGGGCAGCACCCGCCTGGTGTGGGTCGACTCCGACGGCACCGAGACGGCCCCGCAGTACGCCGAGCTGTTCCTCTCCTCGGTCCTCAAGCGGGTCGACAACGCCGTGGAGGCCGCGACGGCCGACGCGCTCGAGGGCGACTTCACCAACGAGGCGTACGTCGGCACGCTGGAGAACGAGGGCGTCGGGCTCGCCCCGCTCGCCGAGGACGTGCCGGAGGAGCTCGCGGCGGAGATCGAGGAGGTCCGCCAGGGCATCATCGACGGCACGATCGCCATCGAGTCGGACTCCTCCCCGGCCTGACGCCGGACCGGCTCCCAGCACGCAGCACCCCGCCGGCCCGGGAGCGGGTAGCGTCCCCGACCGGGACGCGCCCGCCCCGGGCCGTCGCGCGCCCCCGACCGGCGCACCCCCGCCCAGCCCCGCACCACCCCGACCGGAGGAGGCGGCTCGCCCTGAAGCTCGAGCTGCGCGGCATCACCAAGCGCTTCGGCGCGCTGGTGGCCAACGACCACATCGACCTGACCGTCGAGCCCGGTGAGATCCACTGCCTGCTCGGCGAGAACGGCGCCGGCAAGAGCACGCTCATGAACGTCCTCTACGGGCTGCACCAGCCCGACGAGGGCGAGATCGTGCTCGACGGGCAGCCGGTCCGCTTCGCCGGCCCCGGGGACGCCATGGCCGCGGGCATCGGCATGGTGCACCAGCACTTCATGCTCGTGCCCGTCTTCACCGTCGCCGAGAACGTCATGCTCGGCCACGAGCCGACGCGCGGCGCCCTCCTCGACCGGGCGGCCGCGCGCCGGCAGGTCGAGGAGCTCTCCCGCCGGTTCGGCTTCGACGTCGACCCCGACGCGCTCGTGGAGGACCTGCCCGTCGGCGTCCAGCAGCGCGTGGAGATCATCAAGGCGCTCGTGCGCGACGCGCGGGTGCTCATCCTCGACGAGCCGACCGCGGTGCTCACCCCGCAGGAGACCGACGAGCTCATCGCGATCATGCGCCAGCTGCGCGACGCGGGCACGTCCATCGTCTTCATCACCCACAAGCTGCGCGAGGTCCGCGCGGTCGCCGACCGGATCAGCGTCATCCGGCGCGGCGCGGTCGTCGGTACCGCGTCCCCGCGGAGCGACGAGACCGAGCTCGCCTCGCTCATGGTCGGGCGCGAGGTGAGCCTCACCGTCGCCAAGGAGCCCGCGGCCCCGGGCGGGGTCGTGCTCTCCGTGCGCGACCTCACCGTCGTCGACGAGCGCGGGCACACCGCCGTCGACCGGGTCTCCTTCGACGTGCACGGGGGCGAGGTCCTCGCCCTGGCCGGGGTGCAGGGCAACGGGCAGACCGAGCTCACCGAGGCGCTCGTGGGCCTGCAGCCGAAGGTGGCCGGCTCGGTCCGGCTCGACGGCGCGGAGCTCGCGGGGCGCCCGCCGCGCGTGGTGCTCGACGCGGGCGTCGGCTACGTGCCGGAGGACCGCGAGCACGACGGCGTCATCGGCACCTTCAGCGTCGCCGAGAACCTCGTGCTCGACCAGCACGACCGGGAGCCGTACGGCACGCGGCTCGCCCTGCGGCCCGCCGCCGTGCGCCGCGAGGCCCGGCGCCTCGTCGAGGAGTTCGACGTGCGCACCCAGAGCGTGCAGACGCCGGTCGGCACCCTCTCCGGCGGCAACAAGCAGAAGGTGGTGCTGGCGCGCGAGCTGTCGCGCCCGCTGCGGCTGTTCATCGCCGCGCAGCCGACCCGCGGCCTCGACGTCGGCTCCATCGAGTTCGTCCACCGGCGGGTCGTCCACGAGCGCGACGTCGGCACGGCGGTCGTCCTCGTGAGCACCGAGCTCGACGAGGTCCTCGCCCTCGCCGACCGGATCGCGGTCATGTACCGCGGCCGCCTCGTCGGCATCGTCGGCCCCGACACCCCGCGCGACGCCCTCGGGCTCATGATGGCCGGCGTCCCCGAGGACGAGGCCCTGCGCACCGCGGCCCGCACGAGCACGTCCACGACCGGGAGCGGCGCCGGGTCCGGCACCGCGGGAGGAGCGCTGTGAGCACCGGCACGAGCGCGACCGACGAGCGGTCGCCCCAGCAGGCCCCGCCGGGCGAGGGCCCCGCGGGGCTGCGCGGGCTCCGCGACGCGGTGCTGGGCGGGTCGGCCCTGCTCACGCTGCTGGCCGTGGTGCTCGCCCTCGTGGTCGGCGCGGTGCTCATCGTGTTCTCCGACCAGGAGGTCCTCGACACCCTGGGCTACCTCACCGCCCGCCCCTCGGACTTCCTGTCCGCTGCCTGGGACTCGGTGAGCGGGGCGTACTCCGCGCTCTTCCAGGGCGCCGTCGTCGACCTGCAGGCCGACACCACCTCCGCCGCCCTGCGCCCGATCACCGAGACGCTGACCCTGGCCGCGCCGCTCATCGCCGCCGGGCTCGCCGTGGCGCTGGCCTTCCGGGCCGGGCTGTTCAACATCGGCGCCGAGGGCCAGATCGTGCTCGGCGCCGTCTGCGCCGGCTACGTCGGCTTCGCCTGGGACCTGCCGGTGGTCCTGCACCTGGTCGTCGCGCTCGCCGCCGGCCTGCTCGGCGGCGCCGTCTGGGGCGGCATCGTCGGGGTGCTCAAGGCGCGCACCGGCGCGCACGAGGTCATCACCTCGATCATGCTCAACTACGTCGCGCGGTTCCTGCTCGCCTACCTGCTCACGACGGCGGCCTTCCAGCGCCCCGGCCGCAGCGACCCGATCAGCCCGTTCGTCGACGGGGCCGCGCAGCTGCCCCGCTTCCTCGGCGAGGGCTTCCGCCTCAACCTCGGCTTCCCGCTCGCGCTCGCCGCCGCGGCCGGGGTCTGGTGGCTGCTGCACCGCAGCACCGTGGGCTTCCGCTTCCGCGCGGTCGGCGCCAACGCGTCGGCGGCCCGCACCGCCGGCATCTCGGTCGAGCGGTCGTACACCGGGGTCATGCTCGTGGCCGGCGGGCTCGCCGGGCTCGCCGGCACCACGCTGGTGCTCGGCAACGAGCGCTACCTCACCGGCGGCATCTCCGGGGGCATCGGGTTCGACGCCATCACCGTCGCCCTCCTCGGGCGCGGCTCCGCCCTCGGCACCGTCCTCGCCGGCCTGCTCTTCGGCGGCCTGCGCGCGGGCGGCGTCCTCATGCAGGCCCGCACCGGCACGCCCATCGACATCGTCCTCGTCGTCCAGTCGCTCATCGTCCTGTTCATCGCCGCGCCCCCGCTGGTGCGGTCGATCTTCCGGGTGCGCGCGGCCGGGGCGTCGTCCATCGGCCAGGTCTCCAAGGGGTGGTCGTGAGCACCGTCCAGGCACCCGGGGCGCCCGAGGCGCCGCAGCGCCCCGCCGAGCGCGGCGGCGCGGTCGTCGGCCGCTCCCTGCGCGGGCCGGTCACCCTGCTCGTGCTCGGCCTCCTCGCCGTCCTCGCCTTCGGGCTGGGCTCGGACGCCGGCGCGACGAGCCGCTTCGGGCTCTCCGCGCCCGACGACCTCGTCGAGCTGCCCGAGCTCGCCCTGCCGACCCGGGCCACCGCGACGCTGCTCGCGGTGGCCGGCGTCGTGCTCGCCCTCCTGGCGCTGCGCCGGGCGCTCGCCGGCCGGCCCGCGGCGCGCTGGAGCGGCCCGGCGTACGGGCTGGCGCTCGTCCTGTCCTTCCTCGTCTGGGCGGTCGCCGACGAGGCCGTGAGCCTGGTCAACCTGCTCCAGGGCTCGCTGCTGCTCGCCGTCCCGCTCGTCTTCGGCGCGATGGGCGGCGTGCTCTGCGAGCGCGCCGGCGTCGTCAACATCGCCATCGAGGGCCAGCTGCTCGGCGGGGCGTTCCTGTCCGCCGTCGTCGCGACGCTGCTCGGCACCCCGTACGCCGGCCTCGTCGCCGCCCCCGTCGCGGGCCTCGCGGTCGCGGCGCTGCTGGCGCTCTTCGCGATCCGCTACGCCGTCGACCAGGTCATCGTCGGCGTCGTGCTCAACGTGCTCGTCACCGGCGTGACGAGCTTCCTCTACGGCCGGCTGCTCTCGCCCGAGGCCGACACCTGGAACAGCCCCGACACGTTCCAGCGGATCGAGGTGCCGGTGCTCGGGGACATCCCGCTCGTCGGGCCGATCCTCTTCGACCAGTCGATCATCGTCTACCTCATGTACGCCACCGTCGTGGTCATCCACGTGGCGCTGTTCCACTCCCGCTGGGGCCTGCGGGTCCGCGCGGTCGGGGAGCACCCCAAGGCGGCGGACACGGTCGGCATCGACGTCAACCGGACCCGCTGGCGCAACGTGCTGCTCGGCGGGCTCGTGGCGGGGCTCGGCGGCGCGTACTTCACCCTCGGCGCGGTCGGGGCGTTCGGCAAGGAGATGACGGCGGGGCAGGGCTTCATCGCCCTCGCCGCGCTCATCTTCGGCCGGTGGAGCCCGCTCGGCGCGCTGGCCGCGGCGCTGCTCTTCGGCTTCGCGAACCAGCTGCAGAGCGTCCTGGGCATCCTCGGCACGCCGATCCCGAGCGACCTCATGCTCATGGCCCCCTACCTCGCCACGCTCTTCGCGGTCGCCGGCCTCGTCGGGAAGGTCCGCGCGCCGGCGGCCGACGGCGTGCCGTACAAGCCGTGAGCGGGCCGGGCCGCCCCGAGGTGGACTGGGACGCGCTGCGCGCGGCGGCGCGCGAGGTCATGGGGCGGGCGTACGCGCCCTACTCCCGCTTCCCCGTCGGCGCGGCGGCGCTCGTCGACGACGGGCGCGTCGTCGTCGGGTGCAACGTGGAGAACGCGGGCTACGGCGTGACGCTGTGCGCGGAGTGCGGGCTCGTGTCCTCGCTCGTCGCGGGCGGCGGCGGGCGGCTCGTCGCCTTCACCTGCGTCGACGCGCGCGGGGCGACGATCATGCCGTGCGGGCGCTGCCGGCAGCTGCTGTGGGAGCACGGCGGCGCCGGGCTGCTCGTGGAGACCCCCGACGGGGTGCGGCCGATGGCCGAGGTGCTGCCGTGGGCCTTCGGGCCCGAGGACCTGGGGAGGGTGCAGGGATGAGCGAGGCGCACGACGCGGTCGACGTGATCCGGACCAAGCGCGACGGGGGCCGGCTCTCGGCGTCGCAGATCGACTGGGTCGTCGACGCGTACACCCGCGGCGCCGTCGCCGACGAGCAGATGTCGGCGCTCGCCATGGCCGTGCTGCTGCGCGGGATGGACCGCGAGGAGGTCGCGCGCTGGACCGCGGCGATGATCGCGAGCGGGCGGCGCCTCGACTTCTCCGGCCTCGGCCGGCCCACCGCCGACAAGCACTCCACCGGCGGCGTCGGCGACAAGGTGACGCTGCCGCTGGCGCCCCTCGTCGCCGCCTGCGGGGTGGCCGTGCCGCAGCTGTCCGGCCGCGGGCTCGGGCACACCGGCGGCACCCTCGACAAGCTGGAGTCGGTGCCCGGCTGGCGCGCGACGCTCACCCACGAGGAGGTCCTCACCCAGCTGCGCGACGTCGGCGCCGTGGTGTGCGCGGCCAGCGACGACCTCGCGCCCGCGGACCGCAAGCTCTACGCGCTGCGCGACGTCACGGGCACGGTCGAGGCGATCCCGCTCATCGCCAGCTCGATCATGAGCAAGAAGATCGCCGAGGGCACCGGCGCCCTCGTGCTCGACGTCAAGGTCGGCTCGGGCGCGTTCATGAAGTCCGTGGACGACGCGCGCGAGCTGGCCCGGACGATGGTGGCGCTCGGCGAGGACGCCGGCGTGCGCACGGTCGCGCTGCTCACCGCCATGGACCGCCCGCTCGGGCGCACCGCCGGCAACGCGCTCGAGGTGCGCGAGTCCGTCGAGGTGCTCGCCGGCGGCGGCCCCGCCGACGTCGTGGAGCTCACCGTCACCCTCGCCCGGGAGATGCTCGCCGCTGCCGGCGTCGACGGGGTGGACCCCGTCGACCGGCTGCGCGACGGCAGCGCGATGGACGCCTGGCGGCGCATGCTCGCCGCCCAGGGCGGCGACCCCGACGCGCCGCTGCCGACCGCCCGCGAGACGCACCAGGTGCTCGCGCCGGCCGACGGCGTGCTGACGGCCCTCGACGCGTACGCCGTCGGCGTCGCCGCCTGGCGCCTCGGCGCCGGCCGCGCCCGCAAGGAGGACCCGGTGCAGGCCGGCGCGGGCGTCGAGTGGCACGCCGTGCCGGGCGAGGCGGTGCGCGGCGGGCAGCCGCTGCTCACCCTGCACACCGACGAGCCGGCGCGCTTCGACCGGGCGCTCGAGGCGCTGCAGGGGGCGTACCTCGTCGCCCCGGAGGGCGCCCGCCCCGACCTGCTGCCGCTCGTCGTCGAGCGCGTGGCACCCTGAGCGGGTGCCCCAGCCCATCCCCGCGCCGGCGCGGATCCCCGTCCCCGGCGGCAAGGTCATCGACGAGTACGTCGGCCGCGTCGCCACCGGCACCGACGGCGTCTCGGTCGCGCGCATGCAGGCGCCGGCCGGGTGGGACGAGCCCGCGCAGACCCCGCGCTTCGACGAGGTGACCGTGGTGCTGGCCGGCAGCGTCGTCGTGGAGCACGACGGCGGGCGGCTCGAGGTCCCCGCCGGGCAGGCCGTCCTCACCCGGGCGGGCGAGCGGGTGCGCTACTCCGCCGGGCCCGACGGCGCGGACTACGTCGCCGTGTGCCTGCCGGCGTTCGCGCCCGACCTGGCGCAGCGGGAGGACTGAGGCCGCCCACCACGGGCCGGGCGCCTCACGCCACGCCGGCGAGCGTGGCGTCCACGGTGCGCGCGAGGTCGGCCCGGGCGGCCGCGACCGCGGTCGCCGGCCCCACCGGGTCGAGCACCAGCGCCACGTCGACCGCGAGCCACGTCAGCAGGTTGCCGACGAGGCGCCCCCGGGCGCCGGCGAGGGTCTCCTCCAGGCGCGGGGCGCGCCCCGGGGCCATCTCCAGCAGCGCGCGGGCGCCGAGGCCGACGACGAGCAGGTCCGGCTGCAGCCCCTCGACGACCTGCAGCGAGCCCGCGACCGCGTCGGGGCCCGCCCCCCCGCCGAGGTAGCGCACCGGCACGCCGCCGGCGTGCAGCGCGTGCCGCGCCCGCAGCAGGCTCGTCGGGTCGGTCCGCTCCCCGGCGGCCGTCACGAGCCGCTGCAGCTCGTCGCCCTGCTCGTCGCGCCCGCTCACCACCACGTCGAGCTCGGCGCCCGAGCGCGCGGCGACCGCCGCGGCGGCGTACGAGGCCAGCCCCGTCGTCTCCTCCAGGTCGCTGACGAGCACCACGCGCCCGTACGGGCGGACGGCGGCCGCGGGCGCGTCGAGGCTGATGCCCGCGGTGCGCACGACGTGCAGCACGAGGCCGGGGCGCTGCTCGCCGAGCACGCCGACGGCCGCGCGCAGCCCGTCGCGGAGCAGGTCCTCGCTCGGCATCGCCGACGACGGGACGCAGACCCAGGGCGCGTCGTGCTCCACGGCGGTGCGCAGCGCCGCCTCGATGGTGGGCGTGCGCTCCCGGACCCAGCCGTCCACGAGGCCGGCGACGTCGCCGAGGCGGGCCTCCGCGCCCGGCGGTGCGACGACGAGGGTGCGCGCGGCGGTCCCGGCGGCGCGCAGGACGGTGTCGCGGGCGGCCGTCGAGCCGTCGTACAGGGCGACGACCGGGCGGGCGGTGCTGTCGGCGGGACTGACGCCGGCAGGGGTCGAGCTGGGCATCGCGGTCCTCCTCGGTCCGCGGGGCCCCGTCGCCCCGCGGGGAGGGGGACCTACCCCGGCTACGGTGAGCGCATGCCCACCCCGAGCGCCTCCGACGGCACCCCCGCGCCCCCGACGCCGGAGCAGGTGCTGCGCGCGCCCAAGGTCCTGCTGCACGACCACCTCGACGGCGGGCTGCGCCCCGCGACGGTCGTGGAGCTCGCCGACGCCGCCGGCTACGACCGGCTGCCCACGCAGGACCCCGTCGCGCTCGGGCAGTGGTTCGTCGACGCCGCCGACTCCGGCTCCCTCGAGCGCTACCTCGAGACGTTCGCGCACACGGTCGGGGTGATGCAGGGCGCCGACGCGCTCGCCCGGGTCGCGAGCGAGTGCGCGCAGGACCTCGCGGCCGACGGCGTCGTCTACGCCGAGGTGCGCTTCGCCCCCGAGCTGCACGTCGAGGGCGGGCTCGCGCTCGAGGAGGTCGTCGAGGCCGTCGACGCCGGCTTCCGCGAGGGCGAGGCGGCCGCCGCGGCCCGCGGGCGCACCGTCCGCGTCGGCACCCTGCTCACCGCCATGCGCCACGCCGCCCGCTCCCGCGAGATCGCCGAGCTCGCCGTGCGCTACCGCGACCGCGGCGTCGTCGGCTTCGACATCGCCGGGGCCGAGGCCGGCTTCCCGCCCACCCGCCACCTCGACGCCTTCGAGTACCTCCGCCGCGAGAACGCCCACTTCACCATCCACGCCGGCGAGGCGTTCGGCCTGCCCTCGATCTGGGAGGCGCTGCAGTGGTGCGGCGCCGACCGGCTCGGGCACGGCGTGCGCATCATCGACGACATCGCCGTCGACGGCGACGACGTGCGCCTCGGCCGCCTCGCGTCGTACGTCCGCGACAAGCGCATCCCGCTGGAGATGTGCCCGTCGTCCAACGTGCAGACGGGCGCCGCGCCCTCGATCGCCGAGCACCCGATCGGCCTGCTGCGCCGCCTGTCGTTCCGCGTCACCGTCAACACCGACAACCGGCTCATGAGCGGCACCTCGATGTCCCGCGAGATGGGACTGCTCGTCGAGCACTTCGGCTACGGCCTGCGCGACCTGCAGTGGCTCACCATCAACGCCATGAAGTCCGCGTTCCTGCCGTTCGACGAGCGGCTCGCGCTCATCGACGGGGTCATCAAGCCGGGGTACGCGGCGCTGGGCTGAGGCGAGGGCGGGGCGGGGCGGGGGCTGGGCGGGCTGGGTCGGGGCTGGGCGGGCTGAGCCGGGGCTGACCGGGGCTGGGCCGGGGCTGGTGCTGTCCGGGCTGTGAGGTCCGCGCGCCCCGACGCGGCGGGTCACGGCGCGCACGGCCTGTCCGGTTCGCGCAACCGACGGTCGGCGTGTCGGCGCCCTGCGGGCGCGGCACGCCGCTCCGGGGACCTCGTGGTGTGCGCACAGCGGACATCGCGGCTCGGCGCACCCCTCGGCGGTGCGTGCGGACGGTGCGGGGGCCGGCCGGTCCCGCGCGCCCGACGCGGGGGTCACGGCGCGCACGGCCTGTCCGGTTCGCGCAACCGACGGTCGGCGTGTCGGCGCCCTTCGGGCGCGGCACGCCGCTCCGGGGACCTCGTGGTGTGCGCACAGCGGACATCGCGGCTCGGCGCACCCCTCGGCGGTGCGTGCGGACGGTGCGGGGGCCGGCCGGTCCCGCGCGCCCGACGCGGGGGTCACGGCGCGCACGGCCTGTCCGGTTCGCGCAACCGACGGTCGGCGTGTCGGCGCCCTTCGGGCGCGGCACGCCGCTCCGGGGACCTCGTGGTGTGCGCACAGCGGACAACGCTGCCCGGTGCACCCTCGGCGGTGCGTGCGGATGGTGCCGGGGCCGGCCGCCAGCGCGCCCGACGCGGTGGGGCACTGCGCGCACGTCCTGTCCGGTTCGCGCAACCGGTGGTCGGCGTGTCGGCGCGCTGCGGGCGCGGCACGCCGCTCCGGGCCGCCCTTGGTGTGCGCAAAGCGGGCAAGGGGGCGCGGGGCGCGCGGGACCGCCCGGACCGGCCGGCCCTCCGGACCCCCGGCCCGCCGGCCGTCAGGCGTACGAGCGCAGGGTGCGCAGGGTCTCCTCGGCGCTGCAGGCGCGGCAGCCGAGGGCGACCTGGCGGGCGACGACGGCGGGCTCCTCGCGCATGAGGGCGAGGCCGCGGCGCACGAGGACGGCGGGGCCCTTGCGGCGCTCGGCGAGGTCGCGGGCGAGGCGGCGCAGGAAGTTCTTCCACGGGGCGCGGCGGACCACGAGGGCGTCGGCGAGCAGGCCCCGCTCCCGGCACGCGCCGACGACCTCGGCGGCGAAGATGCCCTCGGCGACGAGGGTGCGCGCCCCGCCGAGGGAGAACTCCCGGTGCGAGGTCGCGCGGTCGTGGGCGATGTCGTACACCGGCACCTCGACCGCGCCGTCGCGCAGCAGGGCCTCGAGCGCGGCGACGGCGCGGGCTCCGTCCCAGGAGCGGGGGTCGTCCCAGTCGGCGATGCCGAGGTCCTCGTCGACGGGCAGCGTCGGGTCGTCGCCGTCCTTGTAGAAGTCGTCGAGGTTCAGCACCGGCAGGCCGCTGGCGCGGGCGAGGCGGGACTTGCCGCAGCCGGAGGGGCCGGTGAGCAGCACGACGCGGCGGGGTTCCACGGAGGGCGAGTCTCCCACGCGGCCGCGCGCGGTCGTGGGAGCCTGCCCACCGGACGGTCCAGGACGGGGCCGCCGGGACGGGGGGCGCGCGTGGCGGTCATCGAGGTGGCGGGGGCGCAGAAGGCGTACCGGCGGGGCCGGGGGCCCTCGGAGCGCGCGCTCGACGGGCTGGACCTCCTCGTGGAGGAGGGCGGCGTCCACGGCTTCCTGGGCCCCAACGGGTCCGGCAAGACGACGACGATCCGCTGCCTGCTCGGCCTGGTCCGCGCGGACGCGGGGGAGCTGCGCCTGCTCGGGCGCCCGGTGCCCGAGGAGCTCCCGCAGGTCGTGGGCGGCGTCGGCGCGCTCGTCGAGACGCCGCTGTTCTTCCCGGCGTTCTCCGGGCGGCTCAACCTGCGGGTGCTGGCCGAGACGGCCGGGGTGCCCCGGGCCCGGGTCGAGGAGTGCCTCGAGCTGGTCGGGCTGCGCGACCGCGCGGACGACGCGTTCAAGGGCTACAGCCTCGGCATGAAGCAGCGGCTGGGCATCGCCGCGGCCCTGCTCAAGCGCCCGCGCCTGCTCATCCTCGACGAGCCGAGCAACGGCCTGGACCCGGCGGGCATCCGCGAGGTCCGCGAGCTCGTGCGCCGGCTCGGCGCCGACGGGCACTCGACGGTGTTCCTCTCCAGCCACCTGCTCGCCGAGGTGCAGCAGGTGTGCGACCACGTGAGCATCCTCGCCCGGGGGCGCCTCGTGGCGTCCGGCCCGGTGGGCGAGGTCCTGGCGAGCCGGTCGACGGGGGACGTGCGGCTGCGCGCCCCCGACCCGGTCGCCGCCCGGGCGGTCCTCGAGCGGGCGGGGTACGCCGTCGCGTCGCTCGGTGACGCCTGGCGGGTGTCCGGGGTGCCGGAGCCGTCCGTGCTGACCCGCCTGCTCGCGCAGGAGGGGCAGTACGTCAGCGAGCTGACCCCGATCAGCGCCGACCTGGAGAGCGTCTTCCTGGAGCTGACCGGCACGGGTGCGGAGGGGCAGCGATGAGCACGACGGCCACGGAGACCCGTACGCCTACCGCCACCGGCGGCACCGGGCACCTGCTGCGGGCGGAGGTGCTGCGCTTCCGGTCGCGGCGGTTCGTGCGCCTGCTCCTCGCGCTCGGCCTGCTGGGCCTGGTCGCCGGCACCGTCGTCGCCTGGACGCAGTTCGCGCCCGCGTCGCCGGGGCAGCTCGCCGCCGCGCAGCAGCAGCTGGAGCAGCAGGTGGAGCGGGACCGGGCGTTCTGGGAGGACTGCCTGGCGGACCCCCCGCCGGACCTGCCGGCGGGCGCGGACCCGCAGGAGTACTGCGGCACCGAGCCGACGGTCGAGAACTACAGCCTCGACTGGTTCATCGACAAGGCGCCCTTCCAGGTCGCCGACCAGCTGCCGACCGGCGCCATCGCCGTCGGCGTCGTGACGGCGGCGCTGCTGTTCCTCGTCGGGGCGACGTACGTCGGCGCGGACTGGTCGAGCCGCTCCATGGTCGCCCTGCTCTTCTGGGAGCCGCGGCGCATGCGCGTCGTCGCGGTGAAGGCGCTCGTCGTCGTGCTGGCCGCGGTGCTCGTCGCGGCCGTCGCGCAGGCGCTGTGGGTCGGCGCCGGCTTCCTGCTGGGCGCCGCCCGCGGCACCACGGACGTGCCGCCGGGGTTCTGGGGCGACCTGCTCGGCGACCAGGGCCGCCTGGTCCTGCTCGGGGTGCTCGCCGCGCACATCGGCTTCTCCGCGACCAACCTGTTCCGCGACACGGGGGCGACGCTGGGCGCGGCGTTCCTCTACCTCGTCGTGGTGGAGAACGCCGTGCGGGTGCTGCGCCCGCGCTGGGAGGAGTGGCTGCTCACCAAGAACGTCGAGGCGCTCTCGAGCGACGGCGGGGCGGTGGTCTACCTCTACGACGACACCACGGGCCAGTCCCGGGAGGTCCTCGTGAGCAGCCTGCACGGCGCGCTGGTGCTCGGCGGGGTCTGCGCGGTGCTGCTCGTGCTCAGCACCTGGCTGTTCCAGCGCCGCGACCTGCACTGAGCCCGCAGCACCCGCACCGCCGGCCGCGGCGCGGGTGCTTGACGGATGCGCTCCCGGTGCGGGTGGATCACCCACGGCGACGACGCCCGTACCCGAGGAGAGCCCATGCCCCACCGCCCGCGCACCCTGGCCGCCGCCGCGGCCGCCGTCCTCGCGGCGGGGCTGGCCGTGCCCGCCGCCGCCCCCGCCCTGGCCGCCGGCGGGACCGCCGGGGCGAGCACCGGCGCCGACGGCTGCACCCGCCCGGGCTGGACCGGTGACCGGACCCTGCAGGTCGCGTTCGGCGGGGCGTCGTACCCGGTGCTCGTGCACGTGCCCGCGGGCGCCGACCGCCACGAGCGGCTGCCGGTCGTGCTCGACCTGCACGGCAGCTCGAGCAACGGCCCGACGCAGGCGGACATCTCCGACCTGCGCGACGTCGCCGACGCGCACGGCTTCCTCGCCGTCGCGCCGACCGCCGCGATCCCGCTGGCCCCGGCCGACCCGCCGGACCCCGACGGCGCCTGGGCCTGGAACGTGCCCGGCGTGCCCACCACCGCGGGGCAGTTCCCGCCGCCCGGGGCGCGCGACGACGTCGCGTACCTCGAGCGGGTGCTCGACGTCGTCCAGCGCCGGCTCTGCGGCGACCCCGACCGCTCGTACGCCACGGGCTTCTCCGGCGGCGGGCGGATGGCCTCGGCGCTCGCCTGCCGCATCCCCGACCGCATCGCCGCCGTCGCCCCCGTCGCGGGGCTGCGCGCCGGGCGCCCCGACCCGGACGACGTGAGCGTGCCGGAGGTCGAGGACTGCACCCCCGGCCGCGCCGTCCCGGTCATCACCTTCCACGGCCAGCAGGACCAGGTGAACCCGTACGGCGGCTCGCCGGACCTGCGCTGGGGCTACGCCGTGCCGGTCGCGGTGCAGGCCTGGGCGCGGATCGACGGGTGCCGCCGCGGGCCGGTGGCCACGCAGCTGTCCGAGCACGTCACCCGCTTCGCGTACGACCGCTGCCGCGACGGCGCCCGGGTGGTCCTGCACCGCATCAGCGACGGCGGGCACACCTGGCCCGGCACCGACGCGGCGCTGCCGGGGCTCGGCCTGGTGAGCCAGGAGGTGCACGCGTCGCGCACGATGTGGCGGTTCCTCAGCCGCTTCTCGCTCTGAGGGCGGGAAACCCGCTGACAACGCCGTCACGGGTCCCCTAGCCTGCGCGGCGTCGTGGTCCCGGCGCACCGGACCGGGGCACGCCGTCGCACGGGGGACGAGGAGCATGGGGACGCAGGGGATGGACCGGCGCGGGGCGATGGCCGCCCTCGCGCTGGCGGGGGTCGGGACCGCGGTCGGCGCGCCGGCCGCGGTCGGCGCGGTCGGCGCGGTCGGCGCGGGGCAGGACGAGGACTGGCCGACGACGGCGCAGCAGGCGCTGCGGCGGCTGCTGCGCGGCAACGCGCGCTTCGCCGCGGGCCGGGCGCGGCACCGCGGGCAGGACGTGGACGCGGTCCACGAGACCGCGGGCGGGCAGCACCCGTACGTGATCATGCTGGGCTGCTCGGACTCGCGCGTGCCGCCGGAGATCGTCTTCGACGAGGGCGTGGGCGCGGTCTTCGACCAGCGGGTCGCCGGCGGCATCGTCGGCCCGGCGGTCCTCGGCAGCATCGAGTTCGCGGTCGGGGAGTTCGCCCCGCCGCTGCTCGTCGTGCTCGGGCACGAGCGGTGCGGCGCGGTGGCGGCGACCGCCGAGGTGGTCGAGCACGGCGGGCACGCACCGGAGCACGTCCAGACGATCGTCGACGCGATCCGCCCGGCGGTGCTCGCCGTGCGCGACGAGCCCGGCGACCTCGTCGAGAACGCGGTGCGCGAGAACACCCGGCTGGTCGCCCGCCGGCTCGTGCGGCGCAGCGGGATCATCCGCGAGGCGGTGCAGGGCGGCCGGCTCGAGGTCCTGGCGGCCCGCTACGACCTCGACACGGGGCGCGTGCGCCTGCTGTAGCCGCTCAGCCCGCGACCCGGGCCAGCACCGCCGCCGCGACGGTGCCGGCCCGGGTCTCGGGCAGCCAGTGCCCGGCACCCTCGAGCACCTCGAAGCGGTAGTCGGCGGCGACGTGCTCCCCGGTGCGCTCGGCGGCCGTGCGCCCCAGGGCGGCGTCGCGCGAGCCCCAGAGGTAGGTCGTCGGCACCCGCGCCGGCCCGGCGCCGAGCCCGCCGGCCAGCGGCAGCGCGCGGTACCAGCCGAGCGCCGCGGACAGCGCGCCCGGCTCGCGCATGCGGGCGACGTACTCCCGGGCGTGGCGCTCGGGCAGCCCGCTCGCGCGCAGCAGGCGGTGCAGCGGTGCCCCGCCGCGGGCCAGCAGGAGCGCCTCGGGCAGGGCGGGCAGCTGGAGAAGGCCCATGTACGACGAGCGCAGCGCCTGGTCGCCGACCAGCGCCGCGGTGCGCAGGGCGCCGGGGTGCGGCGTGCTCAGCACGGTCGCGCTGAGCAGCCGGTCCGGGTGCGCCCCGGCGAGCAGCCAGGCGACGGCACCGCCCCAGTCGTGCCCGACCACGTGCGCCCGCTCGACCTCGGCCGCGTCGAGCAGCGCGAGCGCGTCCGCGACGACCTCGCCCAGCCGGTACGCCCGCCGCCCCCGCGGCCGCGCCGTGGCCGCGTAGCCCCGCTGGTCGGGGACGAGGGTGCGCAGCCCGGCCGCGTGCAGCGCCGGGACCACGGCGTCGTACGCCGCCCCGGTCTGCGGCCAGCCGTGCAGCAGCACCACGGCCTCGCCGTCGCGGGGGCCCTCGTCGCGCACGGGCAGGAGCAGGCCGTCACGGGCGTACGTGTGCATGCCCCGCTCCTGCCCCGGCGCGCGGGCGCCAGACCGCCTCGCCACGGACCGCCCGGGCCCGCGACCGCCATCCCCGCACGACCGCGGCGGGGGAGGGGGCGTCCGGGCACGGTCGCGGCGGGGACCACCCCGCGGCGATCGTGCGGCGATGGCGCTCCGGGTCCTCGCGGGGGAGGGTCAGTCCTCGAGGCCGGCGAGGACGGCCTCGGTGCCGGAGAGGCCCAGGCGGGTGGCGCCGGCCTCGACCATGGCCAGGGCGGTCGCGGTGTCGCGGATGCCGCCGGACGCCTTGACGCCGAGGCGGCCGCCGACGGTCGCGGCCATGAGGCGCACCGCCTCGACGGTGGCGCCGCCGGCCGCGGAGAAGCCCGTCGAGGTCTTGACGAAGTCCGCGCCCGCGGCCTCGCTCGCCTCGCACGCCGCGACGACCTGCTCGTCGGTGAGCGCGGCCGACTCGATGATCACCTTGAGCACGACGGGCGCGGGGGCGGCGGCGCGCACCGCCGCGATGTCCGCGCGCACCTGCACCCAGTCCCCGGCGACGGCGGCGCCGAGGTCGATGACCATGTCGACCTCGGTGGCCCCGTCCGCGACGGCCTGCGCCGCCTCGGCGGCCTTGACCGGGCTGCGGTGGGCGCCCGAGGGGAAGCCGACGACCGCGCACAGGCCCAGCCCGTCGGGCAGGGTGCCCGTGGGCAGCGGCAGGCGCGACGGCGAGACGCAGGCGGTGGCGGCGCCGAGCCGGCCCGCGTCGGCGACGGTGCGCTCGACCTGGGCGGGCGTCGCCTCGGGGCGCAGCAGGGTGTGGTCGACGAGGGCGGCCAGCTCGGAGCGCTTCACGGGCGCCGATCCTGCCACGCGCCCGGGCGCCCGCGGCGCGGACCGCCGGGGCCGCGGTGGCATCATCGGCGCGGTGAGCCGCGCCGACGCCGTCCCCGGGGACCTGCTCGACCGTGCCGCGGAGGTGCTCGCCGGCGAGCCCGAGCACGACCGCGAGCTGTTCCTCGCCCGGCTGCGGCGGCACTGGCCGGACCTGCTGTCCGGGCTCGAGGCGGCGTACGGCGACGCGGCCCCGGCCGCCGCCGCCCGCGCGGTCGATGTCGCGGCCCGCCGCGCGGTCGAGCGCCCGGCCGACCTGCGCCTGCTCGACCTGCGCCGCCTCGTCGACCCCGACTGGTTCCAGGCGCCGTCGATGCTCGGCTACGCCTGCTACGCCGACCGCTTCGGGGGCACGCTCGCCGGCGTCGCCGAGCGCGCGGGCTACCTGCGCGAGCTGGGCGTGACGTACCTGCACCTCATGCCGCTGCTCGCGCCGCGCCCGGCGCCGAACGACGGCGGCTACGCCGTGCAGGACTACCGGCGGGTGCGCGAGGACCTCGGCACGATGGACGACCTCGCCGACCTGGCGGCGGTGCTGCGCGCCCAGGGGGTGTCGCTGGTCCTGGACCTCGTGCTCAACCACGTGGCCCGCGAGCACGAGTGGGCGGTGCGGGCGCGGGCGGGCGAGGAGCGGTACCGCGGCTACTTCCACGTGCACCCCGACCGCGCGGTGCCGGACGCGTTCGAGCGGACGCTGCCCGAGGTGTTCCCGGACTTCGCGCCCGGCAGCTTCACGTGGGACGACGACCTCCGCGGCTGGGTGTGGACGACGTTCAACGCCTGGCAGTGGGACCTCGACTGGCACAACCCCGAGGTGTTCCTCGAGCTGGCCGACGTCGTGTGCCACCTGGCGAACCAGGGCGTGGAGGTGCTGCGCCTCGACGCCATCGCCTTCCTGTGGAAGCGGCTCGGCACCGACTGCCAGAACCAGCCGGAGGTGCACGCGCTGACGCAGGCGCTGCGCGCGGTGGCGCGCGTCCAGGCGCCGGCGCTGGCGTTCAAGGCCGAGGCGATCGTCGGCCCCGACGACCTGGCGCACTACCTCGGGGTGGGCCGGCACGCCGGCAAGGTGAGCGACCTGGCGTACCACAACACGCTCATGGTCCAGGTGTGGTCCTCGCTGGCCGCGCGCGACGCCCGGCTGCTCACGACCGCGCTGCGCCGCTTCCCGCCGAAGCCGCCGACGACCGCGTGGGGGACGTACGTGCGCTGCCACGACGACATCGGCTGGGCCGTCTCCGACGAGGACGCCGCGGCGGTCGGCTGGGACGGGGCGGCGCACCGGCGCTTCCTGTCGGACTTCTACTCCGGGGAGTTCCCGGGGTCGTTCGCCCGGGGGCTGGTGTTCCAGCACAACCCCGCCACGGGGGACCGGCGGATCAGCGGCACGGCCGCCTCGCTGGCGGGGCTCGAGCGGGCCCTCGACGAGGACGACCCGCACGCGGCGGAGCTCGCCGTGCGGCGCCTGCTGCTCGCCCACCACGTCGTGCTCGGGCACGGCGGCGTGCCCCTCGTGTGGATGGGCGACGAGCTGGGCCTGCTCAACGACCGCGACTGGGCGCAGGACCCGGCGCACGCCGGCGACAACCGCTGGGTGCACCGACCCCGGATGCCGTGGGACGTCGCCGAGCGGCGCCACCGGGAGGGGACGGTCGAGCACCGCCTCTTCCACGGCCTGCGCGCGGCGGTGCGGGCCCGGGCCGGGCTCCCCGCGATGCACGCGTCGGTCGAGGCCGAGGCGCTGGACCCGCCGCTGCCGGGCGTGCTCATGACGCGCCGGCGCCACCCCGAGCAGACCCTCGTCTGCCTCTACAACCTCACCGAGCACGACCAGTGGGTGCCGCGCGGGCTGGTCCCGCTCGGCGGTGCGCTGCGCGACGAGCTCGCCGGGCAGCCCGCCGGGGAGGCCGACGGGACGCTGCTGCTGACGCCGTACCGCGCCCTGTGGCTGACCGGGGACGCGGGCGGGGAACCGGCGCGCGACCCGGCGGGGACGTGACCCGGGACGCCCCCGGCGCCTAGCCTGCCTGGACGACGCCCCCGGCGAGAGGACAGCACGTGCGGTCGGACCTGTCCGAGAGGTTGCTCTTCCTGCGCTCGTTCGTCGCGCACCCGCGGCGGGTCGGCGCGGTGCTGCCGACGTCGGGGCGGGCGGTCGCCGACATGCTGGCGATGGCCGACGTGCCGGCGGCGCGCCTCGTCGTCGAGCTGGGGGCCGGCACCGGCTCGCACACCGGGCCCCTGCTGCGGCGGATGGCGCCCGACGCGCGCCTCGTCGCCTTCGAGATCGACCCCGCGATGGCCGACGCCCTGCGGGCCAAGCTTCCCGACCCGCGCCTCACGGTCGTCACCGGCTCCGCCGAGGACGTCGCCGAGGTGCTGGGGGACGAGCGGCCCGAGGTCGTCGTCTCGGCGCTGCCGTTCACCTCGCTGCCGCACGGGCTCGGGCGGCGGATCCTCGAGCGCACGGCGCAGGTGCTCGCGCCGGGCGGGGCGCTGCTGGTGCTGCAGTACTCCCCGCTCATCGCCCGCGACCTCGGCCGGCTCTTCGCCTCCGTGCAGCGGCGGGTCAGCCCGCTCAACGTGCCGCCGGCGGTGCTGTACGCGTGCCGGGACCCGCGCCCCGGCGCCCCGGGCGCTCCGCGGTGAGCCGGCGGACCTGGCCGATCGCCCGGCGGTACGCCGTCGCCCCGCTCGCGCTGGGGCTGCCGCTCGCCGTGGCCGGGCGGCGCACCGGGTGGGCGCTGCTCGCTGCCGGCGGCGCCGTCGTCGCCTTCTTCCGCGACCCCGAGCGGCCGCTGCCCAGCGACCCCGCGCTCGTCGTGGCGGCGTCGGACGGGTTCGTCACCGGCGTCGACGAGGACGTCGAGGAGCCGTGGCTGCCCGGCGGCCGCGCGACGCGGGTGACGGTCTTCCTCTCGCTCACCGACGTGCACGTCAACCGCAGCCCCGTGGCGGGCCGGCTCGAGCGCGAGGAGCGGCTCGGCTCCGGGTTCGCGCCGGCCCTCTTCGCGGGCGCGCAGGACAACCGGCGCAACCGGCTGCTGCTCGACGGCCCGGCGGGGCCGGTCGTCGTCGTGCAGGTCGCCGGGGCGCTCGCGCGCACCATCACCAACTGGGTGCGCGTCGGCGACCGGGTCGCCGCGGGAGAGCGGCTCGGCCTCATCCACTTCGGCTCGCGCACCGACGTGCTGCTCCCGCCGGGCGCCGCGGACGTGCTCGTGCGCAAGGGCACCAGGGTCACCGCGGGGGTCACCCCGCTCGCCCGGCTGCGCGGGCGGGGCTGACGTGCGCGAGCACCTGCGGGGCCCGAACCTCGTCACGAGCGCCAACCTGGTCCTCGGCCTCGGCGCCCTGCTGCTCGTGCCGCGCCACCTCGGCGCGGCCCTCGCCCTCGTCGTCCTCGCCGCCGTCCTCGACGTCGTGGACGGCGCGCTGGCCCGGCGGGCCGGTGGCGGTACGGCCTTCGGCGCGCAGCTGGACTCGCTCGCCGACCTCGTCTGCTTCTGCGTCGTGCCCGCGCTGGCGCTGGCGCGCGCGGCGGACGGCGCGGGCGCCGCCACCCAGGTGCCCGCGGTCGCGGTGGCCGGCGCCTTCCTGCTCGGCGGCGCGTGGCGCCTCGCGCGCTTCCCGCTGGTGCAGCAGCAGGGCGCCTTCGTCGGGCTGCCCACGCCGGCGGCCGGGGCGCTGCTGCTCCTGCTGCTCGTCCTCGCGCCGGTGCCCGTCGCCGCGGCGGGCGGGGCGGCGCTCAGCGCCCTCATGGTGAGCACGGTGCGCTTCCCGTCGGTGTTCGCCGCGGCGGCCACGGTGCGGCACCCGGGCCTGCGCGAGCGGCGCCCGTTCCGCCAGGTACGGCGCCTGCGGGTCCCGCGCCCGCACGTGCACCGCCCGCAGCTGCGCCGCCCGCACCTGCCGCGGCCGCACCTGCCCCGGCCCCGGCTGCACCGGCCGCGGCTGCACCGGCCGCGGCTGCACCGGCCGCGGCTTCGCCTGCCGCGCCGGGGCGGCTCGCGCCCCCGCGCAGGCTCCTGAGCCGAGCCCCCGGCGCCGATCGTGCGCGCGGCCGGCGCGGATCATGCGCACGACCGCCCGCGCCCCCTCGCGCGGCCTCAGCCGACGGCGGCGAGGAACCGCAGGACGCGCTCGACGAGCAGCGAGGTGGCCGCGGCGTCGTACCCCGGCAGGCTGCTGTCGAGGAAGAGGTGCTCGTCGCCGGGGTAGAGGAAGAGCTCGGCGCCGGCGCCCGCCGCGAGGGCGCGGGCCGCGTCGAGGTCGCCCTCGTCGGCGAAGAGCGGGTCCGCCTCCTTGCCGTGGACCTGCACCGGCACGCCCGCCGGCCACGGCGCGCCGAGCTCCTCGGGCGGGACGCAGCCGCACAGCAGCAGCGCGCCGCGCGCGCCCGGCCGGGTCTGCGCGAGCGCCTGCGCGGGCAGCACGCCCAGGGAGATCCCCGCGTGCACGAGCCCGTCGGGCAGGCCCTCGGCGGCGGCCCGCCCGCGCTCGACCACGGTCCCGAACCCCACCTCGCGCGCGTGCGCGACGCCCGCGTCCAGGTCGGCGAAGGTGCGCCCGTCGTAGAGGTCGGGGACGTGCACCCGGTGCCCGCCCCCGCGCAGCGCGTCCGCGAGCGCGTGCACCCCGTCGGTCAGCCCCTGCGCGTGGTGGTGCAGCAGCACCTCGGCCATGGCACGCCCCCTCCCGCCGGCGGCACCGGCGCTGCTCGGTCCGGCGCCCAGGGTGCCCCGCCCCGCCGGGACGGGGCCAGGGGTGGCGACGTCCCGACCGGTGGTGCACCACCGGTCGGTACGCTCGCGCCGTGACCACGCTCCAGGACCGCGCCAGGACCCTGCTCGACCTGCACACCGCGGAGGAGGTGCTCGTCCTCGCCAACGTCTGGGACGTCGTCTCGGCCCGGGTCGTCGCGGGCACCGAGGGGGTGCGCGCCCTCGCCACGGCCTCGCACTCGATCGCCGCGACCTTCGGCTACGAGGACGGCGAGAACATCCCCCTCGAGCTGCACCTGGACATGGTCGGGCGCATCGCCCGGGCCGTCGACCTGCCGGTCACCATGGACTTCGAGGCCGGGTACGGCGACCCCGGCGCCACCGCCCGGCGCGCGATCGAGGCCGGCGCGGTCGGCGGCAACCTCGAGGACCGGATGGCGCCGCTCGACGAGGCCGTCGCCGCCGTCGAGGCCGTCGTGGCGGCCGGGCGCGACGCGGGCATCGACTTCGTGCTCAACGCGCGCACCGACGCGTTCCTGCGCGCGCCGCAGGGCGCCGACCGGGGCGGGCTGCTCGCCGAGGCCGTGCGCCGCGGGCGCGCGTTCCTCGAGGCCGGCGCGCCGGTCGTCTTCGTCCCCGGCGTCGTCGCCCGCGACGAGGTCGCCCACCTCGCCGACGCGCTCGGCCCCCGCCGGCTCAGCGTCATCAGCGTCCCGGGCGCCTCGCTGCCGGTGCGCGAGCTGCAGGCGCTGGGCGTCGCCCGCGTCTCCACCGGGCCGTTCGCGCAGCAGGTGGCCCTCACCGCCCTGCAGGACGCCACCCGCGACCTGCTCGCCGGCGGCGCGCTGCCCGGGGGGACGCGCCGGCTGAACTGAGCCGGGCCCCCGCGGCGGCGCGCTCAGAGCCCGAGCGCCTCGCCCAGGTCCCCCTTGACGGCGTCGAGGACCGTACGGGCCCGGGCGCGGGCCGCGTCGAGCTCGCCCGCCGTGGCGGCGGGGGAGACCGGCAGCACGACCTCGAGGTAGCACTTGAGCTTGGGCTCGGTGCCGCTCGGGCGCACGACCACCCACGCGTCGTCCTGCAGGCCGAAGCGCAGGCCGTCCGTCGGGGGCAGCCCGTCCCAGCCCTCGGCGAGGTCGCGCACCTCGTGCACGGCGAGCCCGCCGAGGGTGGAGGGCGGGTCGTCGCGCAGGCGCGCCACGGCCGCGGGGATCAGGGCCAGGTCGCGCACCCGCAGCGAGAGCTGGTCGGTGGCGTGCAGGCCGTGGTCGCGGGCGAGGTCGTCGAGCTCGTCCTCGAGGGTGCGGCCCTGCGCCGCGCACTCCGCGGCCAGCTCCACCGCCAGCAGCGCGGCGCTGACGCCGTCCTTGTCCGCGACCCGCTGCGGGTCGACGCAGTAGCCGAGCGCCTCCTCGTAGCCGTACGCGAGCCCCTCGACCCGCGAGATCCACTTGAAGCCGGTGAGGGTGCGGGCGTACCGCAGGCCGTGCGCGGCGGCCACCTTGCCGAGCAGCGAGGACGACACGATCGAGCAGGCGAAGGCGGAGCCGGGAGCGACGCCGCGGCGCGCGACGTGCCGCCCGAGCAGCGCGCCGAGCTCGTCGCCGCGCAGCACCCGCCAGCCGCCGGCGCGCGCGGGCACCGCCACCGCGCAGCGGTCCGCGTCGGGGTCGTTGGCCACGACCAGGCTGGCGCCCACCCCGGCGCCGAGCGCGAGGGCGAGGTCCATCGCCCCCGGCTCCTCCGGGTTGGGGAAGGCCACGGTCGGGAAGGCGGGGTCGGGCTCGGCCTGCTCCGGCACGACGACGGGGTCGGCGAAGCCGGCGCGGGCGAGCACCGCGAGCAGCACGTCGCGGCCCACGCCGTGCATCGGGGTGTACGCCACCGTCACCGGCAGGGTGCCGTCCGCGGCGAGCGAGGCGACCGCCGCGACGTACGCCTCCACGAGGTCCTCGCCGGCCACCTGCGGCGCGCCGAGCGGCAGGTCGGACACCCGCCCGACGGCGGCGATGCGCGCGGCGATCGCCGCGTCGTCCGGCGGGACGATCTGCCGGCCGTCGCCGAGGTACACCTTGCAGCCGTTGTCCTGCGGCGGGTTGTGCGACGCGGTGACCATGACGCCCGCGGCGGCGCCGAGGTGGCGCACGGCGAAGGCCAGCACGGGCGTCGGCAGCGCGCGCGGCAGGCACACCGCGCGCAGCCCGGCCCCGGCCAGCACCTGCGCGGCGGCCGCGGCGAACTCCGAGGACTTGCGCCGGGCGTCGTACCCGACCACGACGAGGCCCTCGCCGCCGAGGTGCGCCGCCAGGCCGGCGGCGGTGCGCATGACCACCGCGCGGTTCATCCGCCGCGGGCCGGCGCCCATCGCCCCCCGGATGCCCGCGGTGCCGAACTCCAGCGGGCCCGAGAAGCGCTCGGCGAGGTCGGCGGCCGACACCGGGTCGCCCGTCCTCGCGTGGCGCACCAGCGCCTCGAGCTCGGCCCGGGTGTCCGGGTCGGGGTCGTCCGCGAGCCACGCCCGCGCCTCGTCGAGGACGCTCACCGCTGCCTCCCGTCGTAGGGCGCGTCGTAGTGCGCCGTGGTGAACGGACCGCCGACGAGGTCGAGCACGTCGCCGCCGAGCGCGACCTCCTGCGCGTACGCCTCCGCGTCGTCCTCGGGCTCGTACCCGAGCGCGCGCCCCGGCGCCGGGTCCCACCACGAGCGCGTGTTCGCCGAGACGCCCCAGCAGACCGCGTACGAGACCCCGGGCGCCTCGAGCGCGGCCCGCACGAGCCGCACGCCGTCGCCCGGGGACAGCCACGTCGCCAGGTGCCGCTCGCTCGTCGGCCGCTCGAGGAACGAGCCGATGCGCAGCGCGACGACCTCGAGGCCGTAGCGGTCGGCGTAGAGGCTGCCCAGCGCCTCCATGGCGACCTTGCCGACGCCGTAGAACGTGTCGGGACGGGGTCGTACGTCGACGCCCAGCGGGCCCTGGTCGGGGCGCGGGGTGCGGCCCACGGCGTGGTTGCTGCTCGCCAGGACCACCCGGCGCACGCCGGCGGCGCGGGCGGCCTCGAGCACCGCGCCCGTCGAGCGCACGTGCGAGTCGAGGACCGCGTCGAGGGGGGCTTCGTCGGGGAACGACGCGAGGTGGGCCACGGCGTCGACGCCGTCCACCGCCCGCGCGAGCAGCCCCGCGTCGAGGACGTCGCCGACCAGCGCCTCCTCGCCCTCCCCGAGCGGCTCGGGGCGGGCGAGGTCGAGGCCCCGCACCCGCCAGCCGTACCCCGGCAGGCCGCGGCGCAGCTCCGAGCCGATCGACCCCGCGGAGCCGGTGAGCAGGACCGTGCGGGTCACAGCCGCCCCAGCACGTCGGCGAGCAGCTCGCCCATCCGCCCGGCGGCCGCGCGCCCGGCCTCGAGGACCTCCTCGTGGTCCAGCGGCTCGCCGGTGAGCCCGGCCGCCGCGTTGGTGACGAGCGAGATGCCCAGGACCTCCGCGCCGGCCTCGCGGGCGGCGATCGCCTCGAGCGCGGTCGACATGCCGACGAGGTCGGCGCCCAGCGTCGCGAGCATCCGGATCTCCGCCGGCGTCTCGTAGTGCGGCCCGGGCAGCTGCGCGTACACGCCCTCGGCGAGCGTCGGGTCGACCCGGCGGCACAGCTCGCGCAGGCGCGGGGACCACAGGTCGGTGAGGTCGACGAAGCGGGGGCCGACGAGCGGCGACGTCGCCGTGAGGTTGAGGTGGTCGCGGATGAGCACCGGCGTGCCCGGCGCCCACGCGGGGTCCAGCCCGCCGCAGCCGTTGGTCAGCACGACGGTGCGCGCCCCGGCCGCGACCGCGGTGCGCACGCCGTGCACGACGGCGGCGACCCCGTGGCCCTCGTAGAGGTGGGTGCGGCCGAGGAACACCAGCGCGCGCTGGCCGCCGGCGTGCACCGAGCGGACGCTGCCGCCGTGGCCCTCCACGACCGGCGGGGCGAAGCCGGGCAGGCGCTCGAGCGGCACGTCGGCCACCGTGTCGCCGAGCAGCTGCGCGGCCGGCAGCCAGCCCGAGCCCATGACGAGGGCGACGTCGTGCCGGTCGACCCCCGTCGCGTCGCGCAAGGCGTCGGCGGCCTGCTGGGCGAGGGCGTACGGGTCGGGTGCTGGCGTGGGCTCGCTCACCCGCGCGACGCTACCGCCCGCGGGCCTAGCGGCAGGGGCGGGCCCGCAGCTCCGCGACGTAGTCGTCCGGCGCCCCGGCGGCCTCGGCCGCGTCGGCGAGGATCCCCAGCGCCCGCGCCGAGGGCAGCCCGCCCTCGTAGCCGTCCAGGACGTACGCCCAGGCGAGGTGGTCGCCGTCCAGCGCGCGCACCCGCACCCGCACCGTCCGGTAGAGCCCGCTGTCCGCGCCCTCCCAGCCGTCGAGCGCCTTCGCGTCCTGGTCGGTGAGGTCGTAGAGCACGACGAACACCCGCCCCAGCGGGTCCTCGACCAGCGTGGCGAGCGCCCCCTCCCAGCCCTGCTCCTCGCCGCCGAAGGTCAGCCGCCAGCCCTCGATCCAGCCCGAGCCGCGTGCCGGGGAGTGCGGGGCGCGCTCCGCCATCTGGCGCGGGTCCATGTTGCTGCCGTACGCGGCGTAGAGGGCCATGGGGAGCGTCTACGGCACGCGGCCCGCCGCGCGCAAGGCGCCGGGCGCGGGGAGTGACCGGTCCCACGCGCGCTCGGCGTCGGGGGCGGGGGGCCGGACGCCCGCCGAGGGGTCATCATGGACGGGTGGCCAGTGAGGACGTGCAGCGCGTCGTGATCGTCGGCGGCGGCCCGGGCGGGTACGAAGCCGCCCTCGTCGCCGCGCAGCTCGGCGCCGAGGTGACGGTCGTGGACCGCGACGGCGTCGGCGGCTCGACCGTCCTCACCGACTGCGTCCCGAGCAAGACGCTCATCTCGACCGCCGAGGTCGTCACCCTCGCCCGCGAGTCCCGCGACCTCGGGGTGCGCGTGCGCGTCACCGGCGCGGACGGCGAGCAGGTCGCCCTCGCCACCCCCGGCACCGACGGGGTCGAGGGCGCGCGGGTCACCGTCACCGCCGACCTCGCGCGGGTCAACGAGCGCGTCAAGGCGCTCGCCCACGCCCAGTCCGACGACATCGCCGCCCGGCTCGACCGGGAGGGCGTACGGGTGCTGCGCGGCACCGGCCGCCTCGACGGGCCCGAGCGGGTCGTCGCCTCGCTGCTCGACGGCGGCGAGGAGGTCCTGCCGGCCGACGTCGTGCTCGTCGCGACCGGCGCGCACCCGCGCACGCTGCCCGACGCGCAGCCCGACGGCGAGCGCATCCTCACGTGGGAGCAGCTCTACGACATCGACGGCACCCCGGAGCACCTCGTCGTCATCGGCTCCGGCGTGACCGGCGCGGAGTTCGCCTCCGCGTACAACGCGCTCGGCGCCCGCGTCACCCTCGTGTCCAGCCGCGACCGGGTGCTGCCCGGCGAGGACGCCGACGCCGCGCAGGTGCTCGAGGACGTCTTCAAGCGCCGCGGCATGGAGGTCCTGTCCCGCTCGCGGGCCACCTCGGTCAAGCGCGAGGGCGACCGCGTCGTCGTGGGCCTGGAGGACGGGCGCACCGTCGAGGGCTCGCACTGCCTCGTCGCGGTCGGCTCGATCCCCAACACCGCGGGGCTCGGCCTGGAGGAGGCCGGGGTGCGCCTCGGCCCCGGCGGCTTCGTCAAGGTCGACCGGGTCTCGCGGACCTCCGCCCGTGGGGTGTACGCCGCCGGCGACTGCACCGGCGTGCTCATGCTCGCCTCGGTCGCGGCCATGCAGGGGCGCATCGCCATGTGGCACGCGCTCGGCGACGCCGTCGCCCCGCTCGACCTCACCACGGTCAGCTCGAACGTCTTCACCGAGCCCGAGATCGCCACGGTCGGCTGGTCCCAGGCCAAGGTCGACGCCGGCGACGTCGCCGCCCGGGTGGTCAAGCTCCCGCTGTCCACCAACGCGCGCGCGAAGATGCAGGGCATCCAGGACGGCTTCGTCAAGCTCCTGTGCACCCCCGGCGCCGGCCGGGTCATCGGCGGCGTCGTCGTCGCCCCCCGCGCCAGCGAGCTCGTCTTCCCGCTGACCCTCGCCGTCGAGCAGGGGCTCACCGTCGACCAGGTGGCGCAGACGTTCACCGTCTACCCCTCGCTCAGCGGCAGCCTCGCCGAGGCCGCCCGCCAGCTCCACCGCCGCCGCTGACCCCGGGGCGGCCGGGGCGGCCGGGATCATGCGCCCGCCCGGCGGCGATCATGCGCTGGCGCGGCGGCGATCATGCGCCCACCCGGCGGCGATCATGCAGCCTCCCGGCGCTACCGGCTCGCCGTGACCGACGGCGGCTGACGGAACGCACCGGGACTGCATGATCGGCGTCGGGGGACTGCATGATCGGCGCCGGGGGACTGCATGATCGGTGCCGGGGAAGGGCGTGGTCGCGGCCCGGGGGGTGCATGATCGCGCGGGCCCGGTGAGGGGCTAGAAGTCGAAGCCGCCGCCGTCGCCGCCCCAGCCGCCGTCGCCGCCGCCCCAGTCGGCGCCGCCACCGTCGCCACCGCCGTCGTCGCCCCCGCCGTCCTCGAGGCCCTGCTCGTAGCCCTCGGAGTAGCTGCCGTCCCAGCCGCCGGAGAAGGCGCCGGTCATGGCGGCGCCGAGGAGGAAGCCGGGGAGCAGGCCGGAGGCGGCGTACGGGGCGAAGTAGCCCTGGGCGTAGGAGCCGTACTGCGGGCCGGCCTCCCAGTAGGGGCGGCGCCCGCCGGCCGCGACGGGCACCTTGCGCGCGTCGGGCTCGGCGCCGGCGCGCACGCGCTCGGCGTCGGGCAGGCACACCGGGACGGGACGCAGCTGCCCGCCGGGCGGGGCCCACTCGACGTCCTCGACGGAGGGGCCGTGCTGGGGGTTGAAGAAGCACGGCGGGCGCCGCACCGGCAGCGGGCGCCCGTCGACGCGGGCCCGTACGCAGGCCGCGGCGTAGCGGCCGTCCTCGAGCGCCTCGGTGACGGCTTTGACGTCCTCGGGCCGGCGGACCCGGTCGAGGGCCTGCTTGGCGCGGTCGTACTCGTCGAGGGCGCGCTGGTAGTCCTGCCGCCCGCCCTGGTCGAGCTCGCGCCCGGCGGTCGCGAGGTCGAGCTCGGCGACCTCCTCGCCGAGGCGGGTGACGTCCTCCTCGACGGTGCCGCGCACGGCGGCGAGCTCCTCGGCCGCCTGCAGCTCGGCCTTGCGCTTGCTCGACCGGTAGGCCACGACGCCGGCGACCACGATGCCGACGAGCACCAGGAGCAGCACGATCTGGTCCACGGGACTCCTCTCTCCGCCGCTGCAACGACCGGCGCGCCCGGCGAGTGCCCGGCGGGCACCGTCCCGGCGCCCCCCTGCTGCCCGCCCGGCGCGGGCGTCAGTCGGTGATCTCGCAGACCGCCGCGCCGCTGGTGAGCGTGGCGCCGACCTCGGCCTGCAGGCCGGTGACGGTGCCCGCGCGGTGGGCGTTGAGCGGCTGCTCCATCTTCATGGCCTCGAGCACGAGGACGAGCTCGCCGGCCTCGACCCGCTGCCCCTCCTCGACGGCGACCTTGACGACGGTGCCCTGCATCGGCGAGGTGAGCGTGGTGCCGCCGGCGGCCGCGGCGGTGGTCCGCCCGCGCGAGCGCTTCGGCCGGGGACCCGCCGCCGCGGCGGGGGCCGCACCGGCGCCCAGCCCGGCGGGCAGGACCACCTCGAGCCTGCGCCCGCCGACCTCGACGACGACCCGCTCGCGGGGCTGCTCCTCGGGAGCGCCCGGCGCCCCCGGCGCGGGGGCCCACGGCGCGACGCCGCCCGCCCACTCGGTCTCGATCCAGCGGGTGTGCACGGTGAAGGGCTCCGCGGACCCCTCGAGCTCCGGGGCGAAGGCGGGGTCGGCGACGACGGCGCGGTGGAACGGGATGACCGTCGGCAGGCCCTCGACCTCGAACTCGGCGAGGGCGCGCGCGGAGCGCTGCAGGGCCTCGCGGCGGGTGCGGCCGGTGACGACGAGCTTGGCGAGCATCGAGTCGAAGCCGCCGCCGACGACGCTGCCCTGCTCGACGCCGGCGTCGAGGCGCACACCGGGCCCGGACGGCGGGCGCCACGTGGTGACCGGGCCGGGCTGCGGCAGGAAGCCGCGGCCCGCGTCCTCGCCGTTGATGCGGAACTCGATCGAGTGCCCGCGCGCGGGAGGGTCGTCGTAGCCGAGCGGCTCGCCCTCCGCGACGCGGAACTGCTCGCGCACGAGGTCGATGCCGGTGACCTCCTCGGTCACGCAGTGCTCCACCTGCAGGCGCGTGTTGACCTCGAGGAACGAGATCGTCCCGTCCTGGCCGACGAGGAACTCGCAGGTGCCGGCGCCGACGTACCCGGCCTCGGCGAGGATCGCCTTGGACGCGCGGTAGAGCTCGGCGCGCTGCGCGTCGGACAGGAACGGCGCGGGGGCCTCCTCGACGAGCTTCTGGTGCCGACGCTGCAGCGAGCAGTCGCGGGTGGAGACCACGACGACCGCCCCGTGCTGGTCCGCGAGGCACTGGGTCTCCACGTGCCGCGGCCGGTCGAGGTAGCGCTCCACGAAGCACTCGCCGCGGCCGAACGCGGCGACCGCCTCGCGCACCGCGGAGTCGTACAGCTCGGGGACCTCCTCGAGCGTGCGCGCGACCTTGAGCCCGCGCCCGCCGCCGCCGTAGGCCGCCTTGATGGCGACCGGCAGCCCGTGCTCCTCGGCGAACGCGAGGACCTCCTCGGCGCCGGAGACCGGGTCGGGGGTGCCGGCGACGAGCGGGGCGCCCGCGCGCTGGGCGATGTGCCGGGCGCGGACCTTGTCGCCCAGCGCGTCGATCGCGGCCGGGGGCGGGCCGATCCAGGTGAGGCCGGCGTCGAGCACCGCCTGGGCGAACCCGGCGTTCTCGGCGAGGAAGCCGTAGCCGGGGTGCACCGCGTCGGCGCCGCTCTCGCGGGCGACGGCCAGGAGCTTGTCGACGTCGAGGTACGTCTGCGCGGCGGTCTCGCCGCCGAGCGCGAAGGCGTGGTCGGCCACGCGCACGTGCGGGGCGTCGCGGTCGGGGTCGGCGTACACCGCCACGCTCGCGAGCCCCGCGTCCGCGCAGGCCCGCGCGATGCGCACCGCGATCTCGCCGCGGTTGGCGATGAGGACTGTCCGCACTCGTGCCTCCTCAGCAGTCCGGGCGAGCATAGGGCTGGGCCGCCCAGAGGTCCGCCACCCGCACCCCGTGCGCGGCGAGCAGGCGGCGCAGCAGCGGCAGGGACACCCCGACGACCCCGTGCGGGTCGCCGTCGACGCCCTCGACGAACCACCCGCCCAGCCCGTCGAGGGTGAAGGCGCCGGCGACGGCGAGGGGCTCGCCGGTGGCGACGTACGCCTCCACCTCGGCCTCGTCGACGTCGGCGAAGCGCACCGTCGTGGAGGACACCGCGGCGTGCTCGACGCCGTCGCGGAGCAGGCAGTGCCCCGTGCGCAGGACGCCCTCGCGCCCGCGCATCGCCCGCCAGCGGCGGCGGGCCTCCTCGGGCTCGTACGGCTTGCCGAGCGCCGCGCCGTCGAGGTCGAGGACCGAGTCGCAGCCCAGCACCAGGGCGCCGGGGACCCGCTCCGCGACGGCGCGCGCCTTGGCCCGCGCCAGCACGAGCGCGAGCGAGCCCGGGTCGGGCGCGCCCAGCGCGTCCTCGTCGACGCCGCTGACGACGACGTCCGGGTCGACGCCGGCCGCGCGCAGGGACGCCAGGCGCGCCGGGGAGGCGCTGGCCAGGACGAGGCGGGGGACGGGGCGGGGACCGGGCGGTGCGCCGGCGGGCGCGGCGGCGAGGGGGTCGGGCACGCGCGGGAGCCTAGGACGGGCGCGCGCTGCCCACCCAGCCGCCGGGGGCCGCGCGCAGCGGCGCCCGCAGCGCGCGGGCCGGGTCGGACCAGCCGCCGGGGCGCGGGCCGCGGGGGCGCGGGGCCGCGGGGGCGGGCGCGGGGCGCGCGGCGAGGGCGGCGACGAGCGCGGCCACCTCGTCGTCCGACGGCGCCCCGCGGACCACGGTGAGCACGGGCGGGGCGGCGTCGGGCGCGGTCACCCGCCCATCGTCGCCGCTGGTCGCCCGCCCTGTCGAGCCGGCCCTGCGCTACGGTCGCGGGACCCGTACGAGGCCCGGAGGGGACCCATGGCGACCACGGCGACGCCGACGACGCCGACGACGCCGGAGGTGGCGCGCTACTGCGCCTCCTGCGGGCGGGCCGTCGACGCGTTCCTGCCCGGCCCGGGCGGCAAGCGCCCCGACGCGGCGTGCCCGCGCTGCGGCAGCCTCGAGCGGCACCGCTTCCTGTCGGTCCTGCTCGACGGCATGGCGCCGTACCTCGCGACGGCGCGGGTCGTGCTCGACATCGCGCCGAGCAAGCAGACCGTGGCGCACCTGCGCCGGCACGTGCAGGGGCACTACCTGCGCGTCGACTTCGACCCCTCGGCGGACCGGCGCGCCGTCGACGTGCAGGCCAGCGTGACGGACCTGCCGCTGCCGGACCGCTCGGTCGACCTGCTGCTGTGCTTCCACGTGCTGGAGCACGTGCCGGACGACCGGGCGGCGATGCGCGAGCTGAGCCGCGTGCTCGCCGGCGGCGGCGTCGGGTTCGTGCAGGTGCCGTGGCGCCCGCACACGGAGACCGACGAGGACCCGGCGGCGCCGGAGGAGGAGCGGGTGCGCCGCTTCGGGCAGGCCGACCACGTGCGCTACTACGGCCGGGACTTCGAGGACCGCCTGCGCGCCGAGGGGCTCGACCCGGTGCGGCTCACCCCGCGCGCGGTGCTCAGCCCGGACCTCGTGCGGCGCTGGGGGCTCCTGCCCGACGAGGTCGTGTGGCTGGTGCGCCCGGCCGAGGCCGGCGCGCGCGCACCGCTGGGGGACGCGGTGCTGCCCGAGGGGGCGGGCCGCCCGACGGCCCTCGTCGCGCTCGGCGACTACGCCGCCCGGCACCCGGGCCTGCGCTCGGACCTCGACCGCGCCAAGTCGCGCTTCGAGGGCGCCGTCGAGCGCCTGGAGGCGGTGCGCGGCGAGGTCGTCGACCTCACGGCGCGCCTGCGCGAGGCCGAGGCCCGCGCCCGGCGCGCGGAGAAGCGCGCGGGCAAGTGGGAGCGGGCGTACCGCGAGCTCGCCGCGCAGCCGCCGATCCGCCTCGCCCGCGCGCTGCGGCGCCGGGTCGCGCGGGTCGTGAGCCGCTGAGCGGTCCGCAGGGCCCGGCCCGCGCTCAGAGCGGGATGTTGCCGTGCTTCTTCGGCGGCAGCGTCGCGCGCTTGGTCCGCAGCGCCCGCAGCGCCCGCACGACCTGCACCCGCGTCTGCGAGGGGGCGATGACCGCGTCGACGTAGCCGCGCTCGGCGGCGACGTAGGGGTTGGCGAGGGTGTCCTCGTACTCCTGCACGAGCTGCGCGCGGCGGCCCACCGGGTCCTCGGCCTCGGCGAGCTCGCGCCGGTAGAGGATGTTCACCGCGCCCTGGGCGCCCATGACCGCGATCTGCGCGGTCGGCCACGCCAGGTTGATGTCGGCGCCGAGGTGCTTGGAGCCCATGACGTCGTACGCCCCGCCGTACGCCTTGCGGGTGATGACGGTGACGAGCGGGACGGTGGCCTCGGCGTACGCGTAGAGCAGCTTCGCCCCGCGGCGGATGATGCCGCCCCACTCCTGCGACGTCCCGGGCAGGAAGCCCGGCACGTCGACGAAGGTCAGCACGGGGATCCCGAAGGCGTCGCACGTGCGCACGAAGCGCGCGGCCTTCTCCGACGCGTCGATGTCGAGCGTGCCCGCCAGCTGCGAGGGCTGGTTGGCCACGACGCCGACCGCGTGCCCCTCGACCCGCCCGAACCCGCAGAGGATGTTCGGCGCGAAGAGCGCGTGCACCTCGAGGAACTCCCCGCCGTCGAGGACGTGCTCGACGACCGTGTGCATGTCGTACGGCTGGTTGGGCGAGTCCGGCAGCAGGGCGTCGAGCTCGAGGTCCTCCTCGGTGACGTCGAGGTCCACCGGCTCGTCCTCGAGGACCGGCGGCTCCTCGAGGTTGTTCGAGGGCAGGTACGACAGCAGCGCCCGGACGAAGTCGATCGCGTCGGCCTCGTCGGCGGCGAGGTAGTGGCTGTTGCCGCTGCGGCTGCCGTGGGTGCGGGCGCCGCCGAGCTCCTCCATGCTCACGTCCTCGCCGGTGACCGTCTTGATGACGTCGGGCCCGGTGATGAACATGTGCGAGGTCTGGTCGACCATCACCGTGAAGTCGGTGATGGCGGGGGAGTAGACGGCGCCGCCGGCGCACGGGCCCATGATGAGGCTCACCTGCGGGATGACGCCCGAGGCGTGCACGTTGCGCTTGAAGATCTCCGCGTAGAGCCCGAGGGAGACGACGCCCTCCTGGATGCGCGCGCCCCCGGAGTCGTTGAGCCCGACGAGCGGGCAGCCGGTCCTGAGCGCGAGGTCCATGACCTTGACGATCTTCTCGCCGAACACCTCGCCGAGGGAGCCGCCGAAGACGGTGAAGTCCTGCGCGAAGACGCAGACCCGGCGCCCGTCGACCGTGCCGAACCCGGTCACGACGCCGTCGCCGTACGGCCGCGTCCGCTCCAGCCCGAAGGCGCTCGAGCGGTGCCGGGCGAACTCGTCGAGCTCGACGAACGAACCCTCGTCGAGCAGTGCCGCGATGCGCTCGCGCGCGGTGCCCTTGCCCCGCGCGTGCTGCTTCTCCACGGCGCGGGCCGACCCGGCGTGGGTGGCCTCCTCGGCGCGCCGGCGGAAGTCGGCGAGCTTGCCGGCCGTCGTGTGGACGTCGGGCTGCCCGGGCGGGCCGCCCGCGGTGCTGGGGTCGACGGGCTGGGCGCTCACCGGCTGTCCTCCTGCTGCGCGGACCGCTGCCCGGGCCGTGCTGCCCGGGCGGGTCCGTAGCCTAGCCACGTGCCCGAGCCCGACCCGCCCGGAGCGAGGCCGCCCTCCGCGTGGAGCGACCTGGCCCGCCCGCCGCTGCGCGAGCGGGCCCTGGCCCGCGCGCTCGAGGGCGACGAGCCGTGGCGGCGGGTCCGCGTCGTCGCGGCGACCGGCTCGACGAACGCCGACGTCGCCGAGCGGGCGCGCGCCGGCGAGGCCGAGGGCCTCGTCCTCGTCGCCGAGCACCAGACCGCCGGGCGCGGGCGGCTCGACCGCACGTGGACCGCGCCGCCGCGCTCCGGGCTCACGCTCTCGGTGCTGCTGCGCCCGGGGCCGGGGGTCCCGGTGGCCCGGTGGGGCTGGGTGCCGCTGCTCGCCGGCGTGGCCGTCGCGCACGCCGTGACGCGGGCGGCCCGGGTCGACGTGCGCCTGAAGTGGCCCAACGACGTGCAGGTCGGCGGGCGCAAGGTCGCGGGCCTGCTCGCCGAGCGCGCGGGCGACGCGGTCGTGGTCGGCATCGGGCTCAACGTCTCGCTGACCGCGCAGGAGCTGCCGTCCGACGCGGCGACCTCGCTGGCCATGGAGGGGGCGCGCACCCTCGACCGCGACACGCTGCTGCGCGCGCTCCTGCGCGAGCTGGGGCGCACGTACCGGGGGTGGCGGCTCTCCGGCGGGGACCCCGCGGCGGGGCTGCGCGACGCGTACGTCGAGCGCTGCGCGACCGTCGGGCGGCGGGTGCGGGTGCTGCTCCCCGGCGGGGCGGTCCTCGAGGGCGAGGCGGTCGACGTCGACGCGGACGGCCGGCTCGTCGTGGCGCACGGCGGCGGCGACGGCCCCGGCGCGCCGGACGGGCCGGGCCTGCAGGCGGTCGCCGCGGGTGACGTCGTCCACGTGCGGTAGGAGTGTGCGGTGGCGCAGGAGTGGGGCGACGAGGAGGGCTGGGAGCCGGAGGACGTGGCGGCCCGGCTGGAGAAGCGGCTGCTCGGGGGCGAGCGGGTCTACACGCGCGACCGGATCTGCGAGCTCGCGGGCGTCTCGGTGGAGCAGGCGCGCCGCTACTGGCGGGCGATGGGCTTCCCCGACGTCGGGGACGACACGGTCGCCTTCACCGAGGCAGACCTCGAGGCCCTGCGCCGGCTGCTGGCGCTCGAGGGCGAGGGGGTCCTGGACCACGAGTTCGCCCTGAGCATCACCCGCGCCCTGGGGCACACCCAGGCCCGGCTCGTGGAGTGGCAGGTGCAGGCGCTGCTCGAGGACCTCATGGAGCGGCGCTGGCTGCGCCCGCGCGACGCCTCGCTCACCGCGGTCGCGCTCGCGGGCGAGCACCTCGACGACTGGGAGCACCTGCTCGTGTACGCCTGGCGGCGCCAGCTCGCCGCCGTGACCGGGCGCGCGCTGCTGGTCTCGCAGGGGCGTGACGACGCCGCGCAGGAGGGCTGGCGGACGGTCGGGTTCGCCGACCTCGTCTCGTACACCCGGCTGTCGCAGCGGATGGACGAGCGCGCGCTCGGGCGGCTGGTGAGCCGCTTCGAGCGGCTGTCGCACGACACCGTCGCCGGGCGCGGCGGGCGGGTGGTCAAGACCATCGGCGACGAGGTGCTCTTCGTGGCGGACCGGGCCGAGGACGCGGCCGCGATCGCGCTGGACCTCGCCGAGACCATGGCCCGCGACCCGGTGCTGCCCGACGTGCGGGTGGGGCTGGCGACCGGCGGGGTCGTGTCGCGGCTCGGCGACGTCTTCGGGCGCACCGTCAACCTCGCGAGCCGGCTCACCGCGCTCGCCCAGCCGGGCACCGTGCTGTGCGACCGGGCGACCGCCGCGCAGCTCGCGGACGCACCGGGGCTCGAGCTCGACCGCGAGCGGGTGCGGGCCGTGCGCGGGTGGGGCCTCGTCGAGCCGGTGGTGCTGCGCCGCGCGGCGCCCGCGGACGGCGCCCCGGGCTAGGGTGCCGCGGGTGGGTGACCCGGACCACGGCGACGAGCCGCTGCTGCAGCTGCTGCACCACGAGGACGGGCGCGTCGCCGAGGTGGTCCTGGACCGCCCCCGCGCCCTCAACGCCCTCAGCACCCGCATGGTCGACGCGCTCGCCGGCGTGCTCGGCCGGCTCGGCGCCGACCCGGCGGTGCGCGCGGTCGTGCTGTCCTCCTCGTCCGCACGGGCCTTCTGCGTGGGCGCGGACCTCAAGGAGCGCGCCGGGTTCGACGACGCGGCCCTGCTGGCGCAGCGCCCGCGGTTCCGGGCGGCCTTCGCCGCCCTGCTCGCGGTGCCGGTCCCCGTCGTCGCGGCGGTGCGCGGGCACGCCCTCGGCGGCGGGTACGAGCTCGCCCTGTCCTGCGACGTCGTGGTCGCCGAGCCGTCGGCGGTGGTCGGCCTGCCGGAGGTGGGCGTCGGGCTGGTGCCGGGGTGCGGCGGCACGCAGCTGCTGCCGCGCCGGGTCGGTGCCGGGCGGGCGGCCGAGCTGGTGCTCACCGGGCGCACGGTCGGCGGCGAGGAGGCGCTGCGCCTCGGGCTCGTCGACGTGCTCGCCGCCCCGGGCGGCGCGCTCGGGGAGGCCCGGGCCGTCGCGGCCCGCGCCGCCGCCGCCTCGCCGGTCGCCGTGCGGGCGGCCAAGCGCGCCCTGCGCCGGGGGGCGGACGCGGACCTGGCCACCGGCCTCGAGGTCGAGGACGCCGCCTGGCGCACCGCCGCGCTGTCCGCCGACCGGCGCGAGGGCGTCGCCGCGTTCGCCGAGCGCCGCGCCCCCCGCTGGACCGGCGCCTGAGGGTGGGGACCGGGGACGCGGGGGCGGGCACCCGCGACGCACCGCAGCCGTCCACCCGCCGTCCGGATGATCCTGGTCCGTCCGGCGGCGCGCGACGCATCGTGCGCGGCAGGATCTGCCGGGTGGGGGACGAGCGGGCCGGCGCAGCGGGGCTCCCCCCGCGCGCCCTCGCGGGCCTCGTGGCCCTGTCGCAGGCGCTCGCGCAGCAGCTCTCGCCCGACGACCTCCTGCTCGCCTGCGCCCGCGCGGGGCGCGAGGCCCTCGGCGCGGCCACCGTCTCGGTGTCGCGCTGGGACCGCGAGCTCGGGCTCGTGCGCACGCTGGTGAACGACGGCGAGCTCGCCGACGGCGAGGTGCCGCTGCCGCTCGACGAGGCGTACCCGGTGGCGGAGTACCCCGTGCTCACCGGCTTCGCCCAGCACGGGCACGGCTGGACCACCGCGGAGGACGACCCGGCGCTGACCCCCGCGGAGCGCGCCCACCTCGGCGCGCGGGGCCGCCCGTACGTCCTCGGCGCCCCCGTCGTCCTGCAGGGCCACGCGTGGGGCGAGCTCTACGCGTCCCGGCGGCGCGACCAGCCGCGCTGGGGCGAGGACGACGTGAGCCTGGCCGGGCTCGTCGCCGAGCTCGTCGCGACCGGGCTGCTGCGGGCCGGCGAGCTGGAGCGGGTGAGCCGGCTCGCGTACTCCGACCCGCTGACCGGCCTGGCCAACCGCCGCGCCCTCGACGAGGCCGCGGAGGCGGCCGTGGCCCGGCACCGCGGCGCGGGCGTCCCCGTCGGGGTGGTGCTCTGCGACGTCAACAACCTCAAGGTCGTCAACGACCGCGACGGGCACGAGGTGGGCGACGAGCTCATCGTGGCCTTCTCCGAGCAGCTCTCGGCGGCCGCGAGCCGCGTGCCGGGCGCCCTCGCCGCGCGCCTCGGCGGCGACGAGTTCTGCCTGCTCGTGGAGGGTGCCGTCCCCGACGCCGTCGTCGCGCTGGCCGAGGACGTCGCCGCCGCGGCGCGCTCGCTGCCGGGCGGGTACGGCGTCAGCGTCGGCGTGGCCTGCGTCCCCGACGCGGTCGGTCCCGTGGAGAGCGCGCGCCGCCTGCTGCGCCTGGCCGACGCCGCGCAGTACCGGGCCAAGCGCGCGGGCTCGCGCCACGCCGTGGTGGCCGGGCGGCCGCTGCCGCTCGGCACCGCGCCGGCGCTGCCGGCGGTGCCCGAGATCGAGCCCGGCGTCCCCGAGCGCCGCCGCGTCTTCGCCCGCTCGCAGGCCGACGCCGGGGCGGTCCTGGCGGCCGCCACCGGCGCCCTCGACCGGCACCGCGGCGCGGGCGCCCAGGAGCGGCTCGAGGTCGTCGCCGGCACCCTGGCCGGGGCCCTCGACGCCGCCGGCTGGTGCGTCGTGCGGGCGCCCGCCGACGGGCCCCCCGCGCCCGTCGCCCTGTCGCCGGGGAGCGAGCGGCTCGTGCTGCCCCTGACCGCGGACCGGCCCGCGGGCGCCGCCGCGCTGGCCGGCGGCGGGGCCACGGTGCTCACCGGGAGCCCCTCCAACGACCCCGTCCTCGACGCCCGGCTCGTGGCCGCCGGCGCCGCGGCCGTGGTGGTCGCCGGCGGGCCGGAGCGCGGCCGCGACGGGGGGGGCTGGCTGCTCGAGGTCGTCACCGACGAGGTGAGCGCCGGCGTCCAGGGCCTCGCGCCCGCCGTGCGCGCCCTCGTGTCGCTCGCCGTCCACGGCTGAGGCGCGCGCACCCCGCCCGCGGCGGGTGCGGACGGGCCGGGGCCCGCGGGGTGGGCGGGGCTGGCAGGGTGGGGCCGTGGCGCCCCCCTTCGACCTGCCCCTCGACCGGCTGCGCGCCCGGCGCAGCGCCAAGTGGACGACGTACCCGCCGGGGGTCCTGCCGCTGCCGGTGGCGGAGATGGACGTGGACCTCGCGCCACCGGTCGCCGCGGCCCTGCGCGCGGCGGTGGAGCGCTCGGACACCGGCTACGCCGGCGACGTGGCCCCGCTCGTCGCGGCCTTCCGCGGGTTCGCCGCGCGCCGGTGGGAGTGGGAGGTCGGCGCCGGCGACGTGACCACCTGCGCGGACGTCGGGGTCGGCACCACCGAGCTGCTGCGCGCGGCGCTGGCCCCGGGCGACGGGGTGGTGCTCATGCCGCCGCTCTACCCGCCGGTGCGCGGCTGGCTCGCCACCGTGGGCGCGGTCCCCGTCGACGTGCCGCTGCTGGAGGGGCGCATGGACCTCGGGGGCGTGGACCGGGCGCTCGCGGACGGCGCCCGCGCGGTGTTCCTGTGCCACCCGCACAACCCCACGGGTCGGGTGCACGGGACCGACGAGCTGCAGGCGCTCGCCGAGCTCGCGCTGCGCCACGGCGCCCTCGTCGTCGCCGACGAGATCCACGGGCCGCTGGCGCCGCGCTTCACGCCGTACCTCACGGTGTCGGGGACCGCCCGGGCCACGGGCGTCGCGCTCACCAGCGCGTCCAAGGCGTGGAACCTCGCGGGCCTCAAGTGCGCCCTGCTCGTCGCCCAGGGGGAGGGGCCGCGCGAGCTGGTCGGTCGGCTGCCGCACGAGACGGTGTGGGGCGTCGGGCTCCTCGGCGCCCTGGCCGCGGAAGCCGCTTTCCGCGACGGCGAGCCCTGGCTCGACGGCCTGCTCGCCGGGCTCGCCGCGAACCTCGACCTGCTCGGCCCGCTCCTCGCCGAGCACCTGCCCGAGGTGGGGTACGCCCGCCCCGAGGCCGGCTACCTCGCCTGGCTGGACTGCCGCCGGCTCGGGCTCGGGGACGACCCGGCCGCGGCGTTCCTCGCCGCCGGGGTCGCGCTGGTCCCCGGCCCGGACTTCGGCCCCGGGGGCGCGGGCTTCGCCCGGCTCAACGCCGCCTGCCACCCCGACCTGCTGCGCGAGGCCGTGCGCCGGATGGCCGCCGCCCGGGCCGCCTAGTGCTGCCGCAGGTCGTGGCGCTGCTGCGCTGCCCGGTCTGCGTGGAGGGGCTCGCCGCCGCCGGGCCCTCGCTGCGGTGCCCGCGGGGGCACGCCTTCGACGTGGCGCGCCAGGGCTACGCGAACCTGCTGCCCGGCGGCGCCGCGACCGGCACCGCCGACACCGCGGCGATGGTCGCGGCCCGCGCCGAGCTGCTGGGGGCCGGGCACTACGCCGCCGTCTCCGGCGCCCTCGCCGGTGCCGCGGCGGCCGTCGACGCCCCCGGCGCCGTCGTCGACGTCGGCGCGGGCACCGGGCACCACCTCGCCGCGGTGCTCGACGCCTGCCCCGCCCGCGTGGGCCTCGCGCTCGACCTGTCCAAGCACGCCGCGCGCCGGGCGGCGCGCGCCCACCCGCGCGCCGGCGCCGTGGTCGCCGACGCCTGGGCGCGCCTGCCCGTGCGCGACGGCGCCGCCGCGGTCGTCCTCGACGTCTTCGCCCCGCGCAACGGCGCCGAGGCCGCCCGCGTCCTCGCCCCCGGGGGCGCGCTGCTCGTCGTCACCCCCACGCCGCGGCACCTCGCGGAGGTGCGCGGGGCGCTCGGGATGCTCGAGGTCGGCGGGGCGAAGGAGGAGCGCCTGGGCCGCGCGCTCGCGCCGCACCTGGACGAGGAGGCCTCCCGCGACGTCGAGGCCGACCTGGACCTCGGCCGCGACGACCTCGTCCGCCTCGCCGCGATGGGGCCCAGCGCCTTCCACGCCACCCCCGCCGAGCTCGCCGCCCGCGCCGCGCGCCTGCCCGGGCAGGTGCGCGTCGGGCTGTCCGTACGGCTCTCGGTGTGGCGCCGGCGGTGACCCCCGCTCCGCGGTGACCCCCGGCCGGGACGCCCGGTCGGGCGCACGGGTGCCCCGCACGGCCGACGGCGACGCGGCTGAGTACGCGTACCCGGGTGCCGTGGCGCCGCGGCGCCGACGCTGGGCGGGTGACCGACACCCGGCTGCTCACCGACCCCACCCGCTGCCCCGGCTGCACCGCGCCGCTGGCCGGCGGCGCGCGCTGCCCCGCCTGCGGGCTCGCGCTGGACCACCCGCTGCTCCCGCAGGTCTGGGGCCTGTCCGTGCGCGTGCGGGCGCTGCTCGACGAGCGCGAGGCGCTGCTCGCCCGGGTCAGGGCCGGCGCCCCGGCGTCGTCCCTGCCCGCCGCCCCGCGTCCGCGGCCCGTCGAGGTGCCTGCCGCGCCGGCGCCCGTCCCGCCGCCCCGGCGGGACTGGACGCGGGCGCGCGTGCGCACCGTGCTCCTGGGGCTCGGCGCGGCGCTGCTGGCCCTCGCGGCGGCGGTGTTCCTCGTCGTGTCGTGGGGCGTGCTCGGGGTGAGCGGGCGCTCGGCGGTGATGCTGGGCGCCACCGCCGCGGCCGCGGGCGCCGCCGTCGGCTGCGCGCGCCGCGGCCTCGGCGCCACCGGGGAGGCGCTGGGCGCTCTCGCGCTGGCCCTCGCGCTGCTCGACGTGCTCGCGGCACGGCTCGTCGGGCTCGCCGGGCTCGACCGGCTCGCGGCCGCCCCCGCCTGGGCGCTGGGCACGGCCGTCCTCGCGGGCGCCTGCGCGGGGGGAGCGGCGCTGGAGCCGCTGCGCTCCTGGCGCCTGGGCGCCGCGGCCCTCGCGCAGCTGCCGCTGCCGCTGCTCGCCCTGCACCTGCTCCTCGCGTCGGCGGCGGACGCCGGCGTCGTCCCGGCCGGCGCCCTGCTCGTCGCGCACGCGCTGGCCGGTGCCGCCGCGCTGCGGGTACGGCGCCTGCCCGCCGGCACCCGGCCCGTCCTCGCCGCCGGGGCGGGCGGCGCCTGGCTCGGCGCCGGGGCGCTCCTCGCGTGCGCTCACCTGCTGGACGCCGGCGCCGCCACCGGTACGGGCGCCTCGGCGCTGCTCGTCGTCCTCGCCGGCGCCGCCCTGCTCGCCCCCGCCGGTGGGCCCGGGAGCGCGGGCCCCGCCGGGAGCGCGGGCCCCGCCGGCGGCGCGGGCCGGACCGCCCTGGACGCCGCCGCGGCCGCCGCGGCCCTGGCGGCCGGGCTCCTGCCGGCCGTGCTCGCCGCGCCCGCCCGCGCCGTGCCCGCCACCGCGGGCGCCGTCGCCCTCGCCGGCGCCCTCGCCCTCGTGCTCGCCGCCCGCCGGCTCGGCCCGGGCGCCCCGGCGCTGCGGGCCCGCCTGGGGGTGCCCCTCGTGGTGCCCGGCGCCGTCGGGCTGCTCGCCGTCCTCGCCGTGGCCGAGGAGCTCGCCGCGACCGCCCTCGGCCCGGCGGTGCACGGGCCCGCGCCGTGGACGGCGGCCGGCGCGACCGTCCCCGCGGCGGCGCTGCTGCCGGCGCCCGCGCCGGGCGCGTGGACGGTGGCCGCCCTCGTCACGGGCGCCGCCGCGCTCGCCACCGCCCTGCGCGGCGCCGGGCGGCGCCGCGCCGCGGCCGGGACGGCCGGTGCGGCCGCCCTGCTCTGCGCCGTCCTCGCCGCCCCGGTCGCCGGGCTGCCCTGGGCGCTCGCCGTCGCCCTCGAGGGCCTCGTCGGCGCCGGGCTGCTCGTGGCCGCCCGCTCGCTGCGCGCCCCCCTCGGCGGGCGGCACCTCGCCCTCGCGGGGGCGCTGCTCGCCGGGCGGGCGCTCGCCTGGTCCCTCGCGCACGACCGCACCTCCGTCGTGGCGCTCGCCGCGGCCCTCGCCCTGCTCGTGCTGCTGCGCTCGCGCACCCCGGAGCCGCGCCCGGCGCGGGCGCTGGAGGCCGTTGCCACCGCCGCGGCCCTCGCGCTCGCCGTGGCGGCGGTCGCGCTCGCCGGCGCCGGCCCCCGCGGCGCGGGGGCGGTCCTCGCGCTCGCCGCCGCGCTGGTCGCCGCCGGCTGGCTGGCCCTCGGGGTGCTCGCGGGCACCGCCGCGGCGCCGCGCCGCGGGGCGGTCGACGTGGCGGGCGCCGGCTGGGTGCTCGGGCTGCTCCTCGCCGCCCCCGACGAGGGGGCCGCGCTCGCCGCGGTGGGCGCCGGGCTCGCGGTCCTCGCCGCCGCGTCCGCCGCCGGTCCCGCCCCCTGGCGGGCGTGGGCGGCGACCGGCGCGGTGCCCCTCGCCGTGGCGGCGGCCGCGCTGGCGGCGCTGCTGGCGGAGGCCGGCGTCCCGTCGGCCGCCCTCGCGGGGTCCGCCGTCGCCGCGGCCCTGCTCGCGGCGGGCTCGCTCGGCGGCGCGCACGTCCCCTGGCCCACGGCGCCCGCGGCCACCGCGGCGGCGGCCTGCGCGGCGCTCGCCGCCGCGGCGACCGCCCCCGACGCCGGCGCGCTCTGGCGCGCCCTGCTCGCCGTCGGCACCGGCGCCGCGCTCGCGGCCGCCCGCCCGGCGCCCGGCCTGCCCCGCCGCCCGCTCGCCGTGGCCGCCGCGCTGCTGCTCCTCGCCTCGGGCTGGGTGCGCCTGGCGCTCGCCGACGTGCGGGTCCCCGAGGCGTACGCCCTGCCCGCCGCGGCCGTCCTGCTCGGGGCCGGCCTGCTGCGCCGCCGCGCCGAGCCGTCGACCGGCTCCTGGGCGGCGTACGGCAGCGGGCTCGTCCTGGCCCTCCTGCCGCCGGTCCTGCTGCTCGGCGACCTGCCCGCTGCCCGGCCGCTGCTCCTCGGGGCCGGCGCGCTCGCGGTGCTCCTCGCAGGTGCGCGGGCCCGGCTGCAGGCGCCGGTCGTCCTCGGCGGGGCGGCGCTGGCGGTGGACGCGGCGGTGCAGGCGAGCCCGTACGTCCTCGCCGTCGCGGCCGCCACCCCCCGCTGGGCGCTCATCGCCGCGGCCGGCGCCCTGCTGCTCGCGGTCGGCGCGACGTCCGAGGCGCGGGCCCGGGACGTCCACCGGGTCGCGGCGGCGGTGCAGCGGCTCGGGTGACGGGCGGGCCGACCGGCGGTGCACGGGCGGTCCGACCACCTACCATGCCTGCTCATGACCCGAGTGCTGCTGGCCGAGGACGACCAGGCGATCTCGGAGCCCCTGGCGCGCGCCCTGCGCCGGGAGGGCTACCACGTGGAGGTGCGCGCCGACGGCCCGCACGCCCTCGAGGCGGCCGTGGGCGAGGGCGCCGACCTCGTCGTGCTCGACCTGGGCCTGCCCGGCATGGACGGGCTCGAGGTGTGCCGCCGCCTGCGCGCGGAGGGCCTCGGCGTCCCGGTCCTCATCCTCACCGCGCGCGCCGACGAGGTCGACACGGTCGTCGGGCTCGACGCCGGCGCGGACGACTACGTCACCAAGCCGTTCCGCCTCGCCGAGCTGCTGGCCCGCGTGCGGGCGCTGCTGCGCCGCGGCGCCGTCGAGCACAGCACGGGGGTGCAGGGCGTCCACGTCGACGTCGACAGCCACCGCGCGTGGCTCGACGAGGAGGAGCTGAGCCTCACCGCGAAGGAGTTCGACCTGCTGCGGGTGCTGCTGCGCGAGGCCGGCAAGGTCGTCACCCGCGAGCAGCTCATGCGCGAGGTCTGGGACACCTCCTGGTGGGGGTCGACCAAGACGCTCGACATGCACGTGTCGTGGCTGCGCAAGAAGCTCGGCGACGACGCGACGAACCCCCGGTTCATCACCACGGTGCGCGGCGTGGGCTTCCGCTTCGAGCGGGACTGACGTGCGGCGGCGGGTCGTCCAGTCCACCCTCGCGGTGGTCGTCGTCGCCCTCGCGCTGCTCGGCGTGCCCCTCGCGGTCGCGGGCGTGGTGACGGCCAGCGCGATGGAGCAGCGCGACGTCGACCGCGTCGCGAGCACCGTGGGCGCGGCGGTGGAGCGGCGGCTGGAGAGCGGCGAGCCGGTGACGGTCTCGGTGCTGGACCGGCTGCCGGAGGACGCGTACGCCGTCGTGCGGGTCAACGGCGTCGTCGCGGTGCAGCAGGGCGAGCCGCAGTCCCGGCCGGTGCAGGCGGAGTTCCAGTCGGCGACGACGTCGGTGTACGTCGAGCAGAGCGGCATCGCGCTGCTCGCCACCCAGATCCGCGTGGTGCTGCTCGTCCTCATCGCCTCCGTCGTGGCGGTGGCCGCCGCGGTGGTGCTGGGCGTCTTCCAGGCCCGGCGCTTCGCCGAGCCGCTCGACGACCTGGCGGCGCGCGCCCGCCGGCTCGGCGCGGGCGACACCCGCGGGTCGTTCCCCCGCTACGAGATCGCCGAGGTCGACGAGGTGGCGCGGGCGCTGGACACCAGCGCGGGGCGGGTCGCGTCGATGCTGGCCGCCGAGCGGCAGTTCGCCGCCGACGCCTCGCACCAGCTGCGCACCCCGCTCACCGCCCTGTCGATGCGGCTCGAGGAGATCCTCGCCAGCGACGACCAGCAGGCGGTGCGCGAGGAGGCGGCGATCGCCCTGGGGCAGGTCGAGCGGCTCTCGGGCGTCGTCGACGACCTCCTCGCGGCCAGCCGGGAGTCCCGCAGCGGCAGCGCGGTGCCGGTCGAGGTCGACGAGGTGCTGACCCAGCAGCTCGCCGAGTGGGCGCCCGCGTTCGGCGCCGCCGAGCGCCCGGTGCGCCTGGAGGGCCAGCGCCGGCTGCGGGCCGTCACCAGCCCGGGGGGCCTCGCGCAGGTCGTCGCGACCCTGCTCGAGAACAGCCTCATGCACGGCGCGGGGCGCACGACGGTGAGCACCCGTCTCATGGGCGTCTGGGTGGTCGTCGAGGTGACCGACGAGGGCCCGGGCGTGCCGCCCGAGCTCGGCAGCCGCGTCTTCGAGCGCGCCGTCAGCGGCACGTCGAGCACCGGCCTGGGCCTGGCGCTCGCCCGCGACCTGGCCGAGGCGGACGGCGGGCGCCTGGAGCTCGTGCGCCAGCGCCCCCCGGTGTTCGCGCTGTTCCTCGGCGTCGCCCCCGGGCCCGCCGACGTCGCCGCCGCGGCGCCGGTCGCCGCCGGTGCCGGCGCGTCGCCCGCCAGCCGCCGCGCCCGCCCGGTCGAGGGCGCCCGCCGCAGGCCGCCGCAGCCGGCCGCCGCGCCGCGGGGTCAGGCGACGGGCGAGCGCTCCGCCTCGGGCGCCAGCTCCGGGGCGACCGCCGGGAAGACCCAGCGGCGGTAGGCCCAGAACCGGAACGCCGTGCCCAGGGCGAGGCCCACGCCGTTGGCCGCGACGTTGTCGGCCAGCGGGCTCGTGAGCCCCAGGACGTAGTGCGAGAAGCCGAGGCAGGCCAGCGAGATGGCCAGGCCGATCCCGTTGAAGAGGAAGAACAGCGCGTACTCGCGCCGCACCCCCGGGCGGCCGCGGTGGCGGAACGTCCAGTGCCGGTTGCCGAGGTACGCCACCGTGGTGGCGAGCACGACGGAGACCGTCTTGGACGTCAGCGGGCCCAGGTCGAGCCCGACGCGCAGCAGGTTGAAGGTGCCGACGTCGACGACGAAGGCGAGCGCGCCCACCGTCCCGAACTTCAGCAGCTCGCGGACCAGGTGGCCCGTGCGGGCCCGGCCCGCGTCGAGCAGCCGCTGCAGCAGGGCGAGGGGTCCCGCGAGGGTCCCGGCGAGGGGCCCGCGGCGGGTGCTCTGCTCGTGCACCGTACGAGCCTAGCCGCCGGGGCCGTCGTACAGTGCCCACGCCGCCGCGACCCGGCGGGACACCTGCCTGCGACGACGGAGGTAGCGGGATGGACGCGACGACGGGGCTCTCGACCGGGCTCTCGTACGGGCTGTCGGAGGAGCACGAGGCGCTGCGCAAGACCGTGGAGGAGTTCGCCCGCGAGGTGGTCGCCCCGGTCGCCGCGGAGCACTACGTGCAGGGCACCTTCCCGTACGACGTGGTGCGCCAGATGGGGCGGATGGGCCTGTTCGGGCTGCCGTTCCCCGAGGAGCACGGGGGGATGGGCGGCGACTACTTCGCGCTGTGCCTGGCGCTTGAGGAGCTCGCGCGCGTCGACTCGTCCGTCGCGATCACCCTCGAGGCCGCGGTGTCGCTCGGCGCGATGCCGATCCACCGCTTCGGCACGCCGGAGCAGCGGGAGCGGTGGCTGCCGCGGCTGCTCGCCGGCGACGGGCTGGGCGCGTTCGGGCTCACCGAGCCCGGCGCGGGCTCGGACGCGTCGATGCTGCGCACCACGGCGCGGCTCGAGGGCGGGGAGTGGGTGATCGACGGCGCCAAGTCGTTCATCACCAACTCGGGCACGGACATCACCGACCTCGTCACCGTCGCGGCGGTCACCGGCACCGGCCCGGACGGGCGCAAGGAGATCTCCACCGTCGTGGTGCCGAGCGGCACGCCCGGGCTGGCGGTGGCCCCGCCCTACTCCAAGGTCGGCTGGTGCGCCTCCGACACCCGCGAGCTGGGCCTGGCGGGAGTGCGGGTGCCCGAGGACCACCTGCTGGGGGAGCGCGGGCGCGGCTACGCGCAGTTCCTGCGCATCCTCGACGAGGGGCGGGTCGCGATCGCGGCGCTGGCGGTGGGCCTCGCGCAGGGCTGCGTCGACGAGTCGGTGCGCTACGCGAAGGAGCGCGAGGCCTTCGGCCGGCCCATCGGCGGGCACCAGGCCGTGGCGTTCGCCATCGCCGACATGGAGGCGCGCGCGCACACCGCCCGCCTCGCGTACTACGACGCGGCGGCCCGCATGCTCGCCGGGCGGCCCTTCAAGCGCCAGGCCGCCATCGCCAAGCTCGTCGCCTCCGACGCGGCCATGGACAACGCGCGCGCCGCCACCCAGGTGCACGGCGGCTACGGCTTCATGAACGACTACGCCGTCGGGCGCTTCTACCGCGACGCGAAGATCCTCGAGGTGGGCGAGGGCACGTCCGAGGTGCAGCGCATGCTCATCGCGCGCGACCTGGGCCTCTAGCCCGCGGTGCGCGTCCACCGCGCCGTCGACCTGTCGGTGCCGCTGGGCCCGTCGACCCAGGTGCTCCCCGGCGACCCGCCGGTGGTGCTGGAGCCGGCGGCGGTGCTGGCGCGCGACGGCTTCAACCTGCTCGCCCTGCGGCTCGGCTCGCAGTCGGGCACGCACGTCGACGCGCCGCACCACGTGCTCGACGGCGGCGCCCCGGTGGACGCCCTCGACCTGCGGCTGCTCGCCGGGCCGGGGGTCGTCGTCGACGCCACGGGCCGGCCGCCGCGCTCGGGCCTCGGGCCGGAGGTCCTCGCGCCGTACGAGGACCGGCTCGGCCCCGGCGTGGTCGTGCTGCTGCGCACGGGCTGGGACCAGCACTGGGGCACGCCGGCGTACCTCGACCACCCGCACCTCGAGCCGGCGGCCTGCGAGCGGCTGCTGGCCCTCGGCGTCCGCACGGTGCTGCTCGACGCCCCGAGCATCGACCCCACCCCGCGCGCCGGCGAGGCCCTCGGCCCGCTGCCCTGCCACCACCTCCTGGCCGCGGCGGGCGGGGTGGTGGGGGAGAACCTGCGCGGGCTCGGCGCGGTCGACTTCGCGCCCTTCGTCGTGTGCCTGCCGCTGCGGCTCGAGGGCGGCGACGGCGCGCCGGTGCGCGCGGTGGCCCTGGACCTGCGGCCGTGAGCGCGGCCCGCCGGGTCAGCGGCGGGCCGCGCCCGGGTGGCCCTCAGCGAGGGCGGGGCCGCGCTCGTCCGGGCCGCCGGGGCGGACCTGCACGTCGCCCCCGACGGGGCTGCCGGCGACCGCGGTCGCGCCGGCCTCCCGGTCGACGGCCCCGTCCCCCTGCCGGTCGCCGCCCTCGAGCGCCTGCCCGGCGCCGGGCGCCGCCCCCGCGGGGGCGCCGCCGTCGGCGGCCTGCTGCGCCCCCGCCGCGGCCTGCCCGGTGCGCAGCGGCAGCTCGCGCAGGAAGAGCACGGTGAGGAAGCCGACGAGGGCGAAGGGGGCCGCGGCGAGGAAGGTGGTCTGCAGCGCCTCGTTGAAGCCGACGACGACGGCGGTGTGCAGCGGCTCGGGCAGGGCCGCGATCTGCGCCGGGCTGCCGAGCGACGGCGCGCCGCCCTGCAGCTGCGACGCGGGGACGCCGGAGGCCGCGAGCTGGGCGGGGATCGTGTCGCCGAGGCGGTGGGTCAGCAGGGCGCCGAACGCGGAGACGCCGACCGCGCCGCCGAGGGAGCGCCAGAAGGTGGCGCCGGAGGTGGCCACGCCGAGGTCCTCGCGGGCGACGGCGTTCTGCGTGGCGAGGACGAGCACCTGCATCGACAGGCCGATGCCGGAGCCGGTGACGAACATGGACGCGCTGACGAGCCAGAACGAGGTGTCCGGCTCGAGGAGCGAGAGCGAGGCGAGCCCGGCGGCGGCGATGAGCAGGCCGAGGACCGGGAAGAGCTTGTACCGGCCGGTGCGCACGATGACCCGCCCGGAGCCGATGGAGGCCAGGAGCAGCCCGACCATGAGCGGGATGGTGTGCAGGCCGGAGGCGGTGGGCGACTGGAGCCGCACGACCTGCAGGTACTGCGGCAGGTAGATGATCGCGCCGAACATCGCGACGCCGACGACGAGCCCGGCGAGGCTGGTGATGCGGAAGGTGTGGTTGGCGAACAGGTGCGGCGGCATGATCGGCTCGCTGGTGCGGCGCTCCTGCCGCACGGCGAGGACGAGCAGCGCGACGGCCGCGGCGAGCAGGCCGGCGGTCCAGCCCGAGGCCCAGGCGAACTCCTTGCCGCCGAGGGACAGCACGAGCAGCAGCGCGCTCACGCTGCCGACGATGAACAGCGCGCCCCACCAGTCCACGGCGGCCTGGCGGCGGGGGAAGGGGAACTGCAGCGAGCGCTCGGTGACGACGAGGGCGAGGATCCCGATCGGGATGCCGACCCAGAAGCACCAGCGCCACGACAGGTGCTCGACGAGGAAGCCGCCGGCCAGCGGGCCCGCGACGGTCGACAGGCCGAAGACGGCCCCGATGTACCCCTGGTAGCGCCCGCGCTCGCGGGGCGTCGTGACGTCGCCCATGATCGCCTGGGTCATCGCCATGATCCCGCCGACGCCGAGGCCCTGCAGGGCGCGCGAGCCGATGAGCATGCCCATGTCCTGGGCGAAGCCGCTGACGAGCGAGCCGACGAGGAAGATCGCGATGGTCGACTGGAAGATGGTCTTCCGGCCGTAGAGGTCGGACAGCTTGCCCCACACCGGCGTCGAGGCGGTCGCGGCCAGCAGGGTGGCCGAGACGACCCAGGAGAGCTGGTCCTGCCCGCCGAGCTCGCCGACGATGGTCGGCAGGGCGGTGCCGACGATGGTCTGGCTCAGGGAGGCCACGAGCATCCCGAGCATGAGGCCGGTGAAGACCGTGAGGATCTGCCGGTGGGTCAGCTGCGGCGGCTCCTGCGCGCTCCCGCCCGGCGCCACCGCCTCCCGCTGCGCGGCCTCGATCGTGCTCTGCGCCATGTGCGGCGGCTCCCCTCGTCGTCGTCCCCGTGCGCCCCGCGGCCCGGTTCGTTGCATGCAGCAACCACGCGACCGTACCCGTTGTTCCGGGGCCGGCGCACGCGGTCGCTAGGGTGTCGCCCCGTGGGCTTCCCGGTCGTCGGTGTCGTAGGCGGGGGCCAGCTGGCCCGGATGATGCAGCCGGCGGCGGTGGCGCTCGGCGTGCGGCTGCGGGTCCTCGCGGACCGCGCGGACGACAGCGCCGCGCAGGTGGTGCCGGACACCGTCGTCGGCGACTACCGCGACCTCGACGTGCTCCGCCGCTTCGTCGACGGCGTCGACGTGCTCACCGTCGAGCACGAGCACGTCCCCACGGGGCACCTGAGCGCGCTGGAGGCCGAGGGGGTCCCGGTGCGGCCGGGGCCGGGGGCGCTCGTGCACGCCCAGGACAAGGGCGTGATGCGCGAGGCCCTGAGCGCGAGCGGCGTCCCCTGCCCGCGCTGGGCGCTGCTGCCGGGGACGTACGACGACGCCCGGGCCGCGCTGGAGGCGTTCGCCGGGGCGGGGGAGTGGCCGGTCGTCGTCAAGACCCGCCGGGGCGGCTACGACGGCAAGGGCGTCTGGGTCGTCGGCTCCCTCGCCGACGCCGAGGACCTGCTGCGCAGCCCCGCGCTGGCCGACCCCGGCCTGCTCGTCGAGGAGAAGGTGCCGTTCACGCGCGAGCTGGCCGCGCTCGTCGCGCGCAGCCCGCACGGCCAGGCGGTCGCCTACCCGGTCGTCGAGACGCTGCAGGTCGACGGGGTGTGCCGCGAGGCGCTCGCCCCGGCCCGCATCGACGAGGAGCACGCGGTCGAGGCCCAGCGCGCGGCCCTGCGCATCGCCGGCGACCTCGGCGTCACCGGCGTCCTGGCCGTCGAGCTCTTCGACACCCCGGGCGGGGTGCTCGTCAACGAGCTCGCGATGCGCCCGCACAACTCGGGCCACTGGAGCATCGACGGCGCGGTGACCAGCCAGTTCGAGAACCACCTGCGGGCGGTGCTCGACCTGCCGCTCGGGTCGCCGGCGGCGAAGGCGCCCACCCTCATGGTCAACGTGCTCGGCGGCGCGTTCGAGGAGATGTACAGCGCCTACCGGCACGTCATGGCGCGCGACCCCGGGGTGAAGGTCCACCTCTACGGCAAGCAGGTGCGCCCCGGGCGCAAGGTCGGGCACGTCAACGTCCTGCGCGCCCCCGGCGAGGCGCTCGAGGACCTCTACGAGCGCGGCCGGCACGCCGCCGGCTACCTGAGGGGGGACGTCGTCGCATGACCGCGCCGCTCGTCGGGGTCGTCATGGGCTCCGACTCCGACTGGTCCGTCATGGAGGCGGCCTCGCAGGCCCTCGACGAGTTCGGGGTGCCGCACGAGGTCGACGTCGTCTCGGCGCACCGCATGCCGCTCGCCATGGTCGAGTACGGCTCCTCGGCCGCCGCCCGCGGCCTGCGCGCGATCGTGGCCGGCGCCGGCGGCGCCGCCCACCTGCCGGGGATGCTCGCCGCGGTCACGCCGCTGCCCGTCATCGGCGTCCCCGTGCCGCTGAGGCACCTCGACGGGCTCGACTCGCTGCTGTCCATCGTGCAGATGCCCGCGGGCGTCCCGGTCGCGACGGTGTCCGTGGGCGGCGCCCGCAACGCGGGCCTGCTGGCCGTGCGGGTCCTCGCCGCCGCCGACCCGGCCCTGCGCCAGCGCATGGAGCGGTTCCAGGACGGGCTGCGCGAGGCCGCCGAGGCCAAGGGCCGCGCCCTGCGCGAGCGCACCGCCCGCTGACCCCGCCCCCGCCCATCGCCGCCCCACCCGGCCGCGATCATGCACCTCCCCGGCGGTGATCCTGCACCTCCCCGGCGCTGAGCCTGCAGCGCCCGGCGCCCGGGGGGATGGGCCCGCGCGCACGGGGTAGCGACCCCGGGACGAGGGCGGGAGGCATCGCATGGCCGTACGGCCGCAGGAGCGCACGGGCACGCTCGAGCGCGGCCGGTCCGTGCTCGCCACGGCGCTGCTCGGCATCGGGCTCATGGCGGCGGTCGACGAGATCGTCTTCCACCAGCTGCTGGGCTGGCACCACTTCTACGACCGCTCCACGGCCCCGGTCGCGCTGCTCTCCGACGGGCTGCTGCACGCCGTGGAGCTCGTGCTCGTCGTCGGCGGCGGGTTCCTGTGGGCCGACCTGCGGCGCCGTCGTGCGCTCGCGCCGCGCTCGGCCTGGGCGGGGCTGCTGCTCGGCGCCGGCGGCTTCCAGCTCTTCGACGGCCTCGTGGACCACAAGGTGCTGCGGGTGCACCAGGTCCGCTACGGCGTCGACCTGCTGCCGTACGACCTCGCCTGGAACGGCGCCGGCCTCGTCCTGCTGCTCGCCGGCGCCGGGCTCGCGCTGCGCGCCCGCCGCGGCCGTCCCTGAGGTGGGCGGGCACGCGGCCCACCTCGCGGGCGCGGCCGCCTGGCTGCCCGCGGTCGCCGTGGTCGCCGTCCCCCTGGCCGCGTACGCCGTCCTCGTCGCGCGCCGCCGCCGGCGGCTCGGGCGGGGCTGGAGCCGGTGGCGCACCGCGAGCCTGGTGGCCGGCCTGCTCCTCGTCGCGGCCGCGGTCGCGCCGCCCCTGGCGCGGGCCGCGCACGAGGACCTGCGCGGGCACATGGTGCAGCACCTGCTCCTCGGCATGTACGCACCGCTCGGGCTCGTCCTCGCCGCCCCCGTCACGCTGCTGCTCGGGGCGTCCCCGCCGCGGACGGGCCGGCGGGTCACCGCGGTCCTGCGCCGCCGCCCGGTGCACGTGCTGGCCCACCCGGTGACCGCCGCGGTGCTCGACATCGGCGCGCTGCACGTGCTCTACCTGACCCCGCTGCACGCGCTGGCCCAGCGCTCACCGCTGGTGCACGGCCTCGTGGCGGTCCACCTGCTCGTCGCCGGCTGCCTCTTCACCTGGGCGGTCGCCGGGCCGGACCCCGCGCCGCGCCGCCCCGGCCTCGCCGTGCGGCTGGGCGTGCTCGTGCTGGCCGGGGCCGCGCACGCGCACCTGGCCAAGCTGCTCCACGCCCGCGCGGGCGACCTCGCCGCGGGGTGGGGGACGAGCGTCGCGGACGTCGAGGCGGCCGCGCAGTGGATGTACTACGGCGGGGACGGCGCCGAGGTGCTGCTCGCGGTGGCGCTGTGCGCCGCGTGGTACCGCCGGGGCGCTCAGCCGGCGAGGCGGGGCCACTCCATGGCCGGGCAGGTGTCCATGACGACGTCGAGCCCGGCGGCGCGCGCCCGCTCGGCGGCGGCCTCGTCGACGACGCCGAGCTGGAGCCAGACGCCGCGCGCCCCGAGGGCCACCGCCTCGTCGACGACGGCGCCGGCGAGCTCGGAGCGCACGAACACGTCGACCACGTCGACGGGGAACGGCACGTCCGCGAGCGAGGCGTAGCCCTGCTCGCCGTGCACCTCCTCCGCCCGCGGGTGCACCGGCACGACCCGCTTGCCGTGCTCCTGGAGCAGCCGCGCGATGCGGTGCGCGACCCGGGCCGGGTTGGCGGACAGGCCCACCACGGCCCAGGTCTGCGTCTCCTCCAGGAGGCGCCGGACCGTGGCGGGCTCCGCCCAGCGGCTCATGCTGCCGCCGCCCTCATCGCGGCCGCCCTCAGGGCCGGCCGAGGCTGCGGTAGGTCCAGCCCGCGTCGCGCCAGCGGGCCGGGTCGAGCGCGTTGCGGGCGTCGATGATGCGCCGCTGCGCCACGACGCCCTCGAGGGCGGAGGGGTCCATCTGCGTGAACTCCGCCCACTCCGTGAGCAGCAGGACGACGTCGGCCCCGGTGGCGGCCTCCACGGCGGACTCCGCGTAGCCGAGGGTCGGGAAGACCGCCCGGGCGGTGCCGTTCGCCTTGGGGTCGTACACGGTGACCGCCGCGCCCTGCAGCTGCAGCTGCCCGGCCACGTTGAGGGCCGGGGAGTCGCGCACGTCGTCGCTGTTGGGCTTGAACGCCGCGCCGAGCACGCCGATGCGGGTGCCGAGCACCGAGCCGCCGAGGACCTCGCGGGCGAGGTCGACGACCCGCCCGCGCCGGCGCATGTTGATCGCGTCGACCTCGCGCAGGAAGGTCACCGCCTGGTCCACGCCGAGCTCGCCGGCGCGGGCCATGAAGGCGCGGATGTCCTTGGGCAGGCAGCCGCCGCCGAAGCCGAGGCCGGCGTTGAGGAAGCGCCGCCCGATCCGGGCGTCGTGCCCGATGGCGTCGGCCAGCATCGTCACGTCGGCGCCGGTGGCCTCGCAGATCTCGGCCATGGCGTTGATGAAGGAGATCTTGGTGGCGAGGAACGAGTTCGCCGCGACCTTCACGAGCTCCGCGGTCGGGAAGTCGGTGACGAGGAACGGCGTGCCCGCCGCGATGGCGGTGGCGTAGACCTCGCGCAGCACCTTCTCCGCGCGCTCGGACGCCACGCCCACGACGAGCCGGTCCGGGCGCAGGGTGTCCTCGACGGCGAAGCCCTCGCGCAGGAACTCCGGGTTCCACGCCAGCTCCACCTGGTCGGAGGGGGCGAGCTCGGCGAGCCGGGCCGCCAGGCGCTGCGCGGTGCCCACCGGGACGGTGGACTTGCCCACGACGAGCGCCTCGCGGTCCAGGTGCGGGGCGAGGGACTCGATGACCGAGTCGACGAAGCGCAGGTCGGCCGCGTGCTCGCCCTTGCGCTGCGGGGTGCCGACGCACACGAAGTGCACGTCGCCGAACGCCGCGGCCTCCTCGGCCGAGGTCGTGAAGCGCAGCGCGCCCGAGGCGACGTGCTTCTGCAGGAGCGGCTCGAGGTCGGGCTCGTAGAACGGCACCCGGCCCTCGCGCAGCGAGGCGACCTTGGCCTCGTCCACGTCGACGCCGAGCACCTCGAAGCCGAGCTCGGCCATGCAGGCGGCGTGGGTGGCCCCGAGGTAGCCGGTGCCGAAGACGGTCATGCGGGTCATGGGCGCAGAGGTTAGCCGTTCCCGGCCGCACGCCGGGTGGCGTCCGCTCGCCCGGTGCGTTACCGGGGAGTAACGTCCGCCGCATGGGCGACGAGGGCCACGCTGCGTTCGACGTGTACCGGCTCCCGGACGAGCACGCCATGCTCCGCGAGGCCGTCCGCGCGCTCGCCGACAAGGAGGTGGCGCCGCACGCCGCCGACGTCGACGCGCAGGGCCGGTTCCCGCAGGAGGCGTACGACGCCCTGCGCGCCGCCGGCTTCCACGCGCCGCACGTGCCGGAGGCGTACGGCGGGGAGGGCGCGGACGCGCTCGCGACCTGCCTCGTCATCGAGGAGGTCGCCCGTGCCTGCGCGTCGAGCTCGCTGGTCCCGGCGGTCAACAAGCTGGGCACGATGCCGCTGCTGCTCGCCGGCAGCGAGGAGCTCAGGGCGCGCTACCTGCCGCCGGTGGCGCGCGGGGAGGCGATGTTCTCGTACGCCCTGTCCGAGCGCGAGGCGGGCAGCGACACCGCCTCGATGCGCACCCGCGCGCGCCGCGACGGGGACGGCTGGGTGCTCGACGGGCAGAAGTCGTGGATCACCGGGGCGGGGGAGTCGGCGTACTACACGGTGATGGCGGTCACCGACCCCGGCGCCGGCACCCGGGGCATCAGCGCGTTCGTCGTCGAGGCGGGCGACCCGGGCGTGTCCTTCGGCCCGAAGGAGCGCAAGCTCGGCATCAAGGGCTCGCCGACCCGCGAGGTGCTGCTCGACGGCTGCCGCATCCCGGGCGACCGGCTCGTCGGGCGCGAGGGCGAGGGGCTGAAGCTGGCCCTGCGCACGCTCGACCACACCCGCATCACCATCGGCGCCCAGGCGGTCGGCATCGCGCAGGGCGCGCTCGACGTCGCGACCCGCTACGTCAAGGAGCGGCGCCAGTTCGGCCGGCCGGTCGCGGACTTCCAGGGCGTGCAGTTCATGCTCGCGGACATGGCGATGCACCTCGAGGCCTCCCGCCAGATGGTGTACGGGGCCGCGGCCCGCTCCGAGCGCGACGACCCGGACCTGCCGTTCTTCGGCGCGGCCGCGAAGTGCCTCGCCTCGGACACCGCGATGCGCGTCACCACCGACGCGGTGCAGCTGCTCGGCGGCGCGGGCTACACGCAGGACTTCCCCGTCGAGCGGATGATGCGCGACGCGAAGATCACCCAGATCTACGAGGGCACGAACCAGGTGCAGCGCCTCGTCATGGCCCGCAGCCTGCTGCGCTGAGGGAGACGCACCTCACCCGTCCGCACGATCATGGTCGCGGCGGGTCCTGCCGATGGACGGGCATGGCCCTGCCCCTGCGCGTCGTGCTCCTGTCCCCGCCGCTCGCCGGCGTGGTCGGCTACCTCTGGACCGTCCCGGGGTCCCTCGCGCAGGCCCTGCTCTACCTCGTCGTCGTCGCCTGGGCGATGGCGGTGGCGGCGGTGGGGGTGCTGCGCAACCGCCCCGCCCGCTCGCGGATCTGGTGGGCGCTGCTGGCCGGCATGGGCCTGTGGTTCCTCGGCGACTCGGCCTGGACCTACCTCGTCTTCGTGGGGGGGCGCGAGCCGTTCCCGTCCCTGGCGGACGCCGTCTTCCTCCCCGGGTACGTCGCGCTCGCGCTCGGCATGTACTGGCTGGTGCGCGGCCGCCGGCCGGGCCGCGACCGCGCTGCGCTGCTCGACGCGTCGGTCGTCGCGACCGGCGTCGGCGTCCTCGCGGGCGTCTTCGTCCTGCTGCCGCTCGCCGTCGACGACGAGCTGGCGCTGCTCGGCAAGCTCGTCGCGTCGGCGTACCCGCTGGGGGACCTGCTGGTGCTCGCGATGCTCGTGCGGCTGGCGAGCACGCCGGGCGCGTCGACCCCCGCCTTCCGGCTGCTCGCGGGGTCGTTCACCGCGAGCCTCGTCGCGGACGCGGCGTACAACGTCGTGGTCTACGTCAACGGCGGCTCGACGACCCCGCCGTGGGTCGACGCCTCCTGGCTGCTCGGGTACGTCCTCTTCGCCGCGGCCGCCGCCGACCCGTCCATGCGCACCCTCTCCGAGCCCGCCCCCGAGCGGGAGGAGGTCCTCACCCGCCGGCGCCTGCTCGCGCTCGCCCTCGCCTGCGCGCTCGCCCCCGTCACCGCCCTGGTGCAGGCGGGCCTGGGCCAGGCCCCGGAGGTCGTCATCACGTCGGTCGGCTCGCTGGTGCTCTCGGCGCTGGTCCTGACCCGGATGGCCGGGCTGCTGGAGCGGGTGCGCGCGCAGGCGGTGCAGCTGGCCGCCCTCGCCGCGGTCGACGGGCTCACCGGCGTCGCGAACCGGCGCACGCTCGACCTGGAGATCTCCCGCGCGTGCGCCCGGGCCCGCGCCGCGGGGCAGCCGCTGGCGGTCGCGCTGCTCGACCTCGACCGGTTCAAGGCGTACAACGACCGCCACGGGCACCGCGCCGGCGACCGGCTGCTCAAGGAGGCCGCCGCCGCCTGGCAGGAGGTGCTCGGCCCGGACGACCTGCTCGCCCGCTACGGCGGCGAGGAGTTCGCCGTCCTGCTGCCCGGCCGCGACGGCGAGGCGGCCCGCCGGGTCCTCGACCGCGCGCGGGCGCTGACCCCCGACGGGCAGTCCTTCTCGGCCGGCGTCGTGGTCTGGGACGGGGCCGAGGAGCCCGGCGACGCCCTCGGGCGCGCCGACGAGGCGCTCTACGCCGCCAAGCGCGGCGGCCGCGACCAGGTGCGCGTCTGGGGGGCCCAGCCGGGCGCCCGCACCGTCGCCACCGCCGTCGTCGTGCAGCCGCTGGTGGACCTGCGCACCGGGGCGGTCGTGGCGCACGAGGCGCTGGCGCGCTTCCCCGGCGAGCCCGACGTGGCCGCCGTCTTCGCCCGTGCCCAGGAGCAGGGCACCGGCCCGGTGCTGGAGGCCTCGGCGCTCGCCGCCGCCCTGGCGCTGCCCGGGCGCCCCGCCGGGACCCTGCTGCACGTCAACGTCAGCGTGCACGCCCTCGCCGAGCCGGTCGTGCTGCAGGCGCTGCCGGCCGAGCTCGCCGGCGTGGTCGTGGAGCTCACCGAGGCCGGGCGGCTCGGCGACCACGCCGCCCTCGGCCCCGTGCTCGCCGACCTGCGCCGGCGCGGGGCGCTCGTCGCCCTCGACGACGTGGGGTCGGGCGCCGCGGACCTGCGGCGCCTCGTCGACCTGCGCCCCGACGTGGTCAAGGTCGACCGCGCCCTCGTCGCGGGCGTGCACGCCGACGCGGCGCGCCGCGCGCTGCTCGGCGCGCTCGTCACGTGCGCGCACGAGCTGGGGATGGTCGTCTGCGCCGAGGGCGTCGAGGAGGACGCGGACCTGCGGGCGCTCGCCGCGCTCGGGGTCGACCAGGCCCAGGGCTGGCTGCTCGGGCGGCCCGGGCCGCGGTGGGCGGGACGCGCCGCGGCCGGCGCGCCCGCCGCGGTGGCGGGCGCGCCGGCCTGAGGCGCCGTACGGCTCAGTAGTGCGCGTCGACCTCGACCTCGACGAGCCAGCCGGCCACCGGCAGGGTCGCGATCTCGAGGGCGAAGCGCGACGGGCGCGCGGCGTTGGCGACGAGCGGCGGCGCGGCCGGGCGGGTGCCCATGACGACCGGGACCGTCTGGCCCGTGCCGAGGTCGACGTTGGCGAAGTACTGCCGGTAGGCCCGGTTCCAGCCGTCGAAGTCGGCCGTCGCCTTGCCCGGCGGGTTCGCGAGGAAGACCCGCATCGTGTGCACGTCGGAGTAGGTCAGCCCCGCCGCGGCGAGGTTCTCCCCGATGCGGGCGAGGACGTTGAGCCCCTGCGCCTCGGTGATGGTGACCCCGCCGTGCAGCTTGCCGCCGGGGAACATCGCCGGGTCGACGTACGCCTTCGGCGTGCCGGGGGTCGCGGCGGTGTTGAGGGCCGCGGGGCCGAGCCCGCTGGTCTTGTAGAGCTCGACGTCGCGGCCGATCGCCACGCCGTTGGCGATGAGCGGGTTCGTCGCGCCGGCGGTGAGGTACGGGCGCACCTCGCCCGGGCGGGGCGGCTCGGTGGCGGACTCCGCGCCGACCTGGAAGGCGACCCCGCCGACGAGGCCGAGGGTGGCCAGGCCGACGAGGGCGGTGCGGGCGGTGCGGCGGCTCGGGCGGATCACGCGGGGGCTCCCATCACGCGGGTGTGCAGGTGGGTGACGACGTCGCGGGCGGACAGGATGGCCCCTGCCTGCCAGGCGATGTAGTGGCTGAGGTGGTCGCCGGCGAAGTAGACGTTGCCGGAGGGGCGCAGCAGGCGCCGGTACTCGCGGCCGGTCTGGTCGGGCCAGCCGACCCAGCCGCCCTCGGAGTACCTGATCTTCGACCAGGCGACGGAGAAGGTCGACTCGATGTCCTTGCCGTACACGGGGCCGTGGACCTTGCGCCCCTGGGCAAGGGCTTTCTGGAGCCGGCCGCGGTGCGGCAGAGCGGCGTACGCGTCGGCGTTCGCGCCGAAGTTGTAGTAGCCGACGACGGTGCCGCGTCGGCCGTTGTAGCCGTACGACGGGTACCAGATCGTCGACACGTCGAGGTCGGTGTTCGTGATGCCGCCGTAGAGGTCCTCGTCCTCCTCCCACCAGCGGCGGCCGTACTGCAGGCCGATCTTGCCGGTGCTGGCGGGCACCGCGTAAGCCAGGGACTCCTGCACGCCGGGGGGGAGGTTGGTGCGGAAGCGGGCCGCGATGTGCGGGGGCACCGCGCAGACGCAGAAGTCGGCGGTGACCGTGCGGGTCGTGGCCCCGTCGACGTACGTCACCTCGACGCCGTCCTGCGTGTTCATGACCGACTGCACCTCGGCGCCGTACCGGATGGTGCTCCTCGCCTCGACCGCCGCCTCGAAGGCGTAGGCGATGCGGTCCATGCCGCCCACCGGCTGGAACATGAGCATCGCCTGGTCCCAGCCCATCTCGAACGAGAAGTAGCGGCCGGCGCCGCGGGCGAGGACGTCGGCGACGCTCGGCGGGGCGGCGTACTCGCCGTCCTGCAGGCCGGCCCCGGGGTCGGTGGTGTAGCCGCGGCGCCCGGAGCCGGTGTACGCGTAGCCGCTCGCGGCGTCGCCGATCGCGCCGAAGGAGCGCAGGAAGGCGATGAGCCGCTCCTGGTCCTCCCCGGTGAGCTCGGCGTCCAGCGCGCCCTTGTCGGTGGCCTTGGCGAGCAGCTCCGAGACGTAGCCGTAGGTGTCGGCCTTCGCCTCGCGCCAGCGGACCTTGGTGCCGCTCACCGAGTCGTAGATCCAGGCCTGCGCGTTGCTGTTCGTGAACACCTCGAGCGGCACGCCGAGCTCGCGGCAGTAGTCCATCGTCACGTGGTGCTGGGGCAGCCGGGCCGGGCCGGCGTTCATGTACTGGCCCTCGGCGAACGTCGAGCGCTGCGTGCGCCCGTCGAGCTCGGTCTCCTTCGTGCCGCCGCGCACCGTCCAGTTGCGCCCGCCCGGGCGGTGGCGGGCCTCGAGGACCGTGATGTCGTAGCCGGCCTTGCCGAGCTCGTACGCCGTGGTCAGACCGGCGATGCCCGCGCCGAGGACGACGACCTTCTTGCGGCTGCGCCCGGTGAGGGTGAAGTCCGAGGCCTTCGGCGGGGTGAACGCGGGGGTGGCCGCCGCCGCCCCGGCGGGCGCGAAGCCGAGCGCGCCCATCGTCCCGTACATGACCCCTGCCCCGCCGGCGACGCCGACCCGCTGCAGGAACTGGCGCCTGGTGACCGCCATGTCGCTCCACTCCGTCGCTCCGTGCCGCCCTCCTGGGCGGCCCCCGCACGCTCTCGACGGTGTGTTGCCGGTTCGTCACGCTCGAGTTAGGTCTCGGCAACGGGGTGACGGGGCGGCGCGCCGGAGGGCAGGGGGACCGGTCGGGGGGCCGTCCCTAGACTCGCGGGCATGAGCGACGGCCCCGCGTACGACGTCGTCCGCGTCCCCGGCGCCGCGCCGGCCGCCGCCGAGCGCGCCGCCGAGGAGCTCGCGGTGCTGGGTGCGGCCGGGCTGCGGGTGGCGCTCGTCGCCCCCGCGCCGCTGCCGCCGGCCCTGCGCCGGGCCGTCGAGGCGGGGCTCGCCGACGTGCCCGCGCCGCCGGTCGCGGCCCGGGTCGCGCTCGTCGACGGGGTGCCGGCCGACGGGGCGCTGCCCGCGGGCGTGGCGGCCGAGCGGGTCGTCGACGCGGCTGCCCTGCCGGTCGTGGTGCACGCACCGTCCTGGGCCGTGGGGCGCCCGGCCACCGGTGACGCGCGGGCGCCGGTCACCGGCCTCCTGCTGCCGCCGGGCGGCGCGCTGGGCACCGCGCGCGCCCTCCGCGCCTCCGGCGTCGTCGCGGCGCTCGCCGGGCTGCCCGTCGTCCTGCTGGTGCCGCCCGGCTCGACCGCGCCGCTGCGGGCGCCGGCGGCCTGGCCGGTGCGCGCGCTCGACGCGGCCACCGGCGCCGCGGCGCTCACCGGCGTCGACGTCGTCGTTGAGCTCGGCGGCAGGGCTGGGGAGCCGGGCCGGGAGCCGGGACCCGGGCTCGCCCGGGCCCGGGCGCTGGCCTCGGGGGCGCCGCTGCTGCGCCTCGCCGGGCCCGGCGACCCGCTGCGCGTCGTCCACGAGGGCGACGGCGAGCCGGTGCCGGTCGCCCGGCTGCGCGAGCGGCTGCTCGCGCTCGACCTGCCCGCGGCCTCGGCGCGCGCACGGTCCGCCGCGACGTCCCGGCACGGCGCCGCCCGCTGGCTCGAGGCCGGGGGGCTCGGTGCCGCCGCCGGGCGGCTGCCCGGTGCGGTCGCGGCCCGCCCGCGGGTGCTCTTCACCAGCTCCAACGGCGCGGGGATGGGCCACCTGACGCGCCTGCTCGCCATGGCCCGGCGCGCGTCGGACGACGTCGAGCCGCTCGTGGCGTCGCTCTCGCAGGCGGTCGCGGTGGCGGTGCCCGACGCCGTGCCGTGGCAGTACGTCCCCTCCTCCGGCGACCTCGGCATCGGCACCCGGCGCTGGAACCGCCTCTTCGCCCGTCGCTGGGCGCAGGTGCTGCGCGAGGTCCGCCCCGCGGCGGTCGTCTACGACGGCACGTACCCCTACCTGCCCCTGCTCGCCAGCCGCGACGACGTGCCGGGCGTGCGCTACGTGTGGTCGCGCCGCGGCATGTGGCGCCCCGGCCTCGGCGCCGCGCAGCTCGCGCGCAGCCACGTCTTCGACCTCGTCGTGGAGCCCGGCGAGGTCGCGGCCGAGGTCGACCGCGGCGCCACCGTCGGCAGGGGCGACGCCGTACGGGTCCGCCCGGTCACCCTGCTCGACGAGGCCGACCTGCTCGATCGGGAGAGCGCTTGCCGCGAGCTGGGGCTCGACCCCGCGCGCCCCGCCGCGCTGGTCACCCTCGGCGCCGGCAACCTCTCCGACCCCCGTACGGTCCTCGGCGCCGTCGTCCAGGCCGCCCTGCAGGTGCGCGACCTGCAGGTGTGCGTGACCCGGCCCGTCATCAGCGCGGGCAGCCGCGACCTCGGCAGCGAGGTGCGCAGCGTGTCGGCGTACCCGCTGAGCCGCACGACCCGCGCCTTCGACTGGTCCGTCGGCTCCGGGGGCTACAACTCCTTCCACGAGTCGGTCGCCTTCGCCCTGCCGACCGCCTTCCTCGGCGCCGAGCGGCAGATGGACGACCAGACGGCCCGGGCCCGCTGGGCCGCGGACGCCGGGTGCGGCCTGCACCTCGAGCGGGCCACCGTCGCCGACGTGGAGGCGCTGCTGCCGGTGCTCACCGACCCGGCCACCCGGGACGGGATCGCGCGGCGGTGCCGGGAGGTCTGGCCCGGCAACGGGGCCCAGGACGCCGTACGGGCCGTCGAGGCGCTCGTCGCCGGCGCCGCACCCGCCGAGCTCCTCGGGGCCGGCGCGTGAGCGGCGCGGTGCGCGCCGCGGCGGACCGGCTGCTCGCCCCCGGCACCCGCAGCCGCGCGGTCGCGGGCGCGCTCATCGACAAGGTGGTCGCGCCCCTCGCCGGCGACCCTGCGCCCGGCCTGCGCGGCGCCTCCGACGACGGGGAGCGGGTCGTCCTCGTGCTCGTGCGCGGCGCGACGGCCGACCGGGTGGCCGAGGTCGTGGAGCGGGTGCAGGAGGCTCGGCGCGTGCTCGGTGGCTTCGTCCCGGTGCTGCTCGTCGACGGGCGCGCGTTCGTCCCGGTGCGCCGCGCCGGGCTCGTGGCCGAGCAGGTGCCGGCGGGCGGCCCGGCCCTCGCCGACGCGCTCGCCGAGCGGCGGCGGACCTACGGCACCGACCTCGTCGTCGTGGTGGGGGAGGGCGCCCCCGCCCCCGACGTCGCCCTGCTCGACGGCCTGCTGCGCCCGGTGCCCCGCGGCCCCCGCGCGCCCGCCCCCGTGCGGCGCCTCGCCCGGCGCCTCGAGCGCGCCTTCGACCGACCCGGCCCCGGCTGACCCCTCCCCGGCCGTGATCATGCGCCTCCCCGGCGCCGATCATGCGCCTCCCCGGCGCCGATCATGCGCCTCCCCGGCGCCGATCATGCGCGGCCGGCGCTAGGACCCGCCGATGGTGCCGCCGACCACCAGGGCCAGCAGGAACGCCCAGCCGCCGTGCATCCGCCAGGCGCCGGGGCGGGGCGCCGGCAGGGCGCCCGGGCCGCCGAGCAGGAGGAAGGCGAGCAGGCCGGGCGGGGTCCAGAAGAGCCAGAACCACCCCCAGCGCGTCGCGCGCCAGGGCGTCGGGCCGAGCAGCAGGACCATGAACGCGGCCAGCACGAGGGCGAGCCCAGAGCCCGCCGCACAGCCCGTCTGGCGCCAGCCGAGGATCTCCGTGGTCGAGGCCACGGAGGCCGGGGCCCGGTCCACGACGAGCCCCGGGTACGCCGCCAGCAGGTCCAGGCCCGCCTCGCGCTCGGCGACGGGCAGGCCGTCCGCCTCGGGCCGCTCGTCGCCCTGGACCTGCCAGACCTCGGCGCGGCGCTGGACCAGCCCGTCCCGCCAGAGCACCTCCTGCAGGGCGTAGCCCTGCCCACCCGGAGCCAGGCCGTCCGTGACGACGACCCGGTCCACCTCGCCCGCGCGCAGGGCGTCGTGCAGGTCCGCGTAGCTGCCGCGACGGTCACCCGTCAGCACCGCGACGGCGAGCATCGCGAGGACGGCGACGAGGAGCCCCCGGCGGGCGCACGTCCACCCGCGGCCCCAGGTGTCCGGGTCGCGGACCGGCGGCGGCTCCACCTGCAGCGTGCTCACTGCTGCAGCGTAGGGGCGTCGGCGCGCTGCGCGACGGGCTTCGCGCATGGTCGCGGCCGGGGTCCTGCATGATCGCAGCCGGGGAGCTGCATGATCGCGGCGGGGGAGCTGCATGATCGCGGCCGGGGAGCTGCATGATCGCGGCCGGGGAGCTGCATGGTCGCGGGCGGGGTCCTGCATGGTCGCGGGCGGGTCAGGGGGCGGTGGCCTCGAGGCAGGTGGCGTCGAGGTCCTCGTCGCGCAGCACCCGGGCGGCCAGGCCCGCGGCACGGGCGAGGGCGAGGTCGGCGTCGGCCTGCGAGGCGCCCGTCTCGAGCAGCAGCCGGGCGCCGGGGGCGAGCCAGGCGGGGGCCCCGGCGAGGAGCCGGCGGTGCACGTCGAGGCCGTCGCCGCCCCCGTCGAGGGCGACGCGCGGCTCGTGGAGGCGGGCCTCGGCGGGCATGAGGCGGACCTCGTCCGTCGGGACGTACGGGGCGTCGGCCAGCAGCAGGTCGACCCGCCCCCGCAGCCGCCCGGGCAGGGCCCGCCAGAGGTCGCCCTCGTGCACCGCGGCGCCGACCGGCTCGAGGTTGCGCCGGGCCCACGCGAGCGCACCCGGGTCGACGTCCGCGGCGTGGACCTCGAGGTGCGGCGCGGCCAGCGCCACCGCGAGGGCGAGCGCGCCGGCGCCGCAGCACAGCTCCACGACGACCGCGCCGGGGGCGAGGTCCCGGACGAGGTGCAGCGCGCGAGCGCCCAGCAGCTCGGTCCGCGGCCGGGGGACGAACACGCCCGGCCCGACGGCGACCCGCAGCCCGAGGAAGCGGGCCCAGCCGACCACGTGCTCCAGCGGCTCGCCGGTCTCGCGGCGGGCCGCCAGCCGCTCCAGCTCCGCCGCCCCGCCCGCCGCCCCGCGCAGCAGCGCCGCCTCCTCCTCGGCGAACACGCAGCCCGCGGCCCGCAGGCGGTCGACGAGGGGGTCGCTCACGGCCCGGGACGCTACCCGGCGCGACCGCTCAGGCCGGGGGCGCGGCTGCCGACAGGGAGGGCGGGCCGCCACCTCCAGACCACGGGGACCGGGCGGCGGGAGAGCCGACGGGTGGGTCTGATGCTGCACGGGGACGCGTCGCAGGACGCGCTGCTGGACGACGTGCTGGGGCGGGCGCGGGTGCGCACGGTCTTCCAGCCGATCGTCGACCTCGCCACGGGCGAGGTCGTGGCGTACGAGGCGCTGGCGCGCGGCCCCGAGGGCCCGCTGGCCCGGCCGGACCTGCTCTTCGCGGCCGCGCGCCGGGCGGGTCGCCTGGCCGAGCTCGACGAGCTCTGCCGGCGCACGGCGCTCACGACGGCGCTCGGCGCCGGGGTGACCGCGCCGCTCTCGCTGTTCGTCAACGTCGAGCCCGAGGTGCTCGACGCGGCGCCGCTCGACGAGCTGCTGGCCATCGCGGACACCGCTCCCGGGCGCCTGCAGGTGGTCCTGGAGATCACCGAGCGGGCGCTGGCGACCCGTCCCGCCGAGCTGCTCGCCACCGTCGAGCGGCTGCGCGAGAGCGGCTGGAAGGTCGCGCTCGACGACGTCGGCGCCGACGACCTGTCGCTGGCCTTCATGCCCCTGCTGCGCCCCGAGGTCGTCAAGCTCGACCTGCGCCTGGTGCAGCAGCGCCCCGGCCCCGCCGTCGCGCAGATCATGAACGCGGTCAACGCGTACGCGGAGGCCGGCGGCGCGCTCGTGCTCGCCGAGGGCATCGAGGACGAGGGGCACCTCGCCGTCGCCCGCGCCCTCGGGGCCTCGCTGGGGCAGGGCTGGATGTTCGGCCGCCCGAGCGCGAGCACCGTGCCGGGCCTGCCGGTCGGGCGCCTGGCGCTGCCCGCGGTGCCGCCCGCCCGCGGCGCGGACGTGTCGCCGTTCGCGTGCCTGCCCGAGGGCACGGTCCTGCGCCGCTCGGCCAAGCCGCTGCTCATCGAGGTGAGCAAGCACCTCGAGCGCGAGGCGGTGCGCCAGGGCTCGACCGCCGTCGTCGTCGCCACCTTCCAGGAGGCGCGGCACTTCACGGCGCCGACCGCGCACCGGTACCGCGAGCTCGTCGAGCGGACGGCGTTCGTCGGGGCGCTCGGCGAGGACCTGCCGCTGGAGCCGGTCGCGGGCGTGCGGGGCGCCGCCCTGCACCCCACCGACGCCGTGCGGGGCGAGTGGGACGTCGTCGTGCTCGCACCCCACTTCGCCGCGGCCCTGCTGGCGCGGGACCTCGGCGACGACGTGCCCGACATGGAGCGGACGTTCGAGTTCGCGCTGACGTACGACCGCGACACGGTCGTCGCCGCGGCGCAGTCCCTCATGTCGCGGGTCGTCGCGCAGGTCCCGGGCACCGGGCAGCAGGGGGTGCCGGGCACGGCCGCGGCCACCGGGCCTGCCGCGGCCGCGGCGGCCGCCCCGGCCGCGGAGGACCGCGAGCGCACCCTGCGCCGGGCCCTGGCCGCCACCGTCAACGGCGTCACCATCGCCGACGTGACCCGCCCCGACCACCCGCTCGTGTACGTCAACGCCGCCTTCGAGCGGCTCAGCGGGCTGCGCGCGGAGGAGGTGCTCGGGCGCAACTGCCGGTTCCTGCAGGGCGAGGGCACCGACGCCGCCGCGGTGGCGCGCATCCGCGACGCCGTCGCCGAGGGCCGCGAGTGCCGGGAGACGGTGCTCAACCACCGCGGGCCGGGCCGCGCGCCGTGGTGGAACGAGATCCACCTCGCGCCGGTCTTCGACGACGACGGGCGCCTCGTGCAGTACATCGGGGTGCAGAACGACGTCACCGCCCGCGTGGAGGCCGAGGCCGCGCTGCGCGAGGAGCGCGAGCGCGCCCGGGCGTACGCCGCCCAGGTCGAGGAGCTGGCGTACACCGACCCGCTGACCGGGCTGCTCAACCGCCGCCGCGCGCAGGACCTGCTCGGCCCGGCGCTCGCGCAGGCCGACGCGACCGGGACGGGCGTGGCCGTGCTCTACCTCGACCTCGACGGCTTCAAGGGCGTCAACGACGCGCTCGGGCACCAGGCCGGCGACGAGCTGCTGCGCGAGGTCGCGACCCGGCTGCGCGGGCGCCTGCGCCGCCGCGACGTCGTCGCCCGGCTCGGCGGCGACGAGTTCCTCGTCGTGCTCGGCGGGCTCGACCGCGACGGCGCGCTGGCCGAGGGGCAGCGGGTGGCGCGGGAGCTGCAGGCCGCCCTCGCCGAGCCGGTGCTCACCTCGCGCGGGCCGGTCGTCGTGCCGGTGAGCGTCGGGGTGAGCGCCTCCCCGCACGAGGGCCGCGACTTCGACGCGCTGCTGCACGCGGCGGACGCGCGGATGTACGCCGCCAAGCCGCGGGCCGCTCAGCGCCGGTCGGTGAGCAGCCCGAGCAGGTAGTCGCCGTAGCCGCTCTTGCGCAGCGGCTCGGCGAGCCGCTGGAGCTGGGCGTCGTCGATGAAGCCCTCGCGCCAGGCGATTTCCTCGATGCACCCGATCTTGTAGCCCTGCCGGGCCTCGATGACCCGGACGAACTCGGCGGCCTGCATCATCGACTCGAAGGTGCCGGTGTCGAGCCAGGCGGTGCCGCGCTCGAGCACGGTGACGGTGAGCTCGCCGCGGCGCAGGTACTCGTCGTTGACGGCGGTGATCTCGAGCTCGCCGCGGGGGCTGGGGCGCACGCCGCGGGCCACGTCGACGACGTCGGGGCCGTAGAAGTAGAGGCCCGGGACGGCGTACGAGCTCTTGGGGCGCTGCGGCTTCTCCTCGATGGAGATGACGCGCCCGTCCTCGCCGAACTCGACGACGCCGTACGCCGTCGGGTCGGCCACGTGGTACGCGAACACGTGCCCGCCGACCGTGCCGGCGTTGGCCTTGAGCGAGGTGCCCAGGCCGGTGCCGTGGAAGATGTTGTCGCCGAGGACGAGCGCGACCGGCTCGTCGCCGACGAAGTCCGCGCCGATGAGGAACGCCTGCGCCAGCCCCTCCGGCGCCGGCTGCACGGCGTACGAGATCTCCATCCCCAGGTCGGAGCCGTCGCCGAGCAGGCGGCGGAACTGCTCCTGGTCCTGCGGGGTCGTGATGACGAGGACCTCGCGGACGCCGGCCATCATGAGCGTGGAGAGCGGGTAGTAGATCATCGGCTTGTCGTAGACGGGCATGAGCTGCTTGCTCACGGCGCGCGTGATGGGGTGCAGGCGCGTGCCGGACCCGCCGGCCAGGATGATCCCTCGCATGGGCGGGAGGCTACCGGGCGCCCGCCGGGCGCCCGCCGGGCGTTGACCCGGCCGGCCCGGTCCACCACGATCGGGGACCGTGCCGGTCGACCTGCGCAGGAGCCTGGACCACTACCGGGCGCGGCGCGGCGCGGTGCGCCTGCTCGAGGTCCCGCCCCAGCGCTACCTCGCGGTCGACGGCCGCGGCGCGCCCGACCCCGACGGCGGGGGCGAGTACGCCCGCGCGCTCGGGGTGCTCTACCCCCTCGCGTACGCGCTCAAGGCCGTCGGGCGGGACCTCGGCCGCGACCACGTCGTGCCGCCGCTCGAGGGCCTGTGGTGGGCGCAGGACATGGCCGCCTTCACGACGCGGCGCGACAAGGGCTCCTGGGAGTGGACGCTGCTGCTCCTCGTGCCGGACTGGCTCGGCCCCGAGCACGTCGACGCGGCGCGCGGGCGGGTCGCCGCCCGGAGGCCCGCGCTGCCCCTCGACCTCGTGCGCGTCGAGCTGCTCGAGGAGGGGCTGTGCGCGCAGACGCTGCACGTCGGGCCGTACGACGACGAGGGGCCGGTGCTCGCGGACCTGCACGGGCGCTGGATCCCCGAGCACGGCCTCGAGATGACCGGCAAGCACCACGAGGTCTACCTCGGCGACCCGCGCCGCGCGGCGCCCGAGCGGCTGCGCACGGTCCTGCGCCAGCCGGTGCGCCGGCGCGGGCCTCAGCCCCGCAGCGACGCGTAGAACGCCCGGCACTCCTCGTACGACGGCAGCAGGCCCTGCTCGGCGGCCGCGGCCAGCGTGGGGGCGGCCTCGTCCTTGGGGGAGAGCAGCGGGTCGGCGCCGGAGAGCGCCTGCCAGTCGATGCCGAGGTCCGGGTCGGTCGGCGTCGTGCCGTGCTCGCGCCCCGGGGAGTACGTCGTGGAGCACAGGTAGACGACGGCCGCGTCGTCGGTGAGCGCCACGAAGGCGTGCCCGAGCCCCTCGGACAGGTAGACCGCGCGGCGGTCCACGTCGTCGAGGCGGACGGCGTCGTACGTGCCGAAGGTCGGCGACCCGGTGCGGATGTCGACGACGACGTCGAGGACCGCGCCGCTGATGCAGGTGACGTACTTGGCCTGGCTGGGCGGGACGTCGGCGAAGTGGATGCCCCGCACGGTGCCGCGCCGGGAGACCGAGCAGTTCGCCTGGCGCAGGTCGAGCGGGTGCCCGACGGCCTCGGTGAGCGCCTCGTGGCGGTACCACTCGAGGAAGGTGCCCCGGTCGTCGGGGAACTGCCGGGGGGTCAGCTCGTAGGCGTCGGGGACGGCCAGCTCACGGATCTCCACAGCGCGGCACGCTACCGGGGGGCGGGGGTCCCGGGGGCGGCGGCCCGCAGCGGCTAGCCTGCCCAGCGCCATGACCGACGCCCCCGCCGCCGCACCGCCCGTGTCCGTCGTCATGACGGTGCTGGACGAGGCCCGCCACCTCGCGGACGCCGTGCGGTGCGCCCTCGACCAGGACCACCCCGGACCGGTCGAGGTCGTCGTCGCCGTCGGGCCCAGCACCGACGGCACCCGCGCCATCGCCGACGCCCTGGCGGCCGCCGACCCGCGGGTGCGCGTCGTCGACAACCCCGACCCGCGCGGGGCGACCCCCGCGGGGCTCAACGCGGCGATCGCGGCGGCCCGCCACGACGTGCTCGTCCGGGTCGACGGGCACGCGATGCTGCCCCGGTCGTACGTGTCCACGGCCGTGGAGGCGCTCGAGCGCACCGGCGCCGACAACGTGGGCGGCGTCATGGCCGCCGAGGGCACCACGCCCTTCGAGCGCGCCGTCGCCCGGGCCATGACCTCGCGCATCGGGGTGGGCAGCGCGCCGTACCACACCGGCGGTGCGGAGGGGCCGGCCGACTCGGTCTACCTCGGGGTCTTCCGGCGCTCGGCGCTCGAGCGGGTCGGCGGCTTCGACGAGGCCTTCTCGCGCGCGCAGGACTGGGAGCTCAACCACCGGATCCGCTCGACCGGCGGGACCGTGTGGTTCGTGCCGGCGCTGCAGGTGGCGTACCGCCCCCGGTCCAGCGCCGGCGCCCTGGCCCGCCAGTACTTCCACTACGGGCGCTGGCGCCGCGTCATCGTGCGCCGCTCGCCGGAGACCGCGAGCGCGCGCTACCTCGCCCCGCCCGCCGCCGTCGTGGCGGTCGCGGGCGGCGCGGTGCTCGGCGCGCTCGGGCTGCGCGCCGGCTGGCTCGCCCCGGCCGGGTACGCCGCCGGGGTGCTCGCCGGCAGCGCGGCCACCGCGCGCGGGCTCGAGCCGGCCGCCGCCGTGCGCCTGCCGCTCGTCTACGCCACCATGCACGGCGCGTGGGGGCTGGGGTTCCTCACCAGCCCGCGCGCCCTCGCCCGGCCGGTGCGCGCCGGGCTCCCCGCCCACGGACGGGCCCGAGCGCGAGGAGCACTCCGGCGATGAGCGAGCGTCCACCGAAGGGCCCGAGCGGCGGCGACCTGCTCGCGGCGGCGCGCCACGCCGCCGCCGGCGGGGCGCTCGTGCTCGCCGCCGAGGCGCTGGGGCGCCGGGTGCCGGCCGGGCGCGGGGCCGCCCTCCCGCTCGGCGTCGTCGGCGCCCTGGCCGGGGCCGGCGTGTGGGCCGGGCGGCGCGCCGAGACCCGCGTGCGGCGCCTGCAGCGCGAGGTCGCGCGGGCGCGCCGCGAGGACGCCGGCGCGGCGCAGGACCGGGTGCTCGCCGCCCTGCGCGGCCTCGACGCGCGGGCGCAGCGCCTCGAGCGGGTCGGCGCGCGCCTCGAGCGCGCCGCGGAGCGCGAGGGCGTGCGCGGCGAGCGCCGCGAGGACCGGCAGGCCAAGCAGGCCGCCAAGCGGCTCACCGACCTGCGCCGGTCGCTGCGCGAGGTCGAGGAGCGCCTCGGCGACCGGGTCCGCGCCGAGGCCGCCACGTCCTTCGCGCAGACCGAGGCCCTGCTCAACCTGCTCTGCCTGGTGTCCCCGCGCTCGGCCCTGCCCGCGACCCGCGGCTGGGCGGCCTCGCCCGACCTGCTGCTGACGTACGTCTCGGAGGTGCTCGCCGCGCCGCCGGGCACGGACGTGCTCGAGCTCGGCAGCGGCACGTCGACCCTGTGGGCGGCGTACGCCCTCGAGGTGCGCGGCGGCGAGGGGCGGGTCCTCGCGCTGGACCACGACGAGCGCTTCCTCGAGCGCACCCGCGCCGCGCTGGAGCGGCACGGCCTCGCGGCCCGCGCCGAGGTGCGCCACGCCCCCATCGAGGACCTCGAGGTCGCGGGCGGCACCCAGCCCTGGTACGCCGTGCGCGCCCTCGAGGGCGTCTCCGGCCTCGGCGTCGTGCTCGTCGACGGCCCGATCGGCAGCATGCACCCGCGCTCGCGCTACCCCGCGCTGCCCCTGCTGCGCGACCGCCTCGTCCCGGGCGCGGTCGTGCTGCTCGACGACGCGGGGCGCCCCGAGGAGCGCGAGCTCGTCGACGACTGGGCGCGCGAGCACCCCGAGCTGAGCGTGGAGCACCTCGGGCACGAGAAGGGCACGAGCCTGCTGCGCGTGCCGCGGACCTGACGTGCTCGAGGCCCCCTTCGCCGCGCAGGCCGTCCTCGAGGGCCCGCGGGTGCGCCTCGTCCAGCTGACCGAGGCGGTCCTCGACGACTACGCCGCCGCGCTGGACGACCCGGAGCTCCAGCGGCTCACCGGCAGCCGCGCCCCCGTCGAGCGCGCGGCGCTGCGGGCGTGGCTGCGCAGCCGGCGCGAGCACGCCGACCGGGCCGACTGGGCGGTGCTCCGACGCTCGGACAACGTGTTCCTGGGCGAGGCGGTGCTCAACGAGCTCTCGCCGGAGGACGCCTCGTGCAACTTCCGGATCTGGCTCTCCGGCGCCCACGTCGGGCAGGGGTACGGGACCGAGGCCACCCGCCTCGTCGTCGAGCACGCGCTGCGCGACGTCGGCCTGCACCGGGTGTCGCTGAGCGTCTACGCCTTCAACGAGCGCGCCCGCCGGTCGTACGAGCGGTGCGGCTTCGTCCTCGAGGGGCGCCTGCGCGACGCGCTGCGCTGGGAGGGCCGCTGGCACGACGAGCTCGTCATGGCCGCGCTGGAGGGCGACCTGCCCCCCCAGCGCGGCTGACGGCTCACGCCAGCGCGCGCTCGGCGTGCACGGCCATGGCGTCGCGCAGGTACTCCGCGAGGCCGGGCGCGACGGCGTCGTACCGCTCCCGGAACCGCGGGTCCTCGACGTACGTGCGCCCGAGGCCGGTGTAGCCCTCGCGGTCCGGGGTCCAGGACCGCGCGACGGCCCGGTGGTGCTCGGCGACGAGCGCCTGCGCCTCGGGCGCGTCCGGCGCCACCCCGCGCGCCAGCAGCGCGGCGAAGCGGGCGTCGAGCTCCTGCCACTCCCGCTGCAGGCGCGCGTAGTCCTGCGCCGTCCAGCCCTCGGTGCGCCGCTCGGCGTCGCGGAAGTGCTCGCGCACCCCCTCGCCGTGCCGCCCGACGAGCTCCTCCTCGAAGCGGGCCCGCTCCGCGAACCCCTCGAACACGTCCTCGGCGCTCACCGGCGCCCCTCCTCCCAGTCGCTCCGCCGTGCGGTCGGCGGTCTCGGCGACGCGGCGCAGCCGGTCCGCCTCGCGGTGCAGGCGCTGCGCGTGCGCGCGCAGCGCCTCCACCTCGTCGCGCTCGCCGGCGAGGACCTGCGCGACCGCGGCGAGCCCGAGCCCGAGCTCGCGCAGCAGCAGCACCCGCTGGAGCCGCAGCAGCTGCTGCTGCTCGTACCAGCGGACCCCGCCGGCGCTGACGTACGCCGGGCGCACCAGGCCCAGCGCGTCGTAGTGCCGCAGGGTCCGGGACGTCACGCCCGAGGTGCGCGCCACCTCCGCGATGGACCAGGCCACCGGCCACCTCCGTCCGCACGGGCCGGCGGGTGCCGGCCCGTCCGCGACGGTAGGCGTTGACGTCGCGTCAACCGCAAGCCGCGGCGCCCCCGGCCCTGCCGGCGCTCAGCGCCCGGCCCACGCCTCCAGCTGCGCGGCGAAGCGGCGCCCGTCGCGGCGCCAGTCGAGGTCGGCGAGGGCGCCCTCGCGCCCGGCGCGCGCGCAGGCCAGCCGCAGCGCGTCGTCGTCGCGCAGCCGGCGCACGGCGGCCTCGGCCCCGGCGGGGTCGTCGAAGGGCACGACCAGCCCGCAGCGGTAGCGCTCCACGAGCTCCACCGACACCGGGTTCGGGGTGGTGACGACCGGGACGCCGCTCGCCATGTACTCCATGAGCTTGGTCGGGCGCGAGTGGGCGTAGTTGGGCTCGTCGTGCAGCAGGGAGAGCCCCGCGAGCGCGCCGGGCAGGAGCCGCAGCGCCTCCTCGTTCGGCACGAACCCGTGCCAGCGCACGTCGCCGGCGGCGTGGGCCGCCTCGACCGCCCCGCGCACGTCGGCGTCGGCGGGCCCCACGAGCTCCACGACGACGTCGCCGCGCAACCGGCGCCCGAGCTCGACGAGCTCGAGCGCGCCGCGCGGTCCGGTGAGCCGGCCGAGGTAGACGACGCGGTCGCGCCCCGGCGGCGGGGGCTCGGCCTCGGCGACGAGCACGCTGTTGGGGACGACGGGGTGCGGGCGGCGGAAGCGGGCGGCGTACGCGTCCTCGGCGAGGGTCAGGTGCACCGCGCGCTCGGCGAGGCGCTCGGCGGCCCGCACCGCACCGGGCAGCGCCCGGCGCAGCGGCCCGGGCAGCCACGGCTTCATCCCGAGCGCGGCCGCGGTGTCCTCGTGGACGTCCCACACCACCGCGCGCCCGCGCAGCGCGGGGGCCGCCGCGGCGGCCGCGGCGAGCAGCTCGGGGTCGTGCAGGAGCACCACGTCGTGCCCGGGCCCCTCCTGCGCCAGGACCCGGCGGGCGGCGAGCAGGGCGCGGTCGCGCCGGCGGCCCATCGCGCGGGGCAGGTCGACGCCCCGCACGCCCTGCGGGACGGCCCGCCCGTACGCGGCGAAGGGCGCGGCGTAGGTGACCTCGTGCCCCGCGGCGAGCAGGCTGCGCAGCTGCCGGTGGCGGATGCGCGCGTCCTCGGGGTCGTGCACGACGGTGACGACGAGCACGCGCAGCGCGCTCATGCCCGGCCCTCGTCGCGGAGCCGCTTGACGTGGCGCTCGTACGCCCGCACGACGCGCACCGCGGGGCCGTCGGCCCGCAGCTCGCCGTGGTCGATCCACAGCGCGCGCTCGCACGTGTCGCGGATGCTCTTCATCGAGTGGCTCACGAGGAACACCGTGCCGGCGGCCTCGCGCAGCTCCTTGATCCGCTCCTCCGAGCGGCGCTGGAACTCCGCGTCGCCGACCGCCAGCGCCTCGTCCACGAGCAGCACCCGGTGGGTGACCGACGCGGCGATGGCGAAGCGCAGGCGGGCGCTCATGCCCGCCGAGTAGGTGCGCATCGGCAGGTCGATGAACTCGCCGATGCCCGCGAAGGCGACGATGTCGTCGTAGCGCTCGCGCACCTCCGCGGGGGTGAGGCCCAGCGCGAGCCCGCCGAGCATGACGTTGCGCTCGCCGGACAGGTCGTTGATGAGGGCCGCGTTGACGCCCAGCAGCGCCGGGTTGTCCTCGGCGTACACCGCGCCGCGGCTCGGCAGCGTCAGCCCGGCGATCGTGCGCAGCAGGGTCGACTTGCCCGAGCCGTTGTGGCCGACGACCCCGATGGCCTCGCCCTCGCGGGCGACGAACGACACGCCCTTGAGCGCGTGGACCGTGCGCGCGCGCCGCACCCCCGCGCCCCGCCGCCGGCGCGCGTCCTGGTCCTTGACCTTGCGGCCCGAGGCGTAGACGCGGTACTCGACGTGGACGTCGTCGACGACCACCGTGGGGCGGGTCGGCCCCGGCGCCGGCTCCACCGCGGTGGTGCCGGCCGCGCCGGTGCCGCTCACGCCCCCCACGCCGCTCACGCCGCCCACCTCGCTCACGTCACTCACGCGCGTAGCGCTCCTCCGCCTGCCAGAAGAAGACCAGCCCCACGAGCAGCGTCACCACCGCCCACGCCGCGCCCGCCGGCCACATCCAGGACGGGGTCGCCTCGGCGTCGGAGAACGCGTCGCGCACCAGCGTGATGAAGATGTGCACGGGGTTGGACTGCATGACCGTCTTGAGCGGGCCGTCCTCGACCGTGAGCTCGACGGAGTAGAAGATCCCGCTGAGGTAGAAGAACAGCCGCGACACGAACGGCAGCAGCTGGGCGATGTCGCGGACGTGGATCGTCAGCCGGGCGGCGATGAGCGCGACGCCGAGGTTGAACGCGGTCATGAGCAGCAGCGCGGGCACGAGCAGCAGCCACTCCGGGCGCGGGGGCTCGCCCGAGGCGGCGTAGGTCACCGCCAGCACCACGACCATCGGCCCCAGCGCGAGCGCCTGCTCGATGACCGTCGCCACGGGCAGCAGGACGCGCGGGAAGTGCAGCGTGCGGACCAGCCCCATGCTGCCGCTGATGGCCTTCGCGCCGTCGCTGAGGCTGCCCGACCAGTAGGCGAAGATGAAGACGCCCGCCACGAGGAAGGGCACGAAGCCCTCCGGGCGGGTGTCGCTGCGCAGCAGCAGCACGAAGACGAAGCCGTAGACCACGGCGTTGATGAGCGGGCGGATCACGACCCAGGCGATGCCGAGGCGGTCCTGCTCGGTGGAGGAGCGGAACCGCGCCCGGGCGAGCTCCCAGGCGAAGTGCCGCCGGTCCCACGCCTGGGCCAGGTAGCGGCCGAGCGGAGGGCGCCCGCCCAGCCGCGGCAGGCCCGCCTCGCGCGCGACCTGCGCCGGCGGGACGCGCTGCGGGCTCACAGCCGCACCACCCCCTCCTCCTCGGGGACCCGGCCCCGCGTGTCGAGCAGCCGGCGCGCCCCGCGGGCGAGCGCCGGCAGGTCGTACGCGCGGTGCGCCTGCAGCAGCACGACGAGGTCGGCGGCGGCCACCGCCGCGTCGAGGTCGTCCTCGCGCCGCAGCTCGCGCCCGGCGACCCGCCAGCGCGGGACGTACGGGTCGTGGAAGCGCAGGTCCGCGCCGAGCCCGGCGAGCAGGCGGCCCACGGGCTGGGCGGGGGACTCGCGCTCGTCGGCGATGTCGGCCTTGTACGTCACGCCGAGCAGCAGCACCCGCGCGCCGTTGACCGCCTTGCCGTCGACGTTGAGCAGGTCCTGGGCGCGGCGCACGACGTACGACGGCATGGCGTCGTTGACCTCCTGCGCCAGCTCGACGAGCCGGAACGCGTAGCCCAGGCGCGAGCGGACGGCGTACGAGAGGTAGTTGGGGTCGATGGGGATGCAGTGCCCGCCGACGCCGGGGCCTGGGCGGAACGCCTGGAAGCCGAAGGGCTTGGTGCTCGCGCACCGGATGACGTCCCAGAGGTCGATGCCCAGCTCGTCGCAGAAGCGCGCCATCTCGTTGACGAGCGCGATGTTGACGTGCCGGTACGTGTTCTCCAGCAGCTTGGACATCTCGGCCTCGCGCAGGCCCTTGGCGACGACGACCTGCTCGACGAGCCGGCCGTAGAAGGCGGCGGCGCGCTCGGTGCACGCCGGCGTCGCCCCGCCCACGACCTTCGGGGTGTTGTGGAAGCCCCACGTCGGGTTGCCGGGGTCGATGCGCTCGGGGGAGAAGGCGAGGTGCACGTCGACGCCGACCCGCAGGCCCGCGGCCTCCAGGCGCGGGCGCAGCACCTCGTCCGTCGTGCCGGGGTAGGTCGTCGACTCGAGCACGACGAGCGTGCCGGGGCGCACGGCCGCGGCGACCGCGTCGGCCGCGGCGACCACCGCCCCGAGGTCGGGCCCGCCGTCGTCGGACAGCGGGGTCGGCACGCAGACCACGACCGTCGAGGCCTCCGCGGCGACGGCGTGGTCGGTCCCCACGGCGAAGCCGGCGTCGAGCATGGCGCGCACGTCGTCGTCGGACAGGTCGTCGACGTGGGAGCGGCCCGCCGCCAGGCCCTCGACCACCGCCGGCGACACGTCGACGCCGGCCACGGCCAGGCCCTCGCGCACCGCCTGGCGGGCCAGCGGCAGGCCCACGTAGCCGAGCCCGACGACCAGCACGTCGTAGGGCACGTGCACCTCCAGGGCGGGTCGGGCGCCGTTCGGCGTGCGGGCAGGTCGGGCTGCCACGAGCCGCCGTGCGGCGCCCCGCGGGACGCCCATCCTCGCACGCGGGCCGCCGCGACCCGTCGCACCGCGCGCCCCGGCGGGCCGCCCGGCGGGCCGGGCGCGGCCTCCTAGACTGCCCGGCGAGCGGCGCCCGAGGGGCCCGCGCGGAGCGCTGAGGGGGTTCGCCGTGGTGGGCGTCGCGAGGGTGCCCGCGCGCCGTTCGGCGTGCGGGCAGGTCGGGCTGCCACGGGCCGCCGTGCGGCGCCCCGCGGGACGCCCATCCTCGCACGCGGGCCGCCGCGACCCGTCGCACCGCGCGCCCCGGCGGGCCGCCCGGCGGGCCGGGCGCGGCCTCCTAGACTGCCCGGCGAGCGGCGCCCGAGGGGCCCGCGCGGAGCGCTGAGGGGGTTCGCCGTGGTGGGCGTCGCGAGGGTGCCCGCGCGCCGTTCGGCGTGCGGGCAGGTCGGGCTGCCACGGGCCGCCGTGCGGCGCCCCGCGGGACGCCCATCCTCGCACGCGGGCCGCCGCGACCCGTCGCACCGCGCGCCCCGGCGGGCCGCCCCGCGGGCCGGGCCCGGCCTCCTAGACTGCCCGGCGAGCGGCGCCCGAGGGGCCCGCGCGGAGCGCTGAGGGGGTTCGCCGTGGTGGGCGTCGCGAGGGTGCCCGCCGCCGCCCGGCTCGTGGCGCGCACGTCCCTCGCGGTGCCCGAGGTCGTCGGCAGCCTCCTCTTCGACGAGGGGTGGTACGCCGCGCAGTCCGGCCTGCGCCTGCCCACCCGCGCCGCCGCCGCCGCGCACTGGCTGGCCCGCGGCCGCCACGCGGGGCACGCGCCGCACCCGCTGCTCGAGCCGCAGTGGTGGGACCCGCGGCCCGGCGCGTCGCGGCGGCGCGACCCCGTGACCGCGTACCGCAGGGCCCGGACCCTGCGCTCGCCGCACCCGTTCTTCGACACGGTCCGGTGGGTGCAGGAGCACCCGTCGGCGACCGCGCACCCCGACGGCCCGCTGGGGCACTGGCTCGCGGCGGCCGGCCCCGGCACCCCGCTCCCGACCCCCGCCCTCGGCGGCGAGCGCGCCGAGATCACCTGGGCGGCGGCGCGCGAGCGCCTCGCCGCCCTGCTCGCCGAGCACCGGGCGCTCGAGGCGGTGCGGCGGGCGCCGCGGGTGTCCGCCGCGTACGACCACGCGGCCGAGCGCCGCGCCCTGGCCGCCCTCGCCGCGGCCCCGCTGCCCCCCGCCGAGCCCGGCCGTCCCCTGGTCAGCGTGGTCATGCCGGTCCGCGACCGCGCCGGGACGGTCGGGGCGGCCGTCGCGTCGGTGCTCGCCCAGACCCTGCGCGACTGGGAGCTGGTCGTCGTCGACGACGGGTCGACCGACGGCTCGGCGCACGCGGCCGGGCGGGCGGCCGCCGGCGACGGGCGGGTCCGCGTCGTGCGCCGCGCCGCCGGCGGGGTCGGGGCCGCCCGGAACGCCGGGCTGGCGCTGTGCCGCGGCACCTGGGTCGCCTGGCTCGACTCGGACAACGCCTGGCGCCCCGAGCACCTGCGGGCCTGCCTCGCCGCGCTGGTGGCGACGGGCGCGCGGGCGGCGTACGACGACCTGGCCCAGCACGACGGCGGGCGCACCACGTACCGCGCCCTCGACGCGGGGCTGGACCACCTCCTCGCCCAGAACCACGTCGACCTCAACGTGCTCGTCGCCGAGCGCGCCCTCGTCGAGGAGGTCGGCGGCTTCGACACGTCGCTGCGCCGCGCCGTGGACTACGACCTGGTGCTCCACCTGGCCCGGCGCGCCCGCATCGTCCACGTGCCGGTCGTCGGGGCGGACTACGAGGCGGGGGAGGGGCAGGGCGCGGCCCGCCTGACCCGCACCGAGCTGCCCACGTGGTCCGCCGTGGTCCGCCGCCGGCACCTCGTGGACGCCGACGCCCTGCGCGCCGGGCTCGCGGGGCGCGACCCCGGCGTGCTCAGCGCGGTCGTCCCCGCCCGCGACGAGCCGCGGGCCGTGCACGCGAGCGTCGAGGCGGCCCTCGACGCCGCCGCCCGCCCCGGCGAGGTCGAGGTCGTGGTGGTCGACGCCGGCTCGCGCCGCGGCCCGGCGATGGCGACCCGGGCGCTCGCGGCCCTCTCGCCGCGGGTGCGGGTGCTGCCCTGGTCGGTGCCGATGACGCCCGGCCTCGCCGTGGCGCACGCGCTCGCGGGCACCGCGGGGGCGACGGTCGCGCTGCTCGCACCGGGCGACCGCCCCCACCACGGCTGGGCGACCGCGCTGCGCGAGCGCCTCGGCGCGGGCGGCCCCGCCCGGGCCGCGGCGCCCGTCGTGCTCGGCCCCGACGGCACGGTGGCCGCGGCCGGGCTCGAGGCGCTGCCCGGGGGTGCCCTCGCGCCGGCGCTGCGCGGCCTGCCCCCCGACGACGCGACCCGGGCCGGCTCCGCGCCGCTCGCCGCGGCCGGTGCGAGCGGCCTCGCGCTGCGCGCCGGCGACCTCGTGCCGCCGGACGGCGTCGACCCGCTGCACCTCGACCTCGACGCCGCCGCGGTGGCGCTGACCACGGGCCTCGCGGCGGCCGACCCCGGCGCGGTCGTCCTGGAGCCCGCCGCGCTCGTGACCCGGGCCGAGCCGCCGGCCGAGGACCCCGCGGCGCCCGTGCCGGGCGCGGGGGCGCCCCCCGGGCGCCCGGAGGCGCCCCCGCCCGCGCGGGCCGGCGCCGGCGCGGTGCGCGCGGGCACCGCCGCCGCCCGGGCCGGCCTGCGGGTGGTCGGGCACCGCCGGGGCGCCGACGGCGGGCCGGAGCCGGTGCACGCGCACGCGGAGCGCGACCCGGCCCGGCTGCGCTGGGCGGTGAAGACCGGCGCACCGGCCGGTCCCGCGTCCCGGCGGTGGGGTGACGTGCACTTCGCCCGCTCGCTCGGCGCGGCCCTGGAGCGGCTCGGCCAGCAGGTCGTCGTCGACGGGCGGCACGCGGCCGAGCGCCCGAGCGCGTACCTCGACGACGTGGTGCTCGTCCTGCGCGGGCTGACCCGGGTCCGGCCCCCGGTCGACGGCGTGTCGCTGCTGTGGGTCATCAGCCACCCCGACCTCGTCGAGGACGACGAGCTGCGCGAGCACGACGCCGTCTTCGCCGCCAGCGCCGGCTGGGCGCGCCGCGCCGGGGAGCGGGCCGGCCGGGAGGTCGGGGTGCTGCTTCAGGCCACCGACCCGGCGCGCTTCCACCCCGGCGCCGGCAGCCCCGGCACGGGCGACAGCGTCCTCTTCGTCGGCAACTCCCGCGGCGTGCGGCGCCCCGTCGTGCAGGCGCTCGTCGACGCCGGCGTCGACGTCGCCGTGCACGGCGCGGGCTGGGACCGGTTCCTGCCGCCCGGCAGGGTGCGCTCGGGGCACGTCGCCAACGACCGCCTCGCCGGGCTCTACCGCTCCAGCGGCGTCGTCCTCAACGACCACTGGCCCGACATGCGCCGCGAGGGCTTCCTGTCCAACCGCCTCTTCGACGCCGCGGCGTCCGGCGCGCGGGTGGTCACCGACGAGGTGGAGGGGACCGAGGTGTTCGGCGGGCTCGTCGTGCCCGTCGACCCCGAGCGCGAGCCGGAGCGGCTGCGGGCCCTCGTGGCCGACCGCGCCGCCTTCCCGGACGACGCGGAGCGGGCCGAGGCCGGGCGCCGGCTCGGGCGGGAGCACTCCTTCGACGCCCGCGCGCGGGTGCTCCTCGACGCGGCGCTGGCGGCCCGCGCCGCCCGTGCGGCGGGAGCCGGGCCCGGGGCCCCTCGCTAGGGTGGTGCGCTGCCGACCGGGGTGACCGACCCGCCCGCGCCGGCCGGCCCGCCCGACCCGCCCGACCCGGCCCCGCACCGCGGTCGCCGAGACCAGGAGACCCGTGCGCCGTCCCCTCCGCCGCATCGTCCACGGCATCGCCCCGCTCGTGGGCAGGGAGCAGGAGGTCGAGCTCCGCCGGGCCGTGGACCGCGTGCTCACCTCGCCCCTCTTCGACGACGCGTGGTACGCCTGGCAGGCGCCCCGCGTCGAGGGCGGGCGCGAGGCCCTGGTGCGGCACTACCTCACGCGGGGGAGGTTCGACGGGCTGACGCCCCACCCCCTCTTCTGGCCGCACTACGTCGACCGCAAGCGCGCCGGGGACCCGTCCCTCGGCCCCGCCGCCGACCCGCTGCTGCGCTACCTGCGCGTGCGCTCGGCGCGCTACCGCTCCACCCACACGCTGTTCCACGCGGCGACGTACCTCGAGCAGCACCCCGAGGCGCTGGAGCACCGGCACGGCCCGCTCGGGCACTTCCTCGAGCGCGCCGACGACGCCTCGCCGCTGCCCGCGCTGCCGCTCGACCCGCAGGCGCCCACCCCGCTCGTCACGTGGGGCGAGGCGCGCGAGCTGCTGCACGCGACCGCGCGCACCTGGGTCGAGCAGGAGGCGCTGCGCACCCGCCCCCGGCGCACCGACCGGTTCGACCGCGAGCGCGAGGCCGCGCTCGTCGCCGAGCACGCCGCGGCGCCGCTGCCCGGCGCCGAGGACGGGGACGGCGCGCCGCTCGTGAGCGTCGTCATGCCGGTGTGGAACCGCGAGCGGCTCGTGGGCCGGGCGATCGCCTCCGTGCAGGAGCAGACGCTCGGGGCCTGGGAGCTCCTCGTGGTCGACGACGGCTCGACCGACGGCACGCCCGAGGTCGTGGCCCGGGCCGCCGAGCAGGACCCGCGGGTGCGCCTGGTGCGCTCGGAGCACGTGGGCGTCAGCCGGGCGCGCAACGTCGGCGCCGAGCACGCCCGCGGGCGGTGGGTCGCCTGGCTCGACTCCGACAACGCGTGGACCCCGCACTTCCTGCGGACGATGGTCGGTGCCCTCGCGGCGGGCGGGCACCGTGCCGGGCACGCGGTCCTCGAGATGCACGCGAGCGGGGCCACCGCCTACCGCGCGATGCAGGGCGGGCGGCCCGAGCTCGAGGTCATCAACCACATCGACCTCAACGTCCTCGTCGTGGAGCGCGCGCTGCTCGACGAGGTCGGCGGCTTCGACACGAGCCTGCGCCGGGCCGTGGACTACGACCTCGTGCTGCGCCTCGCGCAGGTCACCGCGCTGCCGCTCGTCCCCGTCGTCGGCGCCGTCTACAACGCCCGCGACGAGGACGCCGACCGCATCACGGTCTCCGAGGGCAGCGCCTGGGGCGAGGTCGTGAAGAACGGCCGGCTCGTCGACTGGGACGCCGCCGCGGCCGTCGAGCGGGTCGCGGCGCTCACGACCGTCGTCGTCCCCGTGGGCGACGACTGGCGCCAGGCGGACCTGAGCGTCGAGAGCGTGCTCACCGCCACCGGCGGGCACCCCGTCGAGGTGGCCGTGGTGGGCAACCAGACCTCCGCCGCCACCACCCTGCTGTACGCGGCGATGGCCCTGCGCGACCGGCGGGTCTCGTTCCGCCGGTCCCCGGTCGACGTGCGCCGCGCCCTGGCGTCGAACGTCGCCGCGGCCGGGGCCCAGGGGTCGGTCGTCGTGCTGCTCGACGGGCCCGTGCAGGTGCTCGGCGACGGCGTCGGCGCCCTCGTGGAGGAGCTGGCGGACAGCGGCGCGCGGGCCGTCGAGCTGGTCGCGCTGGACCAGGACGGCGCGGTGCACGCGGCGGGCGCCGAGGTGCCCGGCGGGCTGGACCTGCCGGTGCCCCTGCGGCACGGGCTCGCCCTCGACGACGCCCGGCCCGCGCACGACGTGCCGCTGCTGCACGGCACCGCCCTCGCGGTGCGCACCGCGGACCTCGTCGCGGCCCGCGGCCTCGACCCGATCTACACCAACGGCTTCGAGGGGCCCGACCTCGGCCTGCGCCTCGCCGAGCACGCGGGCGGCGCCCTGCGCGTGGCCGGCGCCGGGGCCGCGGTCGTGGCGCCCGCCGTCGACGCGCCGGTGCACGCCGGCGACCGGAGCCTGCGCACCTGGCGCGAGCGCTGGTCCGCCACCGAGCTCGCCGGCACCGCGCTCTACACCGCGTCGGGCCTCACGCCCGCCCACTACGAGCCGACCGGGCGCCGGCGCACCCCGCTCGTGCCCGTCCTCGTGCGCAGCGGCGAGCGCGCGCCGGGCCGGCTCCGCTGGTCGCTCAAGATCGCCCAGCCGGTCCGCTCGCGCGACGACTGGGGCGACCTCTACTTCGCCCGCTCGCTGGCCGCGGCCCTGCGCCGCCTCGACCAGGAGGTCGTCGTCGACCTGCGCGAGGCGGCGGTGCGGCCCACCTCGTACCTCGACGACGTCGTGCTCGTCATCCGCGGCCTGTGGCCGGTGGAGGCGCAGCCGGGGCGCACCAACCTGCTGTGGGTCATCAGCCACCCCGAGGACGTGACCCCCGCCGAGCTGCGCGAGGCCGACGCCGCCTTCGCCGCGAGCGTGCCGTGGGCGCAGCGCGCCCGCAGCGCGTACGGCGTCGCGGTCGAGCCGCTCCTGCAGTGCACCGACAGCGCCCGCTTCGCCCCGCCGCCGGAGGGCGAGCCGCTGGGGCAGGGCCCGCGGGTGCTCTTCGTCGGGAACTCGCGCAACGTCTACCGCGAGATCGTCCGCGACGCCGTCGAGGTGGGCGCCCGGCCCACCGTGTACGGCACCCGCTGGGAGCAGTTCGTCGACCCGTCGCTCGTCGCGGGGACCCGCGTGGACAACGCCGAGCTCGGCCGGCTCTACGCCTCGGCCGGCGTGGTGCTCAACGACCACTGGGAGGACATGCGCGAGCACGGCTTCCTGTCCAACCGGCTCTTCGACGCCACCGCCGCCGGGGCCCGCGTGGTGTCCGACGCCGTCGCCGGCATCGAGCTGTTCGCCGGCTCGGTCCGCGGCTACCGCGACCAGGAGGAGCTGCGCGGCCTGCTCACCCGCCCCTTCGAGGAGACCTTCCCCGACGAGGCCGCCCGCCGCGCCACCGCCGCCCGGGTCCGCCGCGAGCACACCTTCGACGCCCGCGCCCGCACCCTGCTCGACCGGGTCCGCGAGCTGCGCGGCTGACCCCCGCCACCCCGGCCGCGATCATGCGCCGCCCCGGCCGTGATCATGCGATAGTTCGGCCGTGATCATGCGGTACCCCGGCGGCGGGTCGTGCGCGGACCGCGGCCGCGCGCGACCCGGTCGAGCTGCAGGCCGTCCGTAGCGCCGGAGCTGCATGATCACCGGCCGGGCGGTTGCATGATCACGGCCGGGCGGTTGCATGATCACGGCCGGGGGAGCGGTCAGGCGCCGAGGAGGCCCCGGTCGCGCAGGAGGTCGCGCACGGCGTCGGGGAGGGGGCGGCCGAGGCCCTGGGGGTCGGCGGGCTCGTGCCGCTCGAGGCCGGCGGCGCGGCGCCAGGCCTCGGCGAGGCCGTCGGCGAGGGCGCGGGGCTCGGGGTCGGCGAGGACGAGGCCGGGCTGCCAGGCGCTGCGGTACGAGCCGAGGGTGTTGGTCACCGTGGGCACGCCCGCGCCGGCGAGCTCCAGCGGCAGGTGGCTGGGGTGCGGGCTGTGCATGAGCGCGAGGCCGACGTCGACCCGCGAGAGCATCGCGTAGTACTCCTGCAGCGACACCTTGCCGACGCCCTGCAGGAGCAGGCCGTTGCCGAGGTCGACCGGCTCGACGTCGTCGCCGGCGGCGACGACCTGCGGGCGCACCCCGTCGCGGGCGAGGCGGTCGACCCAGATGCGCAGCGCCTCCAGGCCGATCCGGTAGAGGTTCCGCGGGTGCCGGGGGCGGGCGTAGAAGAGGACCCGCGGCGCGGCCGGGTCGCCCGGGCGCCAGGCGGCGGCGGCGGCCCGTACGGGCTCGAGGTCGACGTCGGGGGCGAAGACGTGCCGCTCGTCGACGGGCTGCTCGAGCTGCGCGGCCAGGTAGCGCGACAGCGGCTGCGAGTTGACGAGGTGGGCGAAGCCCTGGCGGTACGTGCTCGCGGCGAGCGCGTACCGGTCGCCCCAGGGGTTGAACGCGGGCTCGAAGTCCTGGACGAGGTAGACGACGCGCTGCCGGTCGACGAGGCCGGTGTGCACGCCGTCGGCGACGGCGAGGGCCGTGGTCCAGTACGTCGGCACCCAGACGTCCTCGGGGTGCGGCGGGTCCTCGGCGAGCCGACCGGCCGCGACGAGGGAGACCCGCGCCGCGAGGGCGTCGCCGTCCTGGACGTTGGTGCGCAGCCAGGCCCCGAGCTGCTCGGCCGAGCTGCCGGCGGCCGGCTCGACGAGCGGCACGACGCGCAGCGGGCGGCCGAGGGCGGCGGCCACGTGCCCGGCCGCGGTGATGGCGGTCTTGACCCCCGCGTAGATCCGCGCCGTGTCGACCTCGGGCAGCACGAGCGTCACCGAGGGCGACGTCCCCGTCGCGCGCACGCCGCGCAGCACGTGCTGGCCCTTGACGAGCTCGGCGCCGTACCTGGGGGCTCGCGGAGCATCCCTTTGCACGGACGAAACCTTCGGCTCCTCCCGGGACGGCATGATCTGCCCCGGCCAGCTGCCCTTGCGGGCGTAGTGCTGCACCCCGCGCCGGAGCTGCTCGTCCCTCGACAGGCGGGCCGCGAGGCGCAGGGCGCTCACGGCGCGTCGGGGCAGCGAGCTGGCAGCGGGAGGCATGTCACGTCCTGTGCTCGTGGGGGGGTCTACGTGCGCTGGTGCACGGCGGAGGGGCTCAAGGAGGTGGCCCGACGCTGCCGATGCACCAGTGACGCACGCTATCCGATGCACCGAGAGGCAGACCCCCATGCCGCTGTCCGAGGTCCGCACCCCTGCCGCGCCCGCGCGCGGCCGGACCCCCGCCCGCTCACCCCTCGCCACCCTGCTCGGCGTGCTCGCCGCGGTCGTCGCCCTCGCCGCGCCGCTGCTGGGCGCGGCGGCGCCCGCGTCCGCGGCGCCGCGCACGATCACGCTCGCCCCCGGTCCGCACGTGCGGGTCGAGTTCCGCGACGCCGTCGAGGCGCTGCGCCCCGGCGACACGCTCCAGCTCGCCCCGGGCACGTACGAGATCGGCTACCTCTGGCTCAAGGTCGCCCGCGGCCTCGCCAGCGCCCCGATCGTCGTCAAGGCGCAGGACTGGCGCCGCCCGCCGCTGCTGCGCGGCGGGCTCAACCTCACCGACGCCGACCACTGGACGCTGCACCGGCTGCGCGTCGAGGCCACCGCCCCCAACGGCCCCGCGCTGCACATGACCGGCGGCACGGGCTGGCGGGTCACCTCGAGCGAGTTCTTCGGCGCGAGGAACACCGACGCCTACGCGAACGTCGCCATCGACGGCGGGGGCGGCTACCCGCGCGGCTTCGTCTTCTCGCAGAACTGCGTGCACGACGCCGGGCGCAGCGAGCGCTGGAAGACCGACCACAACATCTACGTGAAGTTCCGCGGCGCCCCCGGCTCCGGCGGCACGATCTCGAAGAACACGATCTACAACCACCAGAACGGCGCGGGCATCAAGCTCGGCGACGGCGGGCTGCCCGGTGCGCCCGGCCCCTGGGGCGTGAAGGTCGAGCAGAACACCATCGCCCAGGGCGGGCGCCAGGTCCTGCTGAGCCACGACGTGCGCGGCAACGTCGTCGTCGGCAACCTGCTCTACGGCTCGACCGAGCCGTTCACCACCGCCGACCGGCGCACCACCGGCATCTACGCGCTCATGGTGTCGGGCACGGGCAACAAGGTCGCCGACAACTACGTGGCGCGGGCGAGCATGGCGCTGCGCGACCCGTACGGCAAGGTCGGCGTCAGCGGGGTCACGGCCGTGCGGCCCGACCCGGGGTTCCGCGGCACCGGCTCCTGCGCCGCGCTGGACCCGACGTACTGGAAGGCCCGCTACTACGGGCGCACCAGCACCGGCGTCTACCGCAGCTGACGCCCGCGCGGCTCAGCCACCGGCCCCCTCCCCGCCCGCGGGGAGGGGGTCGTTGCGCAGGGCCAGGTCGATGCGGCGCCCCAGCTCGGTCGTGAGGGACCGGCTGAAGGTGTCGGTGAAGTGGCTGTTGTCGACGTACATGATCACGCCGTTGTCGGCCACGACCGGGCAGCGCGCGCCCGGGCACAGCACGTCGGTCATGTCGAGGAAGCCGAGCGGCGCGCCCGTGCGCCGGGCCGCGGTGCGCTCGGCGACCGCGAGGTCCTCGTCGAGGTAGGTGCCGGTCTCGCGGTCGAAGGAGCAGCCCTCCCAGTCCGCCGGGTCGCGCGCGGAGAGGCAGGTCGGCACGTCCTCGGGGGCCCAGGGGTTGTCGCGCACCACGAGGACCCGGTCGGCGACCGCGCCGAGGCGCGGCAGCGTGCGCTCGGCCGCCTCCTGCCAGGCCGCGCCGACCGCGTCCCCCGGCAGCACCTCGTCGCCCTCGCCGAGGGTGGCCCGCACGTAGCCCATGGAGCGGGCCACGAGGAGCAGGTCCATCCGCGGGCCCTGCTCGAGCTGCTGCAACACGCCCTCGCGCCAGACGCCGCAGGCGTCGTACTCCGTCGCGTACTTGTCGACCCACACGCGCACGTCGATGCTGGGGCACGCGGTCTTCGCCCACATGTGCAGGCGCCAGCCGCGCTCGCGGGCCAGGGCGTCGAGCGCCGGGTACCAGTGCATGGCGTGGCTGTCGCCGATCATCGCCACGTCGACGGTGCCCTCGGGGTCGCCGAAGACGCACTCGGCCGGCGGGCGGGTGCCGCTGTAGGAGACGAAGCAGTCCGGCGGCCGCTCGGTGTCGGCGCGGGCCTGCTCCGGTGTGAGCACCGGCACCGCCGGCGCCTGCGCGGGGGCCTCGACGTCGCCCTGCACCTGCGGGACCTGCTCGGCGAGCTGGTCCGGCACCTCGACCGGGCCGCGGGCCGGACCGAGGACGAGCGCGGCGGCGACGCCCGCCGCGGTGAGCAGGGCCCCGGCGGCGAGGCTGCGCACCGGGCGCAGCGACAGCCACCGCGAGCGCCGGGCCGGCTCCTCGACGAGGACGTTGCTGAGCGCCGAGGCGGCGAAGGAGAGCACCACCGCGGCCACGACGACGAGGGCGGGGTCCCAGCCGCGCTCGGTGCCGAGCTGGCGCCCGAGCACGAGGAACGGCCAGTGCCACAGGTACCAGGCGTAGGAGATGCGCCCGACGTAGCGGGGCACCGGGTGGGAGAGCACCCGCGAGGCGCTGCCCCGGACCGCGGCGCCGCCCACCCCCGCGCCGGCCGCCACGAGCGCCGCCGTGCCGAGGACGGGCCCGAGGGCGGCGCTGCCGGGGAAGGCGGTGCTGCCGTCGATGAGCACGGCGGACGCGACGACCGCGGCCACCCCGGCCCAGCCGAGCAGCACCGCCGCCGGGCGCGGCAGGCGCGACAGCGGGCCGGGCGCCGCGAGGGCGAGGGCCAGCCCGCCGCCGACGGCGAGCTCCCAGGCGCGGGTGTGCAGGCCGTAGTAGGCCCAGCCGCCGGTCGTGGGGCTGAGGACCACCGAGGCCGCGAACGAGGCGCCGCCGACGAGGGCCAGCGCCACGGCGGCGCGGCGGACCACCGCAGCGCGGGGGAGCGGGCCCCGGGCGCGCCGCCGGCGCACCAGCAGCGCGCCGGTGGCGAGCAGCAGGAGCAGCGGCCAGACGACGTAGAACTGCTCCTCGACCCCGAGGGACCAGAAGTGCAGGACCGGGCTCTTGTCGACGTCGGCGCCCATGTACTCGGTCGAGGTGCCCGCGAAGCGCCAGTTCGCCGCGTAGAGCGCCGCGGCGAGGACGTCGCCGCCCACCCGCGGGTGGTCGACGGGCGGGACGACCGCCCAGCTGACCAGCGCGGTCACCGCCAGCACGAGCACGGCGAGGGGCAGCAGCCGGCGCACCCGGCGCGCGTAGAAGCCGCGGATCGAGATGGTCCCGGTGCGGGCCAGCTCCTCGACGAGCAGGCCGGTGATGAGGAAGCCCGACAGCACGAAGAACACGTCCACGCCGACGAAGCCGCCGGGCAGCGCCGCCACGCCGGCGTGGAACAGCACGACGAGGCCCACGGCCACGGCGCGCAGCCCCTCCACGTCGGGGCGGAACGCCCGGGCGGGAGCGGCGGCGGCGGTGGCCGGGCCGTCGTGCGGGGCGGTCCGGGTACCGTCGAGCATCCCTCCAGTGTGGCCGACGCGCGGCGGACCATGCGCCGCAGCCGTGGTGACGTGCACCTCCGGTACCATCCGGCCCGATGAGCCGACCGTCAGCGCCCGCGCCCGACGGGGCGCTCGACGTGACCGTCGTGCTGCCCTGCTACAACGAGCAGGACCACGTGGTGGCCGAGCTCGAGCGGATCACCGGCGCGCTCGACGCGAGCGGGCTGACGTACGAGCTCCTGGCCATCGACGACGCCTCCACCGACAAGACGCTGGTCCTGCTGGAGGAGGCGCAGGTGCGCTTCCCACGCATGCAGGTCGTCGCCTTCCGGCGCAACGGCGGCTCGGGCACGGCCCGGCGCATCGGCACCCAGCGGGCCCGCGGCGACGTCGTCGTGTGGACCGACGCCGACATGACGTACCCCAACGAGCGGATCCCCGAGCTCGTCCAGGTGCTGCGCGAGGACCCCACGTACGACCAGGTCGTCGGCGCGCGCCTCACCGAGGAGGGCACCCACAAGGTGCTCCGGGTGCCGGCCAAGTGGGTCGTGCGCAAGATCGCCGAGCGGCTCACCAACACCCGCATCCCCGACCTCAACTCGGGCCTGCGCGCGTTCCGGCGCGAGGTGGCGCTGCCCTACCTGCGCCTGCTGCCGCCCGGGTTCTCCTGCGTCACGACGATCACGCTGTCCTTCCTGTCGAACCAGCACGACATCAAGTACGTCCCCATCGCCTACGCCAAGCGCTCGGGCACCTCGAAGTTCCACTTCGTCAAGGACGCGTACCGCTACGTCCTGCAGGTGCTGCGCATGGTGATGTACTTCAACCCGCTCAAGGTGCTCATGCCGGTGGCGCTGGGCCTGCTCGGCCTGGGGCTGGTCAAGGGCGTGGTCTGGGACTTCCCGCGGCACCCGTTCTACTTCCCGGTCAACACGGTCCTCCTCGTCCTCTGCGGGCTGATCATCGGCTCCATGGCGCTGCTGGCCGACCTCATCGTCCGATCACGCAACGACAGCTAGCGGAGGCAGCACCCCATGCGGATCCTCGTCACGGGCGGGGCCGGGTTCATCGGCTCCCACTACGTGCGCACCCTCGTGTCCGGCGGCTACCCGGCGATGGCCGACGCGGAGGTCGTCGTCCTCGACAAGCTGACGTACGCCGGCAACCTCGCCAACCTCGACCCGGTGCGCGAGAGCCCGCGGCTGCGGTTCGTCGAGGGCGACATCCTCGACCCGGTGCTGGTGCCCGAGCTCATGCAGGGCACCGACGCCGTCGTGCACTTCGCCGCGGAGTCCCACGTCGACCGGTCCATCCTCGGCGCGGCCGACTTCGTCATGACCAACGTCGTCGGCACGCAGAACCTCCTCGACGCGGCGCTGCGCGCGGGCGTGGGCCGCTTCGTGCACGTCTCGACCGACGAGGTGTACGGCTCGATCCCCGAGGGCTCCTGGACCGAGGAGCAGCCGCTCGAGCCGAACTCGCCGTACTCCGCGTCCAAGGCCGGCAGCGACCTCATCGCCCGGGCGTACGCGCGCACCCACGGGCTCGACGTGCGGGTCACCCGCTGCTCGAACAACTACGGCCCGTACCAGTTCCCCGAGAAGGTCATCCCCCTCTTCGTCACGAACCTCGTCGACGGGCTCGACGTCCCGCTGTACGGCGAGGGCCTCAACGTCCGCGACTGGCTGCACGTCGACGACCACTGCCGCGGCATCCAGCTCGTCCTCGAGGGCGGGCGCTCCGGCGAGGTCTACAACATCGGGGGCGGCACCGAGCTCACCAACAAGGAGCTCACCGGCCTGCTGCTCGAGGCGTGCGGCGCGGGCTGGGACCGGGTGCGCCGGGTCGAGGACCGCAAGGGGCACGACCTGCGCTACTCCGTCGACATCACCAAGATCTCCGACGAGCTCGGGTACGCCCCCCGGGTCCCGTTCGCGCAGGGCCTGGCCGACACCGTGCAGTGGTACCGCGACAACCGGGCCTGGTGGGAGCCGCTCAAGCAGCGCGCGGCGCTCGCCCGATGAGCGCCCTGCGCCGCGACCCCGCCGCCCGGCGCTGGCTCGTCACCGGCGCCGGCGGCATGCTCGGGCGCGACCTGCAGGCCGCGCTCGCCGGCCGCGAGGTCACCGCGCTCACCCGCGCCGACCTCGACGTCACCGACCCCGCGGCCGTCGAGGCGGCCGTCGAGGGGCACGACGTGGTCGTCAACTGCGCGGCGTGGACGGCGGTCGACGACGCGGAGGCCGCCGAGCCCGCGGCCTTCGCCGCGAACGCCGTCGGGCCGGCGCTGCTCGCCCGCGCGTGCGCGCGGGCCGGCGCCCGGCTCGTGCAGCCCTCGACCGACTACGTCTTCGCCGGCGACGCGACCACGCCCTACGCCGAGGACGCGCCGGTCGCGCCGCGCTCGGCGTACGGGCGGACCAAGGCCGCGGGGGAGTGGGCCGTGCGGGCCGAGCTCCCCGACGGGCACTACGTCGTGCGCACCGCCTGGCTCTACGGCGCCCACGGCGCGAGCTTCCCGCGGACGATGGCGCGCCTGCAGGGCCAGCGCGAGACGCTCGACGTCGTCGACGACCAGCGCGGGCAGCCGACCTGGACCCGCGACCTCGCCGAGCGGGTCGTGGCGATGGTGGACGCCGACGCGCCCGCGGGGACGTACCACGCCACCGCCTCGGGCGAGACCACGTGGCACGGGCTGGCCCAGCGGGTCTTCGCGCTGCTCGGGGCCGACCCGGAGCGGGTGCGCACGACCACCTCGGAGGCGTTCGTGCGCCCCGCGCCGCGCCCGGCCTACTCGGTGCTCGGGCACGAGGGGTGGGCGCGCGCCGGGCTGGCGCCGATGCGCGCGTGGGACGAGGCGCTCGACGAGGCCGCCCGCACCACGGACCTGCTGACCCCGGCCTGAGCCCGGCCGTCAACGGCCCCAGGGGTCGCCGGCGCGCAGCACCGGCCCGCCGCCCGCGAGCAGGCGCCCGACGAGCGCGACCACCTCGGCCGCGGTGTCGTGCGCGGCGAGCTGCGCCGCGACCCGCCGGGCGCCGTCGCGGTGGGCGCTCCGCGGAGCGAGCACCCGGTCGACCGCGCGACCGACCGCCTCGGCGGACGGCCTGCCCGTGCGCAGGTCCACGCCGGCCCCGGCGCGCGCCACCCGGGCCGCGACGGCCGGCTTGTCCAGGTCGGCCCCGGCGACCACGAGGGGCAGGGCGTGGTGCAGCGACGCGAGCACCCCGCCCCACCCCCCGTTGGTGACCACGGCGTCGCAGCGCGGGAGCAGCCGTCCGTACGGCAGCCGGTCGGCGACGAGGGTGCCCGGGGGCACCGGGAACGGCAGCCGGTCCCGCCCCTCGACCCCGGTGGTCGCGACCACGGTGACGTCGCGCTGCCCCAGCGCCTCGAGCGCCGGGCGCAGCAGGTCCTCCGGGTCGGTGCCGAACGTCCCCTGGGTCACGTGGACGACGGGTCGCGGTCCGGCCAGCACCTCCTCCCAGCCGTCGGGCAGCGGGCGGTCCCCGCCGGCCGGCGGGAAGGCCCCTACGAGGTGCACCTGCTGCGGCAGGTCGCTGCGCGGCTCCTCGAGCGCCGGCACGCCGAGGGCGAGCGCGAGGTGCGGCGACACCCACTGGTCGTCGAGGCGGACCGCGCCGGGGTCCAGCCCGAGGGCGGCCCGCGTCTCGCGCAGGGCCCGGCGCACCGGCCTCGTCGCCGCGGTGGCCGCGCCGCGCAGCAGCGCGTCCCGGGCCCGCCCGAGGCGGCCGCGGCCGGCGGCCAGCGGCAGCCCCGGCGGGGGGAGGTCGCGGCTGGGCAGCGCGAGCGGCACGACGGTGAGGGACGCCCAGGGGGCCCCGAGCCGCTCGGACGCCAGCCCGCCGCCGAGCGCCAGGCCGTCGGCGACGAGGACGTCCCACGGCCGCCGGTCCCACAGGGCGAGCAGGTCCCGGGCCTGCGCGTCGCCCGTGCGGACGAAGACGTGCTCCAGGTTGGCCAGCAGGCCCCTCGGCCCGCCGCGGCCCGTCCGCGGGAACGTGGCGCGCAGGTCGCGCTCGTCGTAGTCCGGCGCCCGCTCCCACCGCACCGGCTCGGCGCCGGCGGCACGCGCGCGCTCGGCGAACGCCGACCCGACGTACGCGCGCACCCGGTGCCCCGCCGCGACGAGCGCCCCGGCCGCCTGCAGCACGGGCACCACGTGCCCGGTGAACGGCATCGCGGTGACCACGACGTCCGCCACGTGCCGCACCTCCTCCCGCGTCCCGCCCCGGGTCAGCCCACCGGCTCCGGGCTGCGCCCGGCCTCGAGGTCGGCGAAGAGCTGCGCGGCGGCCTCGTCGTCCCACAGCACCGCGGACTGGCCCCCGACCCGGTAGTCCGGGTCGGCGACCGGCACGGTCGTCAGGCCGCCGTCGCCGCCGCTGACGGCGCGGAACGCGCGGGCGAGACCGGTCAGGTCGACGACGCCGGTGTCCTCGTCGACGGTCACCGCGTCGGTGCCGGCGGCGACGAGGCGCACCTGGCGGACGGGGTTGAGCAGCGTCCCGGGGCTGAACACCTCGGACACCAGCGCGCCGACGAACTGCTGCTGGCGCCGGATCCGCCCGAGGTCGCCGGTCGGGTCGAAGTACCGGGCGCGGACGTACGAGAGCGACGTGCCCCCGTCGAGCTCCTGGCACCCCGCGGGCAGGTCGAGCCCGCTGCGCTCGTCCTGGATCGGGTCGGGCACGCAGACCTCGACCCCGCCCACCGCGTCGACGACGTCCACGACGCCGCCGAAGCCGATCTCCACCACGTGGTCCACCGTGAGCCCGGTCGCCTGCTCGACGGTCTCGACGAGCAGCGGCGAGCCCCCGAGCGCGAAGGCCGCGTTGAGCTTGGCCTCGCCCTGCCCCGGCACGTCGACCCAGCTGTCGCGCGGGAGGCTCACGAGCGTCGGCCGGCCGCCGTCGGGCACGTGCAGCAGCATGATCGTGTCGGTGCGCCGGCCCTCGGTCCGCCCGGTGCTCAGCGCGTTCTGCTCCTCCCGGGTCAACCCCTCGCGGCTGTCCGACCCGACGACGAGCCAGGTGGTCCCGGCGGTGCCCGCGCGGCCCGACAGCGCGTCCTCGTGCCGCAGCCGGCCGTTCGCCCACAGCGCCAGCCCGCCGTAGGCCAGCACCACGACGAGCAGCAGGACGAGCAGGACGCGCCCCGGGCGCAGCCGCCGGCGCCGCCGCCCCGGTGAGCCGCCGGACCCCGCGGTCCCGGGGCGGGCGCCCGGCGGTGCCGGGGGAGCGGTCGCGGTGCCGCGGGCGCGCTCCGGGCCGCCGCCGCCCGGGCGGCCCTGGGGCCCGTACGCCTCCGCGGCGCGCTCGGCGCCCGTGCGCGCCGGCCCCGCCGGGGCGGCGCGCCGGGGGCGCCCGCCGCGCGGGTCCAGCTCCGGCGGCAGGGCCGGGCGGCGCGGGTCGAGCTCGGGGGGCAGGCCGCGCGAGCCCGCAGCGCTGCTGCCCTGCGTACGCGGTCTGTCACCGCGCGTCCAGCCGGTCGGCCAGTCACCCATCCGGCCAACGTAGCCGCCGCAGCGCCCGACCGCGCGGACCCCGCGGTGCGCGGGCAGTGGGTCGCGCCACGCCCGGCGCGGCACCGCCGCTGCGGCGGGGGCCGCCGCGAGACTGGCCGGCATGGACCGACCCCTGCCACCCCCGGCGCGGCACCGCGCCGGCGACCTCCCGAGGAGGGACCGCCGACCCGTCCAGCGGCAGGAGCCGCCCGCGGCGGGGGGACGCGCCGGCGGGCGCGGACCCCGGCCCCGCGGCGCCAGCGCCCTGCCGCTCGACGAGCCGGCGGCCCTGCGCGTGCGCCGCGCCGTCGCGCTGCTCGTCATGTCCGCGCTCGCGCCCGGCAGCGCGCAGGCGGTGCGGGGCGGCCCGGCCGCCCGCCGGCTCGGGCGCGCCGCCCTGCGCTGCTGGGTCGCGCTGCTCGCCGTGGCCGCCCTGCTCGGGCTCGGCGCCCTCGTGCTGCGCGACACCGTCCTCAGCCTCGCCGTGCGCCCGTGGGCCCTGGAGTCGCTGCGCGCCGTGCTCGTCGTCGTCGCCGCCGGCTGGGCCGTGCTGCTGCTCGACGCGCTGCGCCTCGGCCGGCCCGTGGCGCTCCCGCGCGGCGCCCGCCGCGGCGTCGCCGGGCTCACGGCCGTGATGCTCGTGGTGGGCGCGGGCCCGCTCGTGTACGGCGCGCGCTCCACCGGCATCCAGCTCGACCTCGTGACGAGCGTGTTCGCCGAGGGCGACGTCGTCACCGACGACGGGCGGATGAACGTCCTGCTCATGGGCGGCGACGCCGGGGAGTCCCGGGTGGGCCTGCGCCCGGACAGCCTCACCCTCGTCAGCGTCGACACCGCCTCCGGCGAGGCGACGATGGTGTCGCTGCCCCGCAACCTGCAGCACGCGCGCTTCCGCGACGGCAGCCCGATGGACGCGGAGTTCCCCGACGGCTTCGACGACCTGCTCAACGCCGTCTACACGTACGGCTCCGAGCACCCCGACCTCTACCCCGACGCCCGCGACCCCGGTGCCGAGGCCACCAAGGACGCCGTGGCCGGCGTGCTCGGCCTGCCGGTGCACTACTACGCCGTCGTGGACCTCAAGGGCTTCCGCAGCATGGTCGACGCGCTCGGCGGCCTGCGCATCGACGTCCAGGAGCGGGTGCCGATCGGCGGCGGCACGTCCCCGGTCACGGGGTGGATCGAGCCCGGCGAGCAGGTGCTCGACGGCTACCACGCGCTCTGGTACGCCCGCTCCCGCGAGGGCTCCAGCGACTACGCCCGGATGGGCCGCCAGCGCTGCGTGCTCTCCGCCCTGGCCGGTCAGGCCGACCCGGTGACCGTCGTGCGGCGCTTCCGCGAGGTCGCGGACTCCGCCAAGGAGCTCGTGGCCACCGACCTGCCGCGCAGCGCCCTGCCCGACCTCGTCGAGCTCGCCCTGCGCAGCCGCGCCAGCGGCAGCAGCCTGCGCAGCGTCACCCTCGCCCCGCCGCTCATCACCCCCGCCGACCCCGACTTCGAGCGCATCCACGAGCTCGCCCTCGAGGCGCTCGGGGAGGAGCCCGCTCCCGCCGAGGACGTGCAGGCCCTGCCCGCCGCCCCGCCGGCCGGCGCGGGCGGCGCGGGGGGCGCGGGCGAGGGCGGCGACGGGGGGAGCGCCGGCGCGGGTGCCGCGTCCGGCGGGACCGGCGGAGCGGACGGCGCGGCGACCGGCGAGGCGACCGGCGAGGAGCCCGACGCCCCCGCGTCCCCCTGCGGCTGACCCCCTGGGCGGGCCGCGGCCGGGGAGTCGCATGATCACGGCCGGGGGGCTGCATGACCACGGCCGGGGGGCTGCATGATCACGGCCGGGGGGCGCGACCGTGCACCTCCCCGGCGGTGGTCGTGCCGTCGCCCGGCCGGCGCGCGACGTCGGTGGCCCGCGGTCAGGCGAGGACGGTGCGGACGTCGTCGGGGACGTGGACGGGGGCGGCGGTGGCGGCGAGGACCTCGTCCACGGTGGTGCCCGGGGCGGTCTCGCGCAGCACGAGGCCCCCGTCGGTGACGTCGAGGACGGCGAGGTCGGTGAAGACCCGGTCGACGACGCCGCGCCCGGTGTAGGGGAGGGTGCACTCCTCGAGCACCTTCGGCGAGCCGTCGCGGGCGACGTGCTCCATGACGACCACGACGCGCTTGGCGCCGTGGACGAGGTCCATCGCCCCGCCCATGCCCTTGACCATCTTCCCGGGGATCATCCAGTTCGCCAGGTCGCCGCGGGCGGACACCTGCATCGCGCCGAGGATCGCCACGTCGATGTGCCCGCCGCGGATCATGCCGAAGGACAGCGCCGAGTCGAAGTACGACGCCCCAGCCCGTACGGTCACCGTCTCCTTGCCGGCGTTGATGAGGTCCGGGTCCTCCCGCCCCTCGTAGGGGTAGGGCCCGACGCCCAGCACCCCGTTCTCCGACTGCAGCACGACGTCCACGCCGGGCGGCAGGTGGTTCGGCACGAGGGTCGGCAGGCCGATGCCGAGGTTGACGTACTCGCCGTCGCGCAGCTCGCGCGCCACGCGGGCGGCCAGCTGGTCACGGGTGAGCGGCATCAGGACCCGACCTCCTCGCCGGCGCCGGCGCCCGCGGGGGCGGCGGGGCGGACCGTACGGCGCTCCACGCGCTTGTCGCGCGCCTCCTCGGCGGCGAGCGCGACGACGCGCTGGACGAAGATGCCCGGCAGGTGCACCCGGTCCGGGTCGAGCGAGCCGGCCGGCACGAGCTCCTCCACCTCGGCGACGCAGACCGCGCCGGCCATCGCGCACAGCGGGTTGAAGTTGCGGGCGGACTCGTGGAAGACGAGGTTGCCGGCGGTGTCCCCGACCGCGGCTCGCACGAGCGCGACGTCGGTGCGGATGGCCTCCTCGAGCACGTACGGGCGCGTGGTCCCGCCGACGGTGAACTCGCGGACCTCCTTCGCGGGCGAGGCGACGGCCACCGAGCCGTCGGGGGCGTACCGCCACGGCAGGCCGCCCTCGGCGACCTGGGTGCCGACCCCGGCCGGGGTGTAGAACGCGGGCACGCCGACCCCGCCGGCGCGCAGCCGCTCGGCCAGCGTCCCCTGCGGGCACAGCTCGACCTCGAGCTCCCCGGAGAGGTACTGCCGCTCGAACTCCTTGTTCTCGCCCACGTAGGACGAGGTCATCCGGGCGATGCGGTGCGCCCGCAGCAGGAGCCCCAGGCCCCAGTCGTCCACGCCGCAGTTGTTGGAGACCACGCGCAGCCCGCCGACGCCGCGCTCGAGCAGCGCCCCGATGAGGACCGAGGGTATGCCGCAGAGCCCGAAGCCCCCCACGGCCAGCGAGGCGCCCTCGCCGACGTCGGCCACCGCCTCCGCCGCGCTGCCCACGACCTTGCCCACGAGCCGCTCCCTCCGCCGTCGCCGTCGACCGCTGCTGCGGACCCTAGCGGGACGCGGCGCGCGGTGCGGCCGGCGCGGGCGGGAGCGCGGGCGTCAGGAGTAGGAGCAGACCGAGGAGAGGTCGACCGGTCCGGCCGGTGCCTCCTCGTCAGCCCCGGGAGCCGCCTGGCCGTCGGAGCCCGACGGCGCGTCGGAGCCCGCGGGCGCCTCCTCGACGGCACCGCCCCCCGCGCCGGACCCGCCGGACCCGCCGGCCGGGCCGCCGGACCCGCCGGACCCGCCGGTGCCGCGCCCGCCCGCGGCCTCGCTGTCCGCGATGGCCTTGCGGGCCAGGAAGCGGATCTGCTCGAGGTCGGGGTACGCCGTGCTCTCGATCGTCGGCGGGGTGAAGGCGACGCTGTCGATGGGCTGGCCCTTGGCGCGGTTGCCGAGCTTGATCATGTCGGCGAGCACGTTCTGGGGGACGCTCGTGGCGACGGCGGCCTCGGTGGAGCGGGCCAGCTCGCGGTAGTTCCTCAGCAGGGTCACCGGGTCCGCCTCGCGGGCGATGGCCCCGATGACGCAGCGCTGGCGGTCGACGCGGTCGTAGTCGCTGGACCCCTCGCGCGAGCGGGCGTACCAGAGCGCGTGGTAGCCGTCGAGCTCCTGCAGGCCCGGCTCGATGTAGCCGGAGACCGGCGAGGTGCCGCCGCCGATCGGGATGCGGCGGTCGACCCGCAGCGTGATGCCGCCGAGGGCGTCGATGATCTCGCGGAAGCCCCGCAGGTCGACCAGCGCCCAGTACTCCACGGGCTGGCCGAGGGTGCCGGCGACCGCGCTGGACAGCGCGGCGGCACCCGGGTCCCGCTCGCCCGGGAAGAGGTCGGCGTGGTCCGCGGCCCACGTGTAGACGGAGTTGAGCAGGCACTCCTCGCCGCCGTCGGCACCGGTGTAGCCGCAGCCGGTGTAGCCGTCGGGGAACTGCTCGGCCATGACGGTCCCGGGCGCGAAGGTGAACCGCTGCAGGTTGCGCGGCAGGCTCAGCAGCACCGTGCGACCGGTGGCCACCTCGGTGCTGGCCAGGATCATCGTGTCGGCGCGCAGCCCGACCCGGTCGTCGCCCGCGTCACCGCCGATGAGCAGGACGTTGACCCGCCCGTCGGCGAACACCGGGTCGGAGAAGTCGTCGCTCTCCGGCGCCGCCTGCCCGCCGCGCGAGGGGGCGGGCTGGAACACGTCGTCGATGAGGTCGTTCGTCGTGCCGGCGTAGCGGCTCAGGGCGGTGGCGGGCGCGGCGATGCCCACGCAGAGCGCGACCGCCAGCACGCCGGAGAGGGCGCGGGTCCCGCCGTCGCGGGTGCGCCGCAGCACCATCCACAGCGCGGAGAGCACCACGAGCACCCACAGGGCGCCGACCACGAGCACGCCGCGGTCGAACGCGGTGATCCAGTCGTCGTCCACCGCGTAGGGCACCAGGGTCTCCCACGAGCGCCACGCCACGACGCCGAGCGCGACCGCGGCCGCGACGAGGAGCAGGTACACGGCGAGGATCGACCAGCCGACGGCCCGTCGCCCGAGCATCACGTGCCCGCTGCCGGGGGCCACGGCGCTGGCGGCGACGACCCCGCAGGCCCGGCCGGGGGAGAGCGGCGCGGGGACCGCGTCGCCGGGGCCGGCCGCGTGCCGCCCGCGGTGCGCGGTGCTCGTGCTCATGCTCCTCCGTCCGTCCGGCGGGTCGCCGACCTCCCATGGTGGCACGCCGTGCGCCGCAGCCCCAGGTGCTCGCGGGGCAGAGCGGCGGGGCTCACACCGCGGGGCGCCGCGCGCGGCGCCGCCCGCCGGCGCGGCTCAGAGCGCGGCGAGCGGGCGCGACCCCTCCGGCGCGGGCCCGGACCAGCCCGGGGCGAGCGCGGTGACGCCCTCGGGCGCGAGGGCGCGCTCCAGCCCGTCGGCCCCCGCCCCCGGGCCGCCGACGACGAGCACGGCGGCGCCGGACAGGAGCCCGGCGAGGACGGGCAGCAGGGCCGCGTCCCAGCCGCCCGCGCCGTCGACGGCGACCCGCTGGCCCGGGCGCAGGCCCCAGGCGGCGCCCGCGTCCACGGCCCGCGCGGCGAGCTGCTGCCCCGTACGGGCCCGCCCGCCCTCGAGCAGCGCGGGCGCGCCCGGGTCCGGCAGCGGACCGGTCCAGGCGTCGCCGTGCGCGCGGACCTCCACGTCGTAGTCGACCGCGCCCGGGGGCACCCCCTCGCCGGGGACGGCGAGCGGGCGCAGGGCGAGCACGACCGGCTCGGCCCCGCCGAGGTCGTCCAGGTCGTCGGCGGTGGTGACGACGACGGCGCGGTCGGGGGCGTCGCGGGCGGAGCCGTCCACCACGCAGGCGCACCCGGCGGTCCACGCGGCGAGCAGCCACGCGACGCCCTGCCAGTGCACCGGCAGGCGCACGGCGACGAGCGCCCCGGGCTCCGCGCCCAGGTCGTCGACGAGGAGGTTGGCCGTCTTGGCGACCCAGTTGTCGAGCGTCGCCGCGGAGAGCTCGGTGCGCTCGCCGGTGGCGGGGTCGAGGTACGTCAGCACGGGCCGCGCGCGGTCGGCCTCGAGCGCCGTCCGCAGCGTCGGGACGAGCTGCGCCGGCAGGTCGGGCGGCAGCCCGTCGGCCGACGTGCCGGGAGGGGTGGGCGGCAGGTCCGTCACGGCCCCGAGCCTAGGCCCGCCCGCTGCTAGCCTGCGCCGGTGCTCAGCCGAGGCGCGACCGTCCCGGCGGTCCTGCTGCTGGCCTGGTGCCTGGGCACCGCGCCGCTGCTCGTGCTCGGCGGCCTCGTCCCCGCGGTCCACCCGGTGCCGGCGCTGCTCCTCTGCGCCGCGGTGGCCGTCGCCCTGCTGCGCCTCCTGCCGTCCCCGCCCCCTCCGGCCCCCGGGCGCGAGGGGCCGGCGTCGCGCTGGCCCGAGCTGGCGACGCTGGCGGTGTGCGCGGCCGCCGCCGTGGGCGCGGCGCTGCTGTCGAGCGAGAACGTGCTGGTCCGGCGCGACCCGGCGGTCTACGCGCAGACGGCGCACTGGCTCTCCGAGCACGGCCGGCTCGCCGTGCAGGGGGCGCTCGCGCCCTTCGGCGGCCCCTCCGCGGACGTCACCGCGCAGAGCCCCGGCTTCTACGCCGCGGGCGACGCGGTGGTGCCGCAGTTCCTCCACGGGACGACCTCGGTGCTCGCCGCGCTCGGCTGGGTCGCCGGGTGGCGCGGCGTGCTCGTCGGGCCCGCGCTGGCGACCGGGCTGGGGCTGCTCGCGCTGGCCGGCCTCGCCGCGCGGCTGCTCGGCCGCGGCTGGGCGCCGGTGGTCGCCGCCGTCGCAGCGGTGTCGCTGCCCGTCGCCCACGTGGCGCGCTCCACCTACAGCGAGCCCTTCGCGATGCTCCTGCTGCTCGGGGGCCTGTGCCTGCTCGTCGACGCGCTGCGGCTCGCCGGCCCGGGCGCGACGGGCCCCGCGGCCGTCCCGGCGGCCCGCGCCGCGCTCGTCGCGGGCCTCCTGGTCGGCGGCGGCACCCTCGTGCGCGTCGACAGCCCGCGCGAGACGGCGCTGCTGCTGCCGCTCGCCGGCTGGCTGCTGTGGCGCGCCCACCCGGCGGGCCGGGCCCTGGTCGCCGGGCTCGCCGCCGGCACGGCCGCGGGGTCGCTCGTCGCGCTGGTCGTCGCGCGCGACTACCTCGCGGCCAACGCCGGGTCCGTCGTCCCGCTCCTGCTGCTGCTCGCGCTCTCCGCGGGGGCCACCGCGGCGGCGCTGGCGCTGCTGCGCCGCTCCGGCGCGGACCCCGCGGCCGTCGCCCGTCGCGCCGCCGGCCCGGCCCCCGTCGCCGCGGGCCTCGTCGTCCTCGCGGGCCTCGCGCTCGCCGCGCGGCCCCTCGTCCTCGTCGTGCGCCGCGACCCGACCGCGGAGGGGGCGCCGTACGTCGGGGCGCTGCAGCAGGAGCAGGGCCTGGAGGTCGACCCGGGCCGGCTCTACGACGAGCGGACCGTGCAGTGGCTCGCCTGGTGGCTGGGCGCCCCGCTGCTGCTCGCCGCCCTCGCCGGCGCCGCGCTGCTCGCGCTGCGCCTGCTGCGGGGCCGCGAGCGCGCGTGGTGGCCGGTCTGGCTGGTCGGGGTGGGCACCACGCTGCAGGTGCTGCTGCGCTCGGGCATCACCCCGGACCACCCCTGGGCCGAGCGCCGGTTCGCCGCCGTCGTCGTGCCGGCGGTCGTGCTCCTCGCCGCGTACGCCGCCCGCGCGCTCCTCGCCGCCGCCCTGGCCCGCTGGGCCCCGCCCGGGGTGCCGCACCGGGACCGGCGCCGCGCCGCGGCCGCCGGCGCCCTCGCCGCCCTGCTCGCCGGGCCGGTCCTGCTCGGCTCGGGCCCGCTGCTGCCCGACCGCACCGAGGCGGGGCAGCTCGCCGCGCTGCGCACGGCCTGCGCCGCCTTCTCCCCCGGCGAGGTGGCCCTGCTCGTCGACGGGCGCGCGGCGCGCGAGTGGCCCCAGCCGCTGCGGGGGTGCGGCGTCCCGGCGGCCTCGGTGCCCGCCGCCGTGCAGGGGGCGCCCGGGGCGGGGGAGGCCGTGGCGCGGGCGGCGGCGGCGGCGCGGGCCGTGGGCTCGGAGCCGGTGCTCGTCGGCGCCGAGGCCCCCCCGCGCGCCCCGGGCTGGGGACCCGCGCGGCAGGTGGTGGACCGGGTGGTGCAGGAGGACGCGCGCCTGCTGGAGGAGCGGCCCGCGGGCACCGTCCCGCTCGCCGTCGACCTCTGGCTGGCCCGTCCGGCAGGCTGACCCGGGGGGCGGCCGGGCGCCGTCGGGGAGCCGTGGGGCCGCCGTCCAGCGACCGTCCAGCCACGGTCCGGAGTGTCACAGCTGGGACTCGAGTGGCGGATGATGCTGCAGGGACCACCCGTTCGGCCGTAGCCTCCCGGCGACACGCCGCGCGCCATGCGGCGCGTCACTCGTCCGGAGCAGGGTGTGGCGGACTTCGCCGGGCCGGGGGGCTCAGGAGCAGGTCCGGGCGAGCCGAAGGAGACACGTACGCCCGCCCGCCCGACGATCGGCTCACGACATGCGCATGGCGCCCGCAGCGCTGACCCTCGCCCTCGCCGTCCCCGCCCTCGCGGTCCTGCCCGTCACCAGCACCGCCGCCCCGGCCCCCGAGCCGGTGCGCACCGCGGTGACCTCGCTCCCGCTCGCGGGGGTCGACGCCGCGGCGCTCGCGGCGCAGTCCACGGCAAGCCGCAGCGCCTCCGCGGCCGCCCGCGCCGAGGCCGCCCCGCTGGAGCGCGGCGCCGCCCCGGCCGCGACCCCGGCCGTGCTCACGCCCGAGCGGCGCACCGCGCCCTTCTCGACCGTCGGCGTGAGCTGGGACCGCCCGGCCGCCGCGACCGAGCTCACCGTGCTCGTGCGCACCCACGGCGAGGACGGCTGGACCGGGTGGACGGCCCTGGAGGAGAGCGGCGAGGTCGACCCGTCCGCGCCGGACCCGGCCGCGCTGCCGGTCCTCACCGACCCGCTGTACGTCGGCCCCAGCGACGGGGTGCAGGTGCGCGTCGACGTGCGGACCGGCCGGCTGCCGCAGGGCCTGGAGGTCAGCCTCGTCGACCCGGGCGCGTCGGACTACGACGGCGTGGGCGCGGGCGCGGGGCAGCCGGCCTCGCGCGCGGCCGCCGCGGCGCCGCAGCCGGCGATCCGCAGCCGCGCCCAGTGGGGCGCCGACGAGAGCAGGCGCAAGGGCAGCCCGTCGTACATGGCGACGGTGCGGGCCGGCGCGCTGCACCACACCGCCGGCACGAACGGCTACTCCCAGAGCGAGGTCCCCGCGATCATCCGCGGCGACTACGCGTACCACCTGAGCCAGGGGTGGAGCGACATCGGCTACCACTTCCTCGTCGACCGGTTCGGCACCGTCTGGGAGGGTCGCGCGGGCGGCATCACCAAGGCGGTGCAGGGCGCGCACGCCGGCGGCTTCAACAGCGAGACGATGAGCGTCAGCGTGCTCGGCAACTACGAGACCGCGGCCTCCAACGCGGCCGTCGTCGACAGCGTCGCCAAGGTCTTCGGCTGGAAGCTGTCCCTCTTCGGGCGCGACCCGCAGGCCGACGTCACCCTCACCTCGGCCGGCGGCGGCACCTCGAAGTACCGCGCGGGGACCCGCGCGACCGTGAAGACCCTCTTCGCCCACCGCGACGTCGGCTACACGCTGTGCCCGGGCGCCAACCTCTTCAGCCAGATGGGCACCATCCGGGCCAAGGCGGCGGCGTACGCGAGGACCTCCGGCTCGGTGACCGCCCCGTCCTCGCCCGCGCCGCTGCCCCCGGGCGCGGTCGTGCGCCCGCTGGTCGGCGACTGGGACGGCGACGGGCGCGACGACGTCGGCTGGTACGCCGGCGGGCGCTGGACGCTGCGCGAGGGCGACGGCTCGCTCGCCACCTTCACCTTCGGGCGGGCGACCGACGTCCCCGTCGTCGGCGACTGGGACCGCGACGGGCGCGACGGCGTCGGCGTGTTCCGCGGCGGGCGCTGGTTCCTCAAGGACGCCTTCGTCTCCGGCCCGCACGAGACGACCTTCAGCTACGGCACCGCCGGCGACCGCCCGGTCGTGGGCGCCTGGCAGCGGCGCGGGCTGGACGGCATCGGCGTGGTCCGGGGGCGGGAGTGGCTGCTGCGCTACGTCCCGGGCCCCGGCTCGGCCGACCTGCGCTCGACCCCGTGGGGCCGCGCCAGCGACGTGCCCGTCGTCGGCGACTGGGACCGCGACGGCACCGAGACCCCGGGCCTGTTCCGCGGCGGCTGGTGGTTCCTGTCCGACGGCGCGGCCACGCCCGGGGCGCAGGTGACGACGTCGTACGGGCGCAGCTCGATGCAGCCCGCCCCCGGCGACTGGGACGGCAACGGCAGCACGACCCTCGGCGTCGCGTCGGGCAGCTCCTTCCTGCTGCGCGGCGACCTGTACGGCGGCCCGGCGACGAGCTCCGTCCGGCTGACCCGGTGACCCGCGCGCCCCGGCGCGGCCCCGTCCTCGGGGCCGCGCTCCTCGGGCTGCTCGCGGCAGCCCTGCAGGCGCCCGCCGGCGGCCCCGCGGCGGCGGCCGGCTGCACGCCGCCGGGCGGGCGGACGGTCCCCGAGGCCGCCGCCCCCGCCGGGGCCGAGGTGACCGTCCTCGGGCACGGCTGGGGGCACGGGCTGGGCATGAGCCAGTACGGCGCCCAGGGCGCCGCCCGGCTGGGCTGCGACCACGTGCGGATCCTGCAGACCTACTACACCGGCACCCGGGTGGTCCGCCGCGACGGCGACGGCAGCCCCGTGCTGCTGTCCCTGCTGCGGGGCGCCGCGCGCACGACGGTGGCGGCGGAGACCGGCACGGTCGCCTGGCAGGTGCGCGGCACGAGCGCCGCGGCGACGCAGCCGGCGGGCTCGACGTGGACCGTCGTGCGCTCGGGCGGCTCGGTCCTCGTGCGCGACGCCGGCGGCACGACCCGGCTCACGGCCGCCGACGGGCGCGAGCTGCGCGCGGTCGGGACCCTCGTGCGCCTGCGGGCGTACGGCAGCGGCAGCGCGCCCGTCACGGACCTGCGCCTGCGCGACGACTACACCACCTTCACCCGCGCCGCGGGCATCGGCACCGACGTGGTGCAGGTCTTCCAGGACGACTCGCGCACCACCGGGGTGCAGAAGTACCTGCGCGGGCTGCGCGAGGTGCCGGTGAGCTGGCCGCAGGAGGCGCTGCGGGCGCAGGCGGTGGCCGCGCGCACCTACCTGCTCAGGGCCCACGACGCCGCGGCGGGCGGCTACCGCCTCTCCGCGACGACCGCCAGCCAGGTGTACGCCGGCGCGGCGCACGAGGACGAGGACGCGCGGTGGGGCGGCGGCTGGCGCACGGCGGTCGACGCGACCGCCGGCGAGGTCGTCGTCGACGGCGCCGGCCGGCTCATCGACGCGCTCTACTCGAGCTCGGCGGGCGGCTGGACGAGCGACCGGCAGTACGTCTGGGGCTCGTACGGCACGCCGTACCTCGTCCCGGTCGACGACAGCGCCTGGGACCTGGCCTCGGACAACCCGTACCGCTCGTGGAGCCGCACCTTCACGCGCGCCGAGGTGGCGCGCGCGCTGGGCTTCGACGCGGTGCTCTCGCTCGCGCTCGCCCCGCAGGGCGACCCGGCCCGCCGCGACGGCGTGCGGGTGACCGCCGTCGACGACGGGCGCGCGGTCACCCGCAGCGTGACCGGGGACCGGCTGCGCACCGCGCTCGGCCTCCGCTCCCCGGGCGTGGAGTTCGCGGCGCCGCCCCCGCCCCCGCCGCCGCCCTCCTCGGGCGTGACGGCGCCGGTCGTCGGTGACTGGGACGGCGACGGGCGCGACGACGTGGGCTGGTACCGCTCCGGCACGTGGTCGCTGCGCGCCGGCGACGGCTCGGTGCGCCGGTTCCCCTTCGGCCGCGCCACCGACGTGCCGGTCGTGGGGGACTGGGACGGCGACGGGCGCGACGGGGTCGGCGTGTTCCGGGCCGGGCAGTGGTTCCTGCGCGACGCGCTGTCCAGGGGGCCGCACGACGTGGCGCTCAGCTTCGGCCGGGCGGGCGACCAGCCGGTCACGGGGTCCTGGACCGGGCGGCGCGGCGACGGCGTGGGCGTGGTGCGCCAGGGCCGGTGGTCGCTGCGCCAGACGCTGTCCACCGGCCCCGCCGGCGTCGAGGCCGCCTGGGGCCGCCCCGCCGACCGCGCCGTGCCGGGCGACTGGGACGGCGACGGGCGGGCCACCCCCGGGCTGCGCCGCTCGACGTGGTTCTTCCTGTCCGCGCGCAGCGACGCGCCCCGCGCGGTCGCCTCGGTGGCGTACGGCCGCTCGGCGGCCCGCGCCGTCGCCGGCGACTGGGACGGCGACGGCCGGGACACCCCGGGCGTGGTGAGCGGCACGACGTGGCAGCTGCGCGACGACCTGCGCGGCGGCACCGCCACGCGCACGGTGCGCTTCGACGGCTGAGGGCGCCCGGCGCCCCTGCGCGTCAGGCGGAGGGGGCGCCGGGGCGCAGCCCCAGCAGGGCGGCGAGCTCGGCGCCCATCGCCTCCTCGCCGTAGCGCGCCCGGGTCGCCGCCGCCTGCCGGGCGCCCTCCCCGGCGAGGGCCGCCCGGGCGGCGGGGCCCGCGACCCGCGGGAGCAGGGCGGCCCGCCACGCGGCGGCGTCCTCCGGCGGCACGAGCGTGCCGGTCTCGCCGTCCACCACGGCGTCGAGGACGCCCTCGAGGGCGGACGCGACGACCGGCGTGCCGCGCACCGCGGCCTCGACGGTCACGAGCCCGAAGCCCTCCATGTCCCCGGGGACGCGCACGTTGGGCTGCACGAAGGCGTCGGCCCCGCGCAGCAGCCGCTCGCGGGTCGCGTCGTCGACGCGCCCCAGCAGGCGCACCCGGTCGCCGACCCCGGCCCGGGCGGCGGCGTCGAGCACCGCCCCGCGCTCCTCCCCGTCGCCCGCCACGAGGTGCACGACCTGCGGCGGGAGCGCGGGGAGCACCTCCTCGACGAACCACCGGACGCCCTTGCGCCGGACCAGCCGGCCCAGGGTGAGCAGCAGGACCGCGTCGTCGCCGAGCCCGAGGTCGTCGAGCAGGGCCCGCCGGGCCGCGGCGCGGTCCTGCGGGCCGAGGTCGGGCACCTCCACCCCGAGCCGCAGCACCCGCACCCGCTCGCGGGGGACGCCCGCCGCGACGGCCGCGTCGGCGGTGGCCGCCGAGATGGCGACGACGAGCGGCGCGCGGCGCAGCCACGGCAGCACCGTCGCGCGGTAGAGCGCGCTGTCGTACGTCACGTCCAGGCCCATGACCATCGTCGCGTGCGGGACGCGCAGCGCCCGCAGCACGGGGGAGAGCGCGGCGTGCACGACCGCGTCACCGCTCAGGACGAGCCCGACCTCGCGGCGGGCGGCGAGGGCCGCCGTCGTCGCCACCGCCCGGGGCAGCCAGCGCGGCAGCGCCCGGTTCGACCCGCCGTGCGCGACGAGGCGGGCTCCCGGCACGCCGGCCCGCAGCGTCCGCCAGACGCCCGCCGCCAGCGTCTCCATCCCGCCCACCGACGGCGGGAACTTGCGGGTGACGAAGAGCGGGGGCCGGGCGCGGGCGTCGTCCTCGGGGCGGTCCACGGCGCGCGAGCCTAGGCCACCGGACCCGCTGGCTAGGCTCGCGCGGTGACCCCCGACGCCCCCGCGCCCCCGCGGCGCGGGGCGGCCCGCTGGGTGCGCCGGGCCCTCGGGCTGCTCGCCGTGGGGCTGCTGCTGGCCGCGGCCTGGTCGCAGCGCGCGGCGCTCGCGGACGCCGCCGGGCGGATCGACGCGGGCCGGCTGGTCCTGGCCGGGCTGCTCGTCCTGCTGGGGCTGTGGACCAACATGCTCAGCTGGCGCGCGGTGCTCGCCGGCCTCGGCTCCCCGCTGGCGCTGCCCGCCGCGGCCCGGGTCTACCTCGTCGCCCAGATCGGCAAGTACCTGCCCGGCAGCCTCTGGCCCGTCCTCGCGCAGGCCGAGCTGGGGCGCGAGCACGGCGTGCCGCGGGTGCGCAGCGGCGTGGCCGCCGTCGCGGCGCTCGTCGTCGGGCTCGTCGTGGGGGCCGTCCTCGCCGCCGCGGCGCTCGGCGCCACCGCGACGGGCGCGGCGCGGGAGTACTGGTGGGTCCTGCTCGCCGTGCCCGTGGGGCTCGTCGCCCTCGCCCCGCCGGTGCTGCAGCGCCTGCTCGACCTCGCGCTGCGCCTGGCCCGGCGCGACGCCGACCCGCACCGCGTGGAGGGCGCCGCGCTCCTGCGCGGCGCGTGGTGGTCGGCCGTCACCTGGGTCGTCTTCGGCGCCCACGTGGCGCTGCTCGCCGACGCCCTCGGCGCCGACGGGCGCCTGCTCCTCGTGCTCTGCACGGGGGCGTACGCCGTCGCCTGGACCGTCGGCTTCCTCGTCGTCGTCGCACCGGCGGGGGCCGGCGCCCGCGAGGGCGCGCTCGTGCTCGCCCTCGCCCCGGTGCTCGAGCGGGCCGACGCCCTCGCCGTGGCGCTGCTGAGCCGGGGGCTCATGCTCGTGGGCGACCTGCTGGCGGTGGGGCTGGCGCTGCTGGGCCACCGGGCCTCCCGCCCGCGACCCGGCCACCGCCGCACCCCGCCGTGATCATGCGCGGGTGGTGCTGACCGGCTCGGGGTCCCACGCCAGCCGGGGCCCGCGCGGCCGCTGCGGCGCCGTCGTGGCGACCCAGAGGTACGTCGGCACCACCGGCCGCAGCGCCCGCAGCGCCGGGCGCGGCAGCCGCGCGACCGCCCCGGGCACCGCGTCCCCGCCGGCGAAGGCCGCCGGGTCGGCCAGCACCGGGTACGTGTAGTCCCACACGTGCAGCCCGGCGGCCAGCCGGCGCAGCCCGGCCCGGGTGGCGAAGGCCTCGTGGTAGTGCTCGGCGCGGCCGCTCGCCCGGACGTACCGGTGGGCGAGCCGGCGCGGGAGCCAGGACAGGAACGGCAGCCGGTAGTGCGGCTCGACGACGCCGAGCCGGTTGCCCAGCCCGAGGTAGACCTGCCCGTCCGGGCGCACCACCCGGCGCATCTCCGCGAAGAGGGCCGCGGGGTCGACCACGTGCTCGTACACGTGGTTGCACACGACCACGTCGGCCACCGCGTCGCGCAGCGGCATGCGCTGGGAGTCGGCGCAGACGAACGAGGTCGTCGCGCCGAAGCGCCGCGCGGCCCTGGCGAGCCCGGGCACGTCGATGTCGAGCCCGAGGACCTCGGCGCCGCGCTCGCGCAGGGCGTCCGCGACGATTCCGCCGGAGCACCCGACGTCGACGACGCGCAGCCCCGCGAGGTCCTCGACGCCCCGGAAGTGCTGCACGACCGCGGCGACCTTCGCCGCCTTGGCCCGCCGGCTCGCCTCGTCGAGCATGAGGGCCTGGGTGTCGGAGTACGCCAGCTGGGCGCGCCGCTCGGGGACCCCCACCGGCTCAGTCCCGCCGGCCGGCCGCGACGCGCTCGGCCTCGAGGTCGGCGTCGACCATCATCCGCACGAGCTCGGTGAACCCGACGGTCGGCGCCCAGCCGAGCCGCTCGCGCGCCTTGGTCGCATCGCCGATGAGCAGGTCGACCTCGGCGGGCCGGAAGAACCGGGGGTCCTGCACCACGAGCCCGCTCCAGTCCTCGACGCCGGCGCGCGCGAAGGCCACGTCGAGCAGGTCGCGGATGGAGTGCGTGACCCCGGTGGCCACGACGTAGTCGTCGGGCTCGTCCTGCTGGAGCATGCGCCACATCGCGTCGACGTAGTCGCCGGCGAAGCCCCAGTCCCGCCGGGCGTCGAGGTTGCCGAGCGCGACCGTCTCCTGCAGGCCCAGCGCGATCCGCGCGACGGCCCGGGTCACCTTGCGCGTCACGAACTCGTGCCCGCGCCGCGGCGACTCGTGGTTGAAGAGGATCCCGGAGGAGGCGTGCGCGCCGTACGACTCGCGGTAGTTCACCGTCATGTAGTGCCCGAACGCCTTGGCGACGCCGTACGGCGAGCGGGGGTGGAACGCGGTCGCCTCGGTCTGCGGCGTCTCGCGGACCTTGCCGAACATCTCCGAGCTCGACGCCTGGTAGAAGCGCACCCGCCCCATGTCGCCGCCGGTGTGGATGCGCAGCGCCTCGAGGACGCGCAGCACCCCCATGCCGGTGATCTCGCCGGTGAGCTCGGCCTGCTTCCAGGACAGGCCGACGAAGCTGATCGCGCCGAGGTTGTAGACCTCGTCCGGCTGCGCGACCTCGAGGACGCCGATGAGGCTCGACAGGTCGCGCAGGTCGCCCTCGAGCAGCTGGATCGAGGGGACCACGCGCTCGACGAGGGCGACCTTGGGGTTGGACTGCCCGCGGACCAGCCCGAAGACCTCGTAGCCCTTGGACGCGAGCAGCTCGCCGAGGTAGAGCCCGTCCTGGCCGGTGATCCCGGTGATGAGGGCGCGCGGCATGCCCGCAACCTATCGGCAGCCCGGGTGACGCAGGGCGCCGGTAGGGTCCGCCGCGTGACCGAAGCGATCCTGCTCGTCGGGGGCCAGGGCACGCGGCTGCGCCCGCTCACCGCGACCACGGCCAAGCCCCTGCTGCCCGTCGCGGGGGTCCCGTTCCTCGCCCACCAGCTCGCCCGGCTGCGCGACGCGGGCATCGAGCACGTGGTGCTCGCCACGTCGTACCGCGCGGAGACCTTCACCGAGGCGTTCGGCGACGGCTCGGCCCTCGGCCTGCGCCTCGACTACGAGGTGGAGAGCGAGCCGCTGGGCACCGGCGGGGCGATCCGCAACGCGGGCCGGCGCCTCGAGGGCGGCCCCGACGACGCCGTGGTCATCCTCAACGGCGACGTGCTGAGCGGGCACGACCTCCCCGGGCAGGTCGCGCAGCACCTGGCCACGGGGGCGGACGTCACGCTGCACCTCGTGCGGGTCGAGGACCCCCGCGCCTTCGGCTGCGTGCCGACCGACGCCGACGGGCGGGTGACCGCGTTCTTGGAGAAGATGCCCGAGCCGGTCACGGACACCGTCAACGCCGGCTGCTACGTCTTCCGCCGCGCCGTCGTCGACGCGATCCCGCAGGAGCGGGTCGTCTCGGTCGAGCGCGAGACCTTCCCCGGCCTGCTGCGCGACGGCAGCGACGTGCGGGCGTGGACCGAGACCGCGTACTGGCTCGACCTCGGCACGCCGGCCGCGCTGGTCCGCGGCTCGTGCGACCTGGTCCTGGGGCGCATCGCGTCCTCCGCCCTGCCCGCGCCGACCGGGCAGTGGCTGGCGCTCGAGGGCGCCGACATCGCGGCCGACGCCTTCCTCTCGGCCGGCACCGCCGTCGGCGCCGGGGCGGTCGTGGGCGCCGGGGCCGTGGTCGAGGGGTCGGTGCTCTACGACGGCGCGGTCGTCGCCGCCGGGGCCCGCGTCACCGGGTCCGTGCTCGGCGAGGGCGCGCGCGTCGGCGAGGGGTGCGTGCTGTCCGGCGCCGTGCTCGGCGCGCGCGCCGAGGTCGGCGCCGGCAACCAGCTCACCGGCGCCCTGCGGGTGCAGGTCGACGGCCGGGTGGGGGACCGGGCGCTCGTCGTGCCCTGAGGCGGCGCTCGCGGCGCCGACCCCCCGGCGGGTCAGATCCCGTTCGGCTCGGGGGAGTCCGTGTAGGGGTGCGCCTCCACGAAGTCCTCGACGACGGCGCCGGACAGGTCGCCGCACGCCTGGCGGGCGCCCTGCTGGGCGCCCCAGTGCGCGAGGACGTAGCGCTTGCCCTCGGCCACCTCGGCGGTCCCCGCGTCCCAGGGCGCCACGATGAACTTCGTGCCCGCGACCTGGTCGGACATCTTCTCGCGCACGCTCGAGGCGAGGTCGGACAGCGCGCTGCGGTCGGCCTCGGCGAGCTCGGGGTCGTACCAGAGCACGGTGTAGCCGTGCTCGAGGTTGTGCACGAGCTGCTCCACCGGGGGACGGTCCTCGGGGGTGTAGAAGGAGCGCTCGAACGTCGCCGGCACGGCGTAGTGCGCGCCGAAGGCCGGCGGGTTGGCGCCGTACGTCACCGTGGTGCCGTCGGCGACGTGCTCCTGCACGCCGGTGGCCGGCTCGATGACCGGCTCGTCGCAGCTGGCCGCCGCCGCGTCGACCCCGTACGAGGCCACGGCCCGGTTGGCCGGGTCGTCGCGGTAGTCGAGGTAGGTCGGGATGCCGACCGCGGCGATGAGCCCCAGCCCGAGGACGCCGGCACCGCCGACGACCATGAGGTTCTTGCGCCGCTCGCTGCTCTTCTGCTCGCGCCGCATCGCCTCCAGCGTCGCCCGCCGGTCGCGCTGCTCGCCGTTGTTCCGCTTGTTCGCCACGGTCCGTCCTGGTCGATCGGTTCTGTGCCCCCAACTCTACGGACGGCGACCGGTGATCGTTCCCCTCCCGGGCGTGCCGCACCCCCCGGCGCGTGCAGACTGGGCCCGTGCCCGCCCCCGTACCGCCGCCGCGCAGCCCCGCGGAGCGGACCCGGACCTGGCGCCCCGGCCGGCCGCTCACCGTGGCCGCCACCCTCGCGCCGCTGCGCCGGGGCGGCGGCGACCCGGCGCACCGGCAGGAGCCGGGCGGGGCGGTCTGGCGGTGCAGCCGCACGCCGGAGGGGCCGGGCACGCTGCGCCTGGCGGTCCGCGGCGACGAGGTGCTCGCCTCGGCCTGGGGCCCGGGCGCGGACTGGCTCCTCGACGGGGTCCCCGCGCTGCTCGGCGAGGACGACGACCCGTCGGGCTTCGAGCCCCGGCACGCCGTCGTCGCCTCCGCCTGGGCGCGCCACGCCGCCTGGCGCCCGCCGCGGACGCGCCTGGTGCTCGAGTCGCTCGTGCCCGCCGTGCTGGAGCAGCGGGTCACCGGTGGCGAGGCCCGCCGCTCCTGGCGCCACCTGCTGCTGCGCTTCGGCGAGCCCGCGCCGGGCCCCGCGCCGGCGGGCATGAGGGTGCCCCTCAGCGGCGAGGGCTGGCGGCACGTGCCCTCGTGGGAGTGGCACCGGGCGGGCGTCGACGGCCAGCGGGCCTCGACCGTCGTCCGGGCGGCGCGGGTCGCCGGGCGGCTCGAGGCCACGGCGGAGTTGCCCGGGCCCGAGGCCGGGCGGGTGCTGCGCCTCGTGCCCGGCGTGGGCGTCTGGACGGCGGCGGAGGTGCGCCAGCGCGCCCACGGCGACCCCGACGCGGTGTCGGTCGGCGACTTCCACCTGGCGGCGCTCGTCGGGTGGGCGCTGGTCGGCGGACCCGTCGACGACGACGGCATGCTCGAGCTGCTGTCCTGCTACGCCGGCCACCGCTACCGGGCGGTGCGGATGGTCGAGCTGTCCGGCGTGCGCAAGCCCGGCTTCGCCCCGCGCTACAGCCCCCAGGACCTGCGCGCCCTGTGACCGGCGGGCCCGTTTCCGGCGCGGGCGGCTCGGGGACGCTCCCGGCGTACCCGACAGAGCTCCCAGCAGAGCACGGAGGACCCGTGAGCACGATCGAGCAGGGCATCGAGGTCGACGTCCCGATCCGGACCGCGTACGACCAGTGGACGCAGTTCGAGACCTTCCCGCAGTTCATGGAGGGCGTCGAGCGCATCGACCAGCTCACCGACACCCGCACCCACTGGGTGACGAAGATCGGCGGGGTCACCCGCGAGTTCGACGCGGAGATCACCGAGCAGCTCCCCGACGAGCGGGTCGCGTGGACCAGCACCGAGGAGCCCAAGCACGCCGGCGTCGTGACCTTCCACCGCCTCGCGGCGGACAAGACGAAGGTGATGCTGCAGATGGACTACGAGCCCGAGGGCCTCGTGGAGAACGTCGGCGACAAGCTCGGCATCGTCCAGCGCCGCACCAAGGGCGACCTCGAGCGCTTCAAGCAGTTCATCGAGTCCCGCGGCGGCGAGACCGGCGCCTGGCGCGGCCAGGTGGACCGCCCGCAGCCCTGACGCGACCGCGGGGCCGGTGGGAACCGCAGGAGGCGCCCTCCTGGCGATCTAGCCGCCAGGGGGGCGCCTCGTGCGGTCCCGGGTCGGCCCGGCGCGCCCGGCGGGGTCAGCGCACCAGCACCACGGCGTCCGGGTCGCGCTCCGGGCGCGGGGCGGGCGGCTGCGCGGGGTGCCCGACGGCGACCGCGCCCAGCGGCTCCCAGTCCGCGGGCAGGTCGAGCCCGGCGCGCACGACGTCCTGGCAGAACAGCGTGCTGGACACCCACGCGCTGCCCAGGCCCTCGACGGCGAGCGCGACGAGCAGGTTCTGCACGCCGGCGCCCGCGGCGACGAGGAACATCGCCCGCTCGGCCCCGGCGCGCCGCGCGTCGGGGTAGGCGTGCGCGCCCTCGGCGACGAGGCAGGGCACGACGAGGTACGGCGCGCGCCGCAGCACGTCCCCGCGCCGCAGGCGCCGGGCCACCGCGTCGTCGTCGAACCCGTCGCCGCGCAGGTCCTCGGCCCAGGCGGCGGCCATGGCGTCGAGCAGGCGGGTGCGCCGGTCGGGGTCCTCGAGCAGCACGAAGCGCCACGGCACGGTGTGGTGCGGCGCGGGAGCGGTGAGGGCGGCGGCGACGGCCCGCCGCACGGCCGCGGGGTCCACCGGGGCGTCGGTGAACGAGCGCACGGTCCGCCGGGCGGCGAGCACGTCGCGGCTGCCGAGGCGGAACATGTCGTGCTCGGCGGGCCGTACGAGCGCCCTCGCCCCCGGCCCGTCCTCCTCGCCCACCCGGGCGGCGAGCCCGCGCACCACCGCGACGGGCACCCCCGCGAGCTTGCCCTTGACGAGCTCGGCCGCCGCCGCCACCTCGTCGGCGACGGCGGTGACGGTGGCACCGAGCGGGTTGCCGTACGGGTCCCGGCGCCCCCGGTGGTCCTCGAGCGGGTCCAGGCCGGCCACGCCGATGGCGAGGTCGACGAGGCCCTCGCGCCAGGCCCGCCCCGCCGTGTCGGTGACGACGACGGCGAGCCGGCGCCTGGTGCGCCGCCCGAGCGCGGCCCGCAGGCCCCGGGCGGACGCGTCGGGGTCCTCCGGCAGCAGCAGCACGGTGCCCGCGGGCGTGTTGGAGGCGTCCACGCCGGCCGCGGCGAGCACGAGCCCGTGGCGGGTCTCGACGATCCGGGTGGCGCCGCGGCGCGCGACCACCCGCACGGTCTCCGCCTCGACCGCCGCCTCCCGGTCCGGCGCGGCGAGCACGCGGCCCTCGGCCTTGCTGACCACCTTGGAGGTCACGACGACGACGTCGCCGTCGGCGAGCTCGACCGCGTCCGCGACGAGGGCGGCGAGGTCGTCGCCGGGGCGGACCTCGGGGAGCCCGTGCACCGGCAGCACCTCGAGCCCGGTCGCGGCGGGGGCCCGGTCGCTCACGCGCGCACCTCGGCGGCCAGGTCGAGCGCGGCGCGCGCCATGGCCGCGGAGGCCTCGAGGTCGCGCATGAGCAGGGGCACCGCCCGGCAGCGGATGCCCAGCGCCTCGACCTCGGCGACGGCGTCGGCGTCGCGCTCGTCGACGAGCCAGCCGTCGAGCAGCCCGCCGGCGCCGCGCGCCCCGTAGTGCGCGGCCACCGCGGCGGCGGTGGGCTCCACCCCGATCGCCGCGAGGACCTTGTCGGCCATCCCGCGCACCGGGGCGCCGCCGACCACGGGGGACAGGCCGACGACGGGCGCGCCCGCGGCCCGCAGCGCGTCGGCGACCCCGGGGACGGCGAGCACGGTGCCGATCGACACCACCGGGTTGGACGGGGGCAGGAGCACCACGTCGGCGTCGGCGACGGCCTCGAGCACCCCGGGGCCGGGGCGGGCGGCGTCCGCGCCCACCGGCACCACGGACAGCGCCGGCGGTGCGGCGCGCAGGCGCACCCAGTACTCCTGGAAGTGCACGGCCCGCCGGCCCTGGTCGTCCTCGACGACGACGTGCGTCTCCACCGGGTCGTCGGTCATGGGCAGCAGGCGCACCCCGAGGGCGGGCAGGCCCCAGCGGGCGCAGAGGGCCTGCGTCACGGCCGAGAGGGGGTAGCCGGCCCCGAGCATCTGCGTGCGCACCACGTGGGTGGCGATGTCGCGGTCGCCGAGGCCGAACCACTGCGGCTCCACGCCGTACGCGGCGAGCTCCTCCTTGACCGCGAACGTCTCGTCGGCCCGGCCCCACCCCTGCTCCTCGTGGATCCCGCCGCCGAGCGTGTACATGACGGTGTCCAGGTCGGGGCAGACGCGCAGGCCGAAGAGGGTGATGTCGTCCCCGGTGTTGCCGATGACGTCGACGCGCGCGCCGGGGGCCGCGGCGAGCAGTCCGCGCAGGAAGCGCGCGCCGCCGATGCCGCCCGCGGGGACGACGACGCGCGGCCCGGCGGGGGAGGGGGTCGGCGCGCTCACCGGCCCATCCTGCCGGGCGGCGGCCCCGGGGCGCGGCGCCGGGCCCCGCCGGGGCACGGCGCGCGGCGCCGGCCCCGCCGGGGCACGGCGCGCGGCGCGTGGGGCTGCTGTGGCGCGAGGGGCCAGCGAGCGGCGATAGCACCCGGCACCGACACGCCCGGGGTTGACGCGCCGCGAACGCCCCTTGTGTAATTCCACCCGTGTGGTTCACCCGGTCGGTGGGCACCATCGGGGCACGCACAGTCAGGGCTAGGAGGCGCACAGTGACTGAGGACCTTCCCCTCGTCGACGGGACCGCTGAGGAGCTCAGCTGGCAGGAGCGCGCGCTCTGCGCCCAGACGGATCCGGAGGCCTTCTTCCCGGAGAAGGGCGGCTCCACGAGGGAGGCCAAGAAGGTCTGCCTCGGGTGCGACGTGCGCGCGGAGTGCCTGGAGTACGCGCTGGAGCACGACGAGCGCTTCGGCATCTGGGGCGGGCTGAGCGAGCGCGAGCGGCGGCGGCTCAAGAAGCTCGCGGTCTGAGCGGCGGTACGCCCCCCGGCGCGGCGCCCCGTCGCCGGCGGGCGTCAGTCCCGGTCGCGGTGGTCGGGGTCGACGGTCTCCGGCTCCAGGCCCAGCAGCTCGGCCACCTGCTCGACGACGACCTCGTGCACGAGCAGGGCGAGCTCGCGCTCCTCGGGCGCACGGGCCTCGACCGGGCGCCGGAAGACGACGACCCGCGCCGGGGAGCCCGCCCCCTCGGCGCCGGCGGGCACCGAGCGGCCCAGCGGCACCGGGTCGGCCGCGGGGTCGGCCGGCGCCGGCAGCCCGGCCGGCGGCACCTCCTCGACGGCGAACTCCACGTCGGCCAGCTCCCGGGACCAGTCCCGCTCGAGCCGCTCCACCGCGTCGAGCACGAGGTCGTCGAAGCGCTCGGCGCGCGAGCGCGACAGCGGCACCTCCGGCGGGCTCAGCGGCCCGCGCACCCCTCGCCCGCGCCGGTCCCGGCGGCGTCCCCTCAGCACCCGCCCAGCCTAGGCCCGCCCCCGCGCCGCCCCCGCCCGTCGGGGCGCCCCGCCCACCGGCCCGGCCCGGCCCGGCCCCGCACGGCGCGACACGGCGCGACACGACGCGCGGGAGCGGCCGGCCTGCCGGCGTCCGGGCGGCGGCGGGGTACCGTCTGCGCTCGTGAGTCCCGTCCGCCGCTGCTCGCGCACCGCGTGCGGGCGCCCCGCGGTGGCGACGCTGACCTACGTGTACGCCGACTCCACGGCGGTGCTCGGCCCGCTCGCGACGTACGCCGAGCCGCACTGCTACGACCTGTGCGCCGCCCACGCCGAGCGCCTCACGGCGCCGCGCGGCTGGGAGGTCCTGCGCCTCGCGCCCGACCCCGACGCCCTCGTGCCCAGCAGCGACGACCTCGCCGCGCTCGCCGACGCCGTGCGCGAGGCGGCCCGGCCGGCGCCGCCGGCCGCGCGCGCCGAGCCCGAGCGGCGCACCGCCGAGGTGGGGCGCCGCGGGCACCTGCGGGTGCTGCGCAGCCCCGAGCGCTGACGCGCCCCGCAGCGCACCGCCCCGGGCGCCACCCGCCCGGTCGCTCAAGGCCCGGGCCCGCCGTGCCGAGGAGGGGACCACCACCCCCTCCCGGACAGGAGCCGCCCGTGGCCCGCCGCACCCGTACCGTCAAGCCGGAGCAGCCCCTCGGCTCGCTGCTGCAGGCCCCCGCCGCCGAGCGCGGCAGCTGCGCCGCCTGCGGCAGCGAGAGCGTCACGCGCCTCGCGATGGACCTCACCGACGGCACGCCCGTCACCTTCGTCTCGTGCCACCGCTGCGAGCGGCGCAGCTGGACCGCCCCGGACGGCTCCGAGCTGCCGGTCGCCTCGGTGCTGGAGCGCACCCGCAAGCGCACCTGAGCGGGGCTCGGGCGCGGGGCGGGGGACCGCTAGGCTCCCGCCGTGCCCGACCTCACCCGGCCCGACCTGTCCCGGATCGTCAAGTCGTACGACGTGCGCGGCCTGGTGCCGCAGGAGCTCGACGAGGGGCTGGCCCGCGCCTTCGGCGCCGCCTTCGTGCGGGTCGTCGGCGCCTCCGGCGGGCGCGTCGTCGTGGGCCACGACATGCGCCCGTCCTCGCCGGGGCTCGTGGCGGCCTTCGTCGAGGGGGCGACCGCGCAGGGCGCGGACGTCGTGGCCATCGGCCTCGCCTCCACCGACCAGCTCTACTTCGCCAGCGGCTCGCTCGGCTGCCCCGGCGCCATGTTCACCGCGAGCCACAACCCGGCCGGCTACAACGGCATCAAGATGTGCCGGGCCGGGGCCGTGCCCCTCGGCCTCGACAGCGGGCTGGGCGAGGTGCGCCGCCTCGTCGAGGAGGGCGTGCCCGCCCACGACGGCCCGCGCGGCAGCGTCGAGGAGCGCGACCTGCTCGGCGCGTACGGCGAGCACCTGCGCTCCCTCGTCGACCTCAGCGGCAACCGCCGCCTGACGGTCGTCGTCGACGCCGGCAACGGGATGGCCGGGCACACGGTGCCCGGCGTGCTCACCGGGCTGCCGCTCGACGTGGTGCCGATGTACTTCGAGCTCGACGGCACGTTCCCGAACCACGAGGCCAACCCGATCGAGCCGCACAACCTGGTCGACCTGCAGGCGGCGGTGCGCCGCGAGGGCGCCGACGTGGGCCTGGCCTTCGACGGCGACGCCGACCGCTGCTTCCTCGTCGACGAGCGCGGCGAGGTCGTGCCTCCCTCGGCGCTCACGGCGCTCATCGCGGTGCGCGAGCTCGTCAAGGCGCCCGGCAGCGCGGTGATCCACAACCTCATCACCTCGCGCGCGGTGCCCGAGATCGTCGCGGAGCACGGCGGCACCCCGGTGCGCGAGCGCGTCGGGCACTCGTTCATCAAGGCGCGGATGGCGCAGACCGACGCCGTCTTCGGCGGCGAGCACTCGGGGCACTTCTACTTCCGCGACTTCTGGCGCGCCGACTCCGGCATGCTCGCGGCGCTGCACGCGCTCGCCGCCCTCGGCGAGCAGGAGCGCCCGCTGTCCGCGCTGGTGGCGCAGTACGACCGCTACGCCACCTCCGGCGAGGTCAACAGCACCGTCGCCGACCAGCGGGCGTCGATGGAGCAGGTGCGCACCCTGCTCGCCGGGCGCCCCGGCGTCGTCGTCGACGAGCTCGACGGCGTCACCTTCACCACCCCCGACTGGTGGGTGAACGTGCGACCCTCGGGGACCGAGCCGCTGCTGCGGCTCAACGTCGAGGCGCGCGACGCGGCGACGATGGCCGCGCTGCGCGACGAGGTCCTGGCCGTCATCCGCGAGGAGGGAGCCGCGTGAACCTGTCGCCCGGCCTGCTGGACGTGCTCGCCTGCCCCGTCTGCCACAGCCCGCTGCGCGCCGACGACGCGGCGTCCGAGCTCGTGTGCACGGCGCCGCCCATCACGTGCGGGCGCGCCTACCCGGTGCGCGACGACATCCCGGTGCTGCTCGTGGACGAGGCCCGCCTCCCGGACCCGTCGTGAGCGTCGACGAGTCGCTCCTCGACGACCCGGGCGCGGTCCTCGCGGCCGACCGCTCCGAGCTGCTGCGCTTCGTGGCGACGTCGGGGGCCCAGGTCCGCGAGGCGATGACGCGCGCCGACGAGGCGGGCGTGGCCCGCCTCGCCGAGGACGGCCGGCCCCGCTCGGTGGTCGTCGCGGCCGCGGGCGCCTCGCGCCACGTGGGGTCGGTGCTCGAGGCCGTCGCCGGGGCGAGCTGCCCCGTGCCGGTGCTGCGGGCCGACGGCTTCGCGCTGCCCGGCTGGGTGGGTCCGCTCGACCTCGTCGTGGCGGTCGGCGGCGCGACGCCGCCGGAGGAGACCTGGGCGCTCGCCGACGAGTCGGCGCGCCGCGGCTGCCGCCTGCTCGTCGTCGCGCCCCCGGAGGGGCCGCTCGCCGAGGCGGCCCGCCGCGCCCGCGGCGTGCACGTGCCCGTGCACCGCAGCGGCCGCCCCAGCCGGGCGGACCTGTGGGCCCGGGCCGTCCCGCTGCTGCTCGCCGCCGACGCCCTCGGCCTGGCCTCGGTGCCGATGGACGCCCTCGAGCGCGCCGCCGACCGGCTGGACCGCACCGCGGAGCGCTGCGGCCCGGCGGTGGACCCGCTGGACAACCCCGCCAAGTCGCTGGCCCTGCAGCTCATCGACGCGCTGCCGCTGCTGTGGGCGAGCGGCGACGTCGCGGCCATGCCCGCGCGCCGCTTCGCCGACCGCATCGCCGTCGACGCCGGGCTGCCCGCCGTCGCCGACGAGCTACCGGCGGCCGGGCACGCCGCCGCGGCGCTGCTCGACGGGTCGCTGCGCCCCGACGAGGACGACTTCTTCCGCGACCGGGTCGAGGAGGGTGGCGTCGGCCGGCCCCGGGTCGTCGTCGTGCGCGACGCGGAGGAGGACCCCCGGGTCGCCCTGCGCCGCGAGCAGCTCGCGCAGATCGCGGCGGACGGCGGGGTCGCCTGGAGCGAGGTCGTCGCCACTCCGGGGCACCCGGTGGAGCGGCTCGCCGAGCTCGTCTCGGTGACCGACTTCGCCGCGACGTACCTCGCGCTCGTCCACGGCACGGACCCCTCGCGCCGCTCCACGGTCAACGAGCTCGACGACCGCACCCGGCGCCGGTAGGGCGCGCCGGACGGGTCCCGGCCGGGCCGGTCCGGCGCGCCGCTGCCTCAGCGGCGGCCGAGCCGCCGCTCGCCGGTGGCGCCGGGCACGTACGCCAGGCCGTAGTGCTCGAACACGGCCGGCTCGAGGTCGGCGGTGAGCTCGCCGTCGGTGTCGATCGACGGCGCCTCCTTGACGAGCTTCTTGTCGGCCATCACCTTGAGGTGCCCCGGCGCGACGAGGGCGCCGGCCAGCGGCACGAAGACGAGCTTCTTCGACACCACGCCGACCTTCACCGAGGCGAACGCGGGCTCCTGGGTCGCGGTGTCGTAGTACACCGACTCCAGGGACCCCACCTTGGCCCCCTCCGCGTCGACCACGTCGTGGCCGAGCCAGTCCCGCACGTCCTCCGCCTCGAACACGCTGCGCCTCCTCGTCGGTGCCCTGGCGCGGGCTGCGCCGGTCGCGGTCGACCGGTCCGGGCGCAGCATGCCCCGGCGCGTCGCGCGCTACGCAGCGGGCGCGCCGCGCCGGGCCGGGGGAGGCTGGGGGCGGGCGGGCGCGGGTGGACGGGGCCGCCGGCGGGGAGGAGCAGCGGGTGGTGCAGTGGCTCGACCGCTACCAGCGGCGCCGGCGGTGGCTCGGCTTCCCGCTCGCCGTCGTCTACAAGTACGTCGACGACCAGGGCGGCTACCTGTCCGCGCTCATCACCTACTACGCCTTCCTGTCGCTGTTCCCGCTGCTGCTGCTCTCCTCGACGGTCCTCGGCTTCGTCCTGTCCGGGAACCCCGACCTGCAGCAGCAGATCCTCGACACCGCGGTCGGGCAGATCCCCGTCATCGGCGACCAGCTCGCCGACCCGGACGCGCTGTCCGGCAGCGGGCTGGGCCTGCTCGTCGGCGTGCTCGGCACCCTCTACGCGGGCCTCGGGGTCGGCCAGGCCACGCAGAACGCCATGAACATCTGCTGGGCGGTGCCGCGCAACGAGCGCCCGAACCCGATCACCTCCCGCGGGCGCAGCCTGGTCCTGCTGCTCACGGTGGGGCTCGCGGTGCTCGGCACCACCGTGCTCTCGGCGATCGCCACGCGCGGCTCGGCGTTCGGCCTCGACGTGGGCCGCGACCTGCGCATCGCGACGACGGCCCTGGCCGTGCTCCTCAACGTCACCGTCTTCGTCGTCACCTTCCGGGTCGCCACGGCCCTGGCGCTGCCGCTGCGGCACGTCCTGCCCGGCGCCCTGCTCGCCGCGGTCGTGTGGCAGCTGCTGCAGACGTTCGGCGCGGCGTACGTCTCCCACGTCGTCAGCACCGCCACCGCCGTGAACGGCGTCTTCGCCCTCGTGCTGGGGCTCGTCGCGTTCATCTACCTCGAGGCCGTGGCCGTCGTCATGGGCGCCGAGGTGAACGTCGTCCGCGCCCGGCGCCTGTACCCGCGGGCCCTGCTGACCCCCTTCACCGACGCCGTCGAGCTGACCCCCGCCGACGAGCGGGCGTACGCGGGCTACGCCGGCGCCCAGCGGCACAAGGGCTTCGAGCAGGTGCAGGTGCGCTTCCGCAAGGACGGCGGCGGCGACGGCGACGGCGACGGCGGTGGTGACGGCGGCGGGGGCGCCACCGCGTCACCGCCGGCCGACGCCACCGACCCGTCCGACCCCGCCCCGCACCGGGCCCCCGACCCCGCGCCCGACCCCGACCCCCTCAGCCCCCGCTGAGCGCCGCGAGGTGCGCAGGCGGCGGGCGGCCCTGCGTACGCTGGTCCGGCGATGACGGCACCCACCACCTCCCGGCCGGACCGGGCCGAGCGCGAGCGCGTCCAGGCGCTCACCGAGCGCCTCGCCGGGCTCCAGGTCCGCGACGAGCACCGGCTCGGCCGGCGCCTGGAGGGGCTGCGCCGCCAGCGCGACCCGGGGGCGCGGGCGCGCACGCTCGACGCGGTCGAGGCCGAGGTGGCGGCGGCCGAGCAGCGGGTGGAGCGCCGTCGGGCGGCGGTGCCGCGGATCGCGTACCCGGAGCAACTGCCGGTGAGCCAGCGCCGCGAGGACATCCTCGCGGCGATCAGGGACCACCAGGTCGTCATCGTCGCGGGCGAGACCGGGTCGGGGAAGACGACGCAGCTGCCGAAGCTGTGCCTCGAGCTCGGCCGGGGCGTGCGGGGGCTCGTGGGGCACACCCAGCCGCGGCGCATCGCCGCGCGCACCGTCGCCGAGCGCATCGCCGAGGAGCTCGGGACGCCGCTCGGGTCGACCGTCGGCTACCAGGTCCGCTTCACCGACCGGGCGGGCGACGACACCCTCGTCAAGCTCATGACCGACGGCATCCTGCTGGCCGAGATCCAGCGCGACCGGCTGCTGTCCCGCTACGACACGATCATCGTCGACGAGGCCCACGAGCGGAGCCTCAACATCGACTTCATCCTCGGCTACCTCAAGCAGCTCCTGCCGCGCCGGCCGGACCTCAAGGTCGTCATCACCTCGGCGACCATCGACCCGCAGCGCTTCAGCGAGCACTTCGACGGCGCACCCGTGGTCGAGGTGAGCGGGCGGACGTACCCGGTGGAGGTCCGCTACCGCCCGCTCGTCGAGGACCTGGCGACCGGGGGCGACGAGGAGGAGGACGGGGACGGCGACGCCGAGCCCGTCGTGCGGGACCAGACCCAGGCCATCTGCGACGCGGTGCAGGAGCTGCAGCGCGAGGGGGACGGCGACGTGCTCGTCTTCCTCTCCGGGGAGCGCGAGATCCGCGACACCGCCGACGCCCTGCGGCGCCTGGACCTGCGGCACACCGAGGTCGTGCCGCTCTACGCCCGGCTGTCCGCCGGCGAGCAGCACCGCGTCTTCCAGCCGCACACCGGGCGCCGCGTCGTCCTCGCCACCAACGTGGCCGAGACCTCCCTGACCGTCCCCGGCATCCGGTACGTCGTCGACCCCGGCACCGCGCGCATCTCGCGCTACAGCTCGCGCCTGAAGGTGCAGCGCCTGCCGATCGAGCCGGTCTCGCAGGCGTCGGCGAACCAGCGCACGGGCCGCTGCGGTCGTGTCGCCGAGGGCATCTGCATCCGGCTCTACAGCGAGGAGGACTTCCTCGGCCGGCCGGAGTTCACCGATCCGGAGATCCTGCGCACCAGCCTGGCAAGCGTCATCCTGCAGATGACGGCGCTGGGCCTCGGCGACATCGTCCGCTTCCCGTTCGTCGAGCCGCCGGACCGCCGGCAGGTCAAGGACGGCCTCGACCTGCTGCACGAGCTCGGCGCGATCGACCCGGGGGAGCAGGACCCGCGCAAGCGGCTCACCGAGACGGGGCGCCAGCTCGCGCAGCTGCCGCTCGACCCGCGCCTGGCGCGGATGGTGCTCGAGGGCCAGCGCAACGGCTGCGCCCGCGAGGTCATGGTCGTCGCGGCCGCGCTGTCCATCCAGGACCCGCGCGAGCGCCCGGTCGAGGCGCAGCAGGCCGCCGACGAGAAGCACCGGCGGTTCCAGGAGCCGGACAGCGACTTCCTCGCGTGGCTCAAGCTCTGGGACTACCTGCAGGAGCAGCAGGAAGCGCTCTCGAGCGGGCAGTTCCGGCGGCTGTGCAAGCGCGAGTTCCTCCACTACCTGCGCGTGCGCGAGTGGCAGGACGTCTTCGGCCAGCTCCGCCAGATGGCCAGGGCCGTCGGCGTCACCGCTGACGGGCCGCCCGCGGACCCGCAGCGGCTGCACGCGTCGCTGCTCGCCGGCCTGCTGAGCCACATCGGCCTCAAGGACCCGGAGAAGCAGGACTACGTGGGCGCCCGCGGCGCCCGGTTCGCCCTCTGGCCGGGCAGCGGCGTCGCGAGGAAGCGCCCGCGCTGGGTGATGGCCGCCGAGCTCGTCGAGACGTCCCGGCTGTGGGGCCGCACCGTCGCCCGGATCGAGCCCGAGTGGGTCGAGCCCCTCGCCCAGCACCTGGTGAAGCGCTCGTACAGCGAGCCGCACTGGGAGAAGGACCGGGCGAGCGTCGTCGCGTACGAGAAGGTCACCCTCTACGGCGTCCCGCTCGTCGCCGCCCGCAAGGTCGGGTACGGCCGCGTCGACCCGGCCCTGTCCCGCGAGCTCTTCATCCGCCACGCCCTCGTCGAGGGCGACTGGCGCACGCACCACGCGTTCTTCGAGGCCAACCGGCGCCTGCTCGAGGACGTCGAGGACCTCGAGCACCGCGCCCGCCGCCGCGACCTCGTCGTCGACGACGAGGCGCTCTTCGCGTTCTACGACGCGCGCGTGCCCGAGAGCGTCGTGTCCGGGCGGCACTTCGACAGCTGGTGGAAGAAGGCGCGGCGCACGCAGCCCGAGCTGCTGACCTTCACCCGCGAGCTGCTGCTCGAGGAGCGGGCGCAGGAGGTGACCGAGGAGGCGTACCCCCTGACGTGGCGCCAGGGGGACCTCGAGCTGCCGCTGACCTACCAGTTCGAGCCGGGCAGCGCCGCCGACGGCGTCACCGTGCACGTCCCGGTGCAGGTGCTCAACCGCCTGTCCGCGGAGGGCTTCGACTGGCAGGTGCCGGGGCTGCGCCACGAGCTCGTCACCGCGCTCATCCGGAGCCTGCCCAAGCCGGTGCGGGTGCGCTTCGTCCCCGCGCCCGACCACGCCCGGGCGGCGCTGGAGCGCATCCGCCCCGAGGACGGGCCGCTGCTCGACGTGCTCACCGAGGAGCTGCACCGGGCGTCGGGGGCGCCGGTGCCGTGGGACGCGTGGGACCTCGACAAGGTCCCGGCGCACCTGCGGATGACGTTCCGGGTGGAGGGCCGGCGCGGGGAGGTCCTCGGCGAGGGGAAGGACCTCGACGAGCTGGTGCGCGCGCTGCAGCCGACCGTGCGCCGGGCCGTCTCCCGCGTGGTGTCCGGCGTGGAGCGGGCCGGGCTCACGGCCTGGCCCGACGGGGACCTGCCGCGGCGCGTGCAGCAGCAGCGCGAGGGGCACCTCGTCGAGGGCTTCCCGGCGCTGGCCGACGAGGGGGCCACCGTCGCCGTACGGGTCATGGCGACCCCCTCCGAGCAGGAGGCCGCCCACGCGGCCGGCACCCGGCGGCTGCTGCTGCTCACCACCCCGTCGCCGGTCAAGGGCGTGGTGCAGGGTCTGTCGAACCGCGCGAAGCTCGCCCTGAGCGACAACCCGCACGGCGGCGTCCTGCCGCTGCTCGAGGACTGCCTGGCCGCCGCGGTCGACGGCGTCGTGGCCGACCAGGGCGGACCGGCGTGGGACGCGGGCGGGTTCGCCCGGCTCCGCGACGCGGTGCGGGCGGAGTCCCACGACCGGCTCGAGCAGGTGCTCGCCCAGGTGGAGCAGGTGCTGGCGACCGCGTCCTCGGTGCGCCGGCGCATCACGGGCACGACGGTGATGAGCCTGCTGCCGGCGCTCACCGACGCCCGCGCCCAGCTCGACGGGCTCGTGCACCCCGGCTTCGTCGCCGAGGCGGGGACCCGGCGGCTGCCCGACCTCGTCCGCTACCTGCGCGCGCTCGACCAGCGGCTCCAGCGGCTGCCCGACGATCCCCACCGAGACCGCGCCGCCATGGTGCAGGTGCAGCGGGCGCAGGAGGCGTACGAGGAGACCCTCGCCGCGCTGGCGCCGGCGCGGCGGGCCACGCAGGAGGTCCGGGCGGTGCGGTGGATGCTCGAGGAGCTGCGCGTCAGCCTCTTCGCCCAGACCCTCGGCACCGCGCACCCGGTGTCGGAGAAGCGCATCCTCAAGGCGCTCGCGGCGCTGTAGCGGGGGCGGCGGGGGCGCTGCGCGGTGCGAAGGCGCCGGACAGCGCGAGGATCGTCAGCGTCGCTACGGGCACCACGAGCAGCGCGGCGCGCAGGCTGGTCGCGTCGGCGAGCGAGCCCACGAGCGGCGGAGCCAGGAGGAACCCGGCGCGGGCGACCCACGACACCACCGCGAGCCCGTGCCCCGGCGGCAGGCCCGGCATGACGTCCGCGGCGTGGTAGGCGGCGGGGAACAGGGTCGCCACGCCGAGCCCCGCGCAGGCGAACCCCACGATGGCCGGGACCGGCTCGGCGACGCCGAGGGTGAGGCCCATCCCCGCGGTGGCGAGCAGCGTGCCGGCCCGGGCGACGGCGCGCTCGCCGTACCGCGTGACGACCCGGTCGGCGAGCAGGCGGCCGGTGGTCATGGCGGTCTGCAGCGCCACGAAGCCGAGGCCGGCGACGGCGGGGGCGGCGCCCAGGCCGGTGAGGTAGAGCGTCCCCCAGGTGGCGCCGGCGTCCTCGACGAGCCCGGCGAGGGCGGCGAGCAGCCCCAGGACGACGAGCGCGGGCAGGGCGGCCCGGCGCGCCCCGGCGGCCCGACCGGCGGCCGGCGGCGCCTGCACGCCCGGCCCGGGCGAGGCGCCCGCCCCGACGGCCTGCGCCGCGTCGACGCCCGGCACCGGCTCGTCCCGCCCGGGCAGCAGGTGCGGCAGCGTGGCGAGGACCGCGAGGGCGAGCACCGCGCCCGCACCGAGCAGGTGCGCCTCGACGGGCACGCCGAGGCCGGCCATCACCGAGCCGGTCACCCCGCCCGCCACGGCGCCGATGCTCCAGAGCGCGTGCAGGCCGTTGATGATCGAGCGCCCGTAGCGGCGCTGCACCCGCAGCCCGTGCGCGTTCATCGCGACGTCCATGACCGCGTCGAGCCCGCCCATGAGCAGGAAGGCGCCCGCGAGCAGGCCCCAGGCCGGGGCGAGGCCGACGAGCGGCACGACGAGCGCCAGCAGCACGCCGGAGGCGGTGGCCGCGAGACGGCTGCCGTACCGCTCGACGAGGACGCCCGCCGCGAGCCCGGCCACGAGCGCGCCGACCGGCCCGGCGGCGATGGCGGTGCCCAGGGCGGTGTTCGACAGGTCGAGGTCCGCCTTGATCGCCGGCATGCGCGGGACGAGGTTCGCCATGCCGGCGCCGTTGACGAAGAAGAGGGCGGCGACGGCGACGCGGGCCCGGCGCGGGTCCGCCGTCACGGCCGCACCACCGTCACGCCGACGGGGGCGCCGGACGACATCGCCGCCAGCTCCGCGGGGGCGTCGTCGAGCCCGACCCGGCGGGTGACGAGCAGGTCCGGCCGCAGCCGGCCCGCGGCCACCAGGCCGAGCAGCGCCGGGTAGGCGTGCGCCGGCATCCCGTGGCTGCCCACGACCTCGAGCTCGAGCGCCACGACGCGGTCCATCGGCAGGCCCGCCCAGTCGGCGCCGGGCGCCAGCAGGCCGACCTGCACGTGCCGGCCCCGCCGGCGCAACGAGCGCAGGGAGGCGGCGACCGTCCGCGGCGAGCCCAGCGCGTCGAGGGAGAGGTGCGCCCCGCCGCCGGTGAGGGCCAGCACCTGCTCCGCCGGGTCGCCGGCCGACGCGTCGACGGCGACCTCCGCGCCGAGCGAGCGGGCGAGGTCCAGCGCCGCCGGGGCGACGTCCACCGCGGCGACGCGGGCGCCGGACGCCACGGCCACCTGGACCGCCGAGAGCCCGACGCCGCCGCAGCCGTGGACCGCGACCCACTGCCCGGGCGCCACCCGCCCCTGGGCGACGACGGCGCGGAAGGCGGTGGCGTAGCGGCAGCCGAGCGCGGCGGCGGTGCCGGCGTCGAGGCCCTCGGGCAGGCGCACGAGGTTGGTGTCGGCGTGGTCGAGCGCGACGAGCCCGGCGAAGGAGCCCCAGTGCGTGAAGCCGGGCTGGGTCTGCCGCTCGCACACCTGCTGGTCGCCCGCCCGGCAGGACGGGCACGTCCCGCAGGCGCCGACGAACGGCACGGTCACCCGGTCGCCCGGGCGCCAGTCCCGCACCCGCGCGCCGACGGCGGCGACGGTGCCCGCCAGCTCGTGCCCGGGCACGTGCGGCAGGCGCACCCCGTCGTCGTGGCCCTGCCAGGCGTGCCAGTCGCTGCGGCAGACCCCGGTGGCCTCGACCGCCACGACGACGCCGTCCGGCGCGGGCGCCGGGTCGGGCACCTCCCGCACGGCGAGCGGCCCGCGGAACTCCTCGTAGACGACGGCGCGCACCCGCCGAGGCTAGTGGGCCGCGCGGGGGCCGCCCCTCACAGGCGCGGCAGCAGCCGGTCGGGGTGCTCGTCGGTCTCGAACACCTGCGCCGCCGGGCCGACGACGAGCGGGTCCGGCGCGCCGACGACCTCGTCGTCCCGGCCCTCGTACGGGAAGCGGGACAGGACGTGCCGCAGCGTCTCGAGCCGGGCCCGCTTCTTGTCGTTGCTCTTGACGACCGTCCACGGGGCGTCGGCGGTGTCCGTGTAGAAGAACATCGCCTCCTTGGCCTCCGTGTAGTCGTCCCACTTGTCGAGGCTGGCGAGGTCCATCGGGCTCAGCTTCCACTGGCGCACCGGGTCGACCTGGCGGATGAGGAAGCGGGTGCGCTGCTCCGAGCGCGACACCGAGAACCACAGCTTGACCAGCCGGATGCCCGAGCGGACGAGCATCCGCTCGAGCTCCGGCGCCTGGCGCATGAACTCGAGGTACTCCTGCGCCGTGCAGAACCCCATGACCCGCTCGACGCCCGCGCGGTTGTACCAGGAGCGGTCGAAGAGCACGATCTCCCCGGCCGCCGGCAGGTGCGCGACGTAGCGCTGGAAGTACCACTGGGTGGACTCGCGCTCGCTCGGCTTCTCCAGCGCCACGACCCGCGCGCCCCGGGGGTTGAGGTGCTCGGTGAACCGCTTGATCGTGCCGCCCTTGCCCGCGGCGTCGCGCCCCTCGAAGAGGATGACGAGCTTCTCGCCCCGGTCCTTGATCCAGCTCTGCAGCTTGAGCAGCTCGATCTGCAGCAGCCGCTTCTGCCGGTCGTACTCGCGGCGGGTCATCCGCTCGTCGTACGGGTAGCCCTCGCGCCAGGTGTCGACGACCCGGCCGTCGGGGCGCAGCAGCACCGGCTCTCCCTCGGGGTCCACGTCCACGCGCAGCCGCTGCAGCTCCTCGTCGAGCTCGGGCAGGTCGACCTTCTTGCGGACCGACGGCGGGACGACGTCGACGGCGCGCGGCGCCTCGGCCGCGGCGGCGGTCTGCTCGGGCCCGTCGAGGGCCGTCTCCTCGGCGGCCCGGTCGGCCGCCTGCTCCTCGGTGCGCACGTCGCTCATGACCGGGGCCGTACCCAGCCCGGCCGGGCTCAGGCCGCCGAGCCCTCGTCCCGGGCCGCGGCGAGCAGCTCCGCGTGCAGCGCGGCGCAGGAGGGCGGGACCGGCGCGGCGGGGGAGCGGTGCAGCGCGCCGTCGACGAAGGAGCGGTCCACCGCGGCGCCCAGCGCCTCCTCGAGGGCGGGCAGCGCGGACCCGTCGAGGACGGCGGCGTGGTGCAGGACGAGCCAGTCGCCCCGCCCGAGGTGGTGCTCCAGCACGTACCGGTTCACCGCCTCCCAGACCCGCAGCGCGCCGGGCAGGCCGAGCCCGAGGGTGCCGTTCGCGGCGTGGTCGACCATGCTGCGCGCGGCCTCGCCGGGGTGCCGCACGACGAGCACGCGCAGCGCGTCGCCGAGGACCGGCTCCCAGGCCCGCAGGGTGTACGAGAACCGCGGGTCCTTGAGGCACCAGGGCCCCGGCGGCACGAGGGCGCGGGCCCGGTCGACGTCGAGGTGGCCCACCTCGGCGTCCGCCGGCAGGGCGGCGAGCCACCGCTCGCCCTCGCGCAGCGGGCGGGCGTACGTCCCCCCGCCGGTCCCCAGCCGTTCGGTGAGGGGCGCGAGGAGCCGCTCGTTGAGCGCGTTCACCGCCGGGTCCTCGAAGAAGCCGCGCGGGTTGGCCGGGTCGGGGGCGAGCAGCCGGGGGCCCGTGGCGCGCCCCGCGGAGGCCACGAGCCCGGTGACCAGGCTCGTGCCGCTGCGGCCGCAGCCGAGGACGACGACGTCGCGCACCTCAGACCCCGGCCAGCCGCGGGGTGAGCCGCCAGCGCTCCAGCGGCGGCACCTCCTCGTGGAGCACGTCCAGCAGCGCGTCGCGGCGGGACCGCGAGCCCGTGCCGTGCCAGCGGTTCACCAGCTCCCCCTCGCCGTGCGCGTACAGCTCGCCCACCTCGTCCTCCCGCCCCGCGTACGCCCCGCCGAGGTAGGCGGTCAGCTTGTCCTCCGGTGTGACGACCGTCGCGCTGGCGAGCAGCAGGGGGTCGTCGAGGTACTCCAGCACCACGTGGTCGCGCACCGTCCGCTCCCCGCGCCACTGCGGGAGCAGGTCGAGCCCGCCGTCCATGGCGGGCGGCACGGGCACGCCCGCGGCGGACAGGATCGTCGGTGCCAGGTCGGCGATGCCCGCCAGGCCCGGGTCGACACGTCCCGCCGGCAGACCGGCCGGCCAGCGCGCGAGGAGCGGGACGCCGCTCGCCTCCTCGTACGAGAACGGGCCCTTCATCCAGAGCCCGTGGGCGCCGCCGAGCTCGCCGTGGTCCGAGGTGAAGAGCACCAGGGTGTCCTCGGCCAGCCCGAGGTCGTCCAGGCCGGCGAGCAGGCGCCCGAGCTGCGCGTCGATCTGCTCGACCGCCCAGTGGTAGCGCCCGAGCGCCGCGCGCGCCCACGCCTCGTCGACCTCCCGGAAGTCCTGGCCGTGGTTCTGGCCCGGCATGGGCAGCGAGCCGACGAAGCCGGCCTCGCGCAGGCGCCCCTCGCGCGCGGCGCGGTAGTGCTCCGGCTTGTCGTCCAGCTCGCCCTCGAGGTGCCGGGGCACGACGACGTCCGGGCGGTCGACGTCGGCCCCGCGCGGGGCGACGAAGGGGTGGTGGGGGCCCTGGTGGTTGACGGCGAGGAAGAACGGCCGGTCGTCGTCCGCGAGCTCCTCCAGCGCGGCCAGCGCCCGCTCGGTCGCCCAGGTGCTGTCGTAGAGCTCCGCCGGCAGGTCCCAGTCGTAGGCGGCCACCTGCCCGTGGCCCGCCACCGGGTGCAGGCGGGTGCGCTCGTGCAGGTCGGCGTCGGTGAGGCCCTGCTCGTAGAGCCAGAGCCGGTAGTGCCCGTTGACGCCCCAGGACGCGTGCCCGAAGCTCAGCTCGGCCCGCTCGTAGCCCGCGTACGGCAGCGCCCCGAGCCGGGCGCGCTCGGTCGCGCCGCGCTGGCGCTCCGGGCTGCGCTCGGACTCCCAGGAGGCGAGGTGGGCCTTGCCGATGAGCCGGGTCGCGTAGCCCGCGCCGCGCAGCAGGTGCGGCAGCTGCGGGTTGCCCGGCGGCAGGTCGACGCCGACCGACCAGGCGCCGTGCGCGTGCGGGAGGCGCCCGGTGTGCAGGCTCGCCCGCGAGGGGGTGCAGGTCGGCTGCCCGTGGGCGCGCTCGACGAGCACGCCCTGCGCCGCGAGCGCGTCGGCGTGCGGCGTGGAGAGGCCGGCCCGGCCGCGGCAGGACAGGGCGTCGCGCTGGTGCTGGTCGTCGACGACGAGCAGGACGTTGGGCCGTCCGGCCACGGCTGCACCCCCATCCCTAGCAATCCACTAGGGAGAGTATGCAGGATCAGCCGGCGGGCGGGAGCCCGTTGACCTGCGCCGCCGACGCCCAGAGCGCGGCGCTGTCCTTGGGGGTCCGCTCGAGCGTGTCGTAGTCGACCCGGACGATGCCGAACCTCTTGGAGTAGCCCAGGGCCCACTCGAAGTTGTCGAGCAGGGACCAGGCGAAGTACCCGCGCAGGTCGACCCCGGCGTCGACCGCGTCGAGCGCGGCGGCCAGGTGGGCCCGCAGGTACGACACCCGCTCCGCGTCGTGCACCTTCCCCTCGACGACCTCGTCGTCGTACGCCGCGCCGTTCTCGGTGATGTAGAGCGGCGGGACGGCGTACTCGCGCTGCAGGCGGGTGAGGATCGTCGTCAGCCCGGCGGGGTCGACCTCCCAGCCCATCGCCGTGCGGGGCCGGCCGAGGTCGAGCATCCGGACCCCGTGGCTCCCGACGTACGGCCCCCGCCCCTGCGGTCCGGGCACGTGGGCCGGCCCGCCCTCCGGGGCGCCCACGACGAGCGGGTTGTAGTAGTTGAGGCCGAGGAAGTCCAGCGGCCGGGCGATCGTCTGCAGGTCGCCGTCGCGGACGTGCGCGAGGTCGGCGACGGGGGCGAGGTCGGCGACGACGTCCTCGGGGTAGGCCGCGCGGAACAGCGGGTCGAGGAAGACCCGGTTGTGCATGCCGTCGACCCGGCGGACCGCGTCGGCGTCCGCCCCGCTCGGCGTCGCCGGCTCCACGGGCTGCAGGTTGAGCACGATGCCGAAGCGGTCGTCGGGGTGCGCCGCGGAGCGCATCCGCTCGACGGCGAGGCCGTGGCCGAGCAGCAGGTGGTGCACGGCTCGCACGGCGGCGGCGTCGTCCTGCCGCCCGGGGGCGTGCACGCCCGCGCTGTAGCCGAGCAGCGAGGCGCACCACGGCTCGTTGTGCGTGGTCCACCGGTGCACCCGGTCGCCGAGCGCCCCGTGCACGATCTCCGCGTAGTCCGCGAAGCGCTCCGCCGTGCCCCGCTCCGGCCAGCCGCCCGCGTCCTCGAGCGCCTGCGGCAGGTCCCAGTGGTAGAGCGTCAGCCACGGCTCGAGGCCCCGCTCGAGCATCCCGTCCACGAGCCGGTCGTAGAACGCGAGGCCCTGCGGGTTGGCCGGCCCGCGCCCGTCGGGCTGGACCCGCGGCCACGCCACGGAGAAGCGGTACGCGCCCAGCCCCAGGTCGCGCAGCAGGTCGAGGTCCTCGGCCCAGCGGTGGTAGTGGTCGCACGCCACGTCGCCGGTGTCGCCGCCGAGCACGCGCCCGGGCTCGTGGCTGAAGGTGTCCCAGACCGAGCGCCCGCGCCCGCCCTCGTCGACCCCGCCCTCGATCTGGTACGACGCCGTCGCCGCGCCCCAGAGGAAGCCGGGCGGGAACGTGCGGGCGGCGCTGCTGGCGTCGGTGGGGGTGGGGCCGGTGCTCATGGCCCGGACGCTACCCGCCCACCTGGCGGCGCCTGGCCTCGGCGGTCAGGTCGCGCACGTCGCGCAGGAACGCGAGCACGGCCTCCTGCCCCCCCGGGTCGAGCGCGGCGAAGCGCTCGCGGACGCCCGCCCCGAGCGGGCCGAACATCGCGCGCCCCGCGTCGCGCGCCTTGTCCTGCATCTCCAGCACGACCCGCCGGCGGTCCTCCGGGTGCCGGCGCCGGCGCAGGTGCCCGGAGCGCTCGAGCCGGTCGACGAGCGCGGTGGTCGCCGGCGCGGACAGCCCGAGCCGCCGGGCGAGCTGCCCGGGGGAGAGCGGTTCCCCGGCGCGCTCGGCGTCCATGACGTGCACCAGGGCGTCGAGGTCGGTGCGGTGCAGCCCGTGCGCCGCGGCCATCGCGTCGCCCATGCGGTCGGTCTCGACGCTGATGGCGCGCAGCAGCTCCGCGACCTCGTACGCCCCGCCCACCGCACCTCCGCTCGCCGTACCGCCCCGCACACCCTACTCTTTCCATCGTCGAACGTTCTCGTCGTGGAAGGACCAGGCTCATGGGCATCGCGGAGCGGGCGCGGCACCTCGTCACGGGACGGCGCTCGGCGTGGGTCGTGCTGCTCGTGGCGGTGGTGCTCTCGGGGCTCGCCCTCGGGCTGCGCGGGGAGGCGCCGTCGAGCGGCGACCCGACGTCGGGGCTGCCGGCGTCCGCGGAGTCGGCGCGGGCCGCCGCCCTGCAGCGGGAGCTGCCGAGCGGCCAGCTCGACCCCGCCGTCGTCGTCTACGCCCGCGGCGGCGACCCGCTCACCGCGCAGGACCGCGCCGCGGCGGCGCAGGACGCGGGGGAGCTGCGCGCGCTGGCCGTCGGGGGCGCGCTGCCGCCCCCGCTGCCGTCGGAGGACGGCACCGCCCTCGTCCTCACCGTGCCGCTGCAGGCCGACCGCGACTCCGAGCGCGTGGCCCGGGTGGTCGAGGAGGTCCGCGAGGTCGTGCGCGCCGGGCTGCCGGACGGGCTGAGCGCGCAGGTGACCGGCGGGGCGGCCTTCACCACCGACCTCGCCGGCGTCTTCGACGGCGCGGACGTCACGCTGCTCGGCGCCACCGTGGTCGTCGTGGCGCTGCTGCTGCTCGTGACCTACCGCAGCCCGTTCCTCTGGCTCGTCCCGCTGCTCGTCGTCGCGGTGGGGGACCAGGTCGCGGCGTCGCTGCTGACGATCGTCGCCCGGGCGTCGGGCACGCCGCTCGACCCGTCGACCGAGGGCATCAGCTCGATCCTGGTGTTCGGCGCCGGCACGAACTACGCCCTGCTGCTCATCGCCCGCTACCGCGAGGAGCTGCGCCGCACCGAGGACCGGCGGCAGGCGATGCGCGACGCCCTGACCGGCGCCGGCCCGGCCGTCCTGGCCAGCGCCGGCACCGTCGTGCTGTCGCTGCTCTGCCTGCTCGCGGCGTCGCTGACCTTCAACCGCGACATCGGGCTGGCCGGCGCGCTGGGCATCACGGTCGCGCTCGTGTACGCCCTCGTCGTGCTGCCCGCCGCCCTCGTCGTGCTGCCCCGCGGCGTCTTCTGGCCGTTCGTGCCGCGGGTCGGGCAGGGGGACAGGGCGCTGCACGGGCCCTGGGCGCGGGTCGGCGCCGCGGTGGCCCGGCGGCCGGTCGCCGTGGTGCTGCTCAGCGCGCTCGCGGTCGCGGTGCTCGCCGCGGGCACGCTCGGCGTGCGGGTCGGGCTGTCCCAGACGGAGCAGTTCCGCGAGCGGGTCGAGGCCGTCGAGGGGCAGGAGACGCTCGCCCGCTCGTTCTCCGCGGGGGCGTCGCAGCCGCTGTCCGTCGTGGCGCCCGTCGCGGACGCGGACGCCGTCGCGGCGGCCGCGCTCGAGGTGCCGGGGGTGTCCGACGCGCGCGTCACCGAGCGCGCCGAGGACCTCGCCGCCGTGCAGGTGGTCGTCGACGCCGCCGCGGGCACGGACGCGAGCGACGCCGCCATCGAGGGGCTGCGCGAGCGCCTCGACGACGTCGGCGGCGGGACCGCCCTCGTCGGCGGCCCGGTGGCCACCGAGCACGACACCCGCGAGGCCGCCGCCCGCGACCGGCTCGTCGTCATCCCGCTGGTGCTCGTCGTCGTGCTCGCCGTGCTGGCGGTGCTCCTGCGGGCGCTCGTCGCACCGGTGGTGCTCGTGGCGACGGTCGTCGCGACGTACTTCGCCGCGCTGGGCGCGAGCGCCCTGATCGTCACGCGGTGGTTCGGCGACCCGGCGCTCGACGCCAACGTGCCGCTCGTGGGGTTCCTCTTCCTCGTGGCGCTGGGCGTCGACTACAACATCTTCCTCACGACGCGGGCCCGCGAGGAGGCCCCGCGGGTCGGTACGCGCCGCGGCGTCCTCGTCGCGCTCGCCGTCACCGGCGGGGTCATCACGAGCGCCGGCGTCCTGCTCGCCGCCGTCTTCGCGGTGCTCGGGGTGCTGCCGCTCATCCTCCTCGGCCAGCTCGGCGTGCTCGTCGGCCTCGGCGTCCTGCTGGACACCCTCCTGGTCCGCTCCCTCGTCGTGCCCGCCCTCGTGCTGCTCCTCGGCCCGCGCTTCTGGTGGCCGTCGCGCCTCGCCCGCGAGGCGGAGCCGGAGCGGCGCGAGCCGGTGCGCGCCGGCGCCGGCTGAGGGTCCTGCCCGTGGCGCGCCCCTCCTCGGGCGGGCAGCGCCGACGACGCTCCCGGCGCCGCGCCGTCCGCGCACGACCACGGCACGGTCCGGGGCGGCGGCGCGCAGCGCGAGCTGCCCACCCTCCTCGGGGACGCGACGGGCCCGCTCGTCCCGGCCAGCACGGGCGGCGGGGCTCAGAAGCGGTAGACCTCCACCGCGAGCGCCGGGCGACCGCCGAACCGGGTGCCGGCCTGCTCGAGGAACACGCGCAGGAACTCCGGGTCCGCCATCGGGTGGTCCCCGAGCCCCTCGAGGTAGGCGCGGTGCTCGCGCAGCGAGGCGATGCCCGCGTCGACGGTGGCGGAGACGTCGATCGCGTGGGTGGCGAGGGGGGACCCGGCGACGAGCGCGGCGCGGACCTGGTGCGGCGGGCCGAGCTCGGGGAAGACCCACCGGTTCCCGGCGTCGCCCGCGGCGTCGAGCCCGGCCTGGCCCACGGCGCGGTGGTCGGGGGAGTTCAGCGTCCCCGGCGCCCACGTCTCGCGGTGGTTGAACAGCAGCAGCGTGTCCGGGCGGTGCCGGCGCACCGCGGCGGTGATGTCGCGGCGCAGCGGCACCCCGTACTCGACGACGCCGTCGGGGTGGTCGAGGAACTCCACGACCTCGACGCCGACGACGCGGGCGCTCGCGCGCTGCTCCTCCTCGCGGACGCGGGCGCACTCGGCGGGCTCCAGCCCGTCGATGCCGGCCTCGCCGCGGGTGGCGAGCAGGTACGCGACCTCGTGCCCGGCGGCCGTCCAGGCCGCGACGGCCGCGGCGGCGCCGTACTCCACGTCGTCGGGGTGCGCGACCACCGCGAGCACGCGGCCGATCTCGAGGTCGAGGGGTGCGAGGTCCGGCTGCTCGTCCACGAGGGGCAGCATGCCCGAGCCGCGCCGGGTGTGCGAGGCTGCGCCGCATGGTGCTCGAGGTCGCTCTCATCGACGTGGTGCCCGGCTCGGAGGACGCCATGGCGGCGGCGTACGGCGAGGCGAGGACGGTCATCACCGCGGCCGAGGGCTGCCGGTCGGCGCGGATGACCCGCGGCGTGGAGACCCCCGACCGCTTCGTGCTGCTCGTCGAGTGGGACTCCGTCGAGGCGCACGAGGCGTTCCGCGCGAGCGAGGCGTTCGGGCGCTGGCGGGCGCTCATCGGCCCGCACTTCGCCGGCCCGCCGCGCGTCGAGCACTTCACCGACGTCTGAGGCGCCCCCGGGTCAGCGCGCCTGCGCCACGTAGTCCTGCAGCGCCGTCCGCTCCCGCTCCAGCTCGTCGATCCGGTGCTTGACGACGTCGCCGATGCTGACGATCCCCGCCAGCGCGCCGTCGGCCAGCACGGGGACGTGGCGGACCCGCTGCGTCGTCATGAGGACCATGAGCTCCTCCACGGTCGTGGAGGGGGCGGCGGTGCGCACGTCCGGCGTGGCGATCGCGGCGACCGGCAGGTCGAGGGCCCCGGCACCGTGGGCGGCCAGGGCGGCGACGACGTCGCGCTCGCTGACGATCCCGGTGACCCGGGCGCCGTCCAGCGACACGACCACCGCCCCGATGCGCCGCCCGGTGAGCAGGTCGACGAGGTCGCGGACGGGGGTCTCCGGGGCCACGGTGACGACGTCCGTCCCCTTGGCGGCGAGCAGTCGGCTCACGAGCACGGCGACCTCCCGGGGTCCGCCGGGCCGGGCGCTCCCGGCCCGTGCGCCCCCGACGCTAGACCCGTCGGGCCGCTCAGTCGAGGTACGCCTGCGCCAGCCACCGGCCCTGCTCGTCCTGCCTGCCCGTGGGCAGGTAGGACCAGCCGCACTCGCGGTGCACGACCCGGTCGCGCGGCACGTTGAGCTCGTGGAACTCCACGGTGCGGCCCTCCGCGGGGCCGCCGACCAGGACGTACAGCACGGTGCGCTCCTCACGTGGTCGCCGCTCCGGCACCGTACCGACCGCGCCGGACCGCGCGCCGGAAACCCGGCTGACCGGGGGCCCCGCCGCGCGTACCGTCGGCCGCATGTGCCGCAGCATCAAGACGCTCCGCCCGCCGTACGTCGAGCAGGTCCAGGAGGACGACGTGCGCGCCGCGGCGCTGCAGTACGTCCGCAAGGTCAGCGGCTTCCGCGCCCCGTCGCCGGCCAACGCCGAGGCGTTCCAGGACGCGGTCGACGCGGTGACCGCCGCGACCGAGGAGCTGCTGGGCCGGCTGCGGGTCGGGGCCCGGTGACCTGGCGGGTCGACCGCTGGCAGCGCGGCGACGAGCCCTCGCTGCGGGCGTGGTTCGACGCGCGGGACAGCGCGTTCCGGCACGACCACCGCGGCCTGCCCGACGACCCCTGGGAGGAGGTGCGCCTCGTCGCGTCGACCGACCGGCCCGCGACGGCGACCGAGCGGCTCGTGCTGCGCACGGAGTCCGGCGACGTCGTGGGCGGCGCCCAGGTCGACCTGCCGCTGGAGGACAACGAGGACGTCGCGGAGGTCGACGTGTTCGTGGCGCCACCGCACCGCCGCAGGGGCGGCGGCACGGCCCTGCTCGGCGCCGTGCGCGAGGTGGCGCGCGGGCACGGGCGCACGAGGCTGGTGGCGGAGGTCGGCGGGCCGCTGGGGGAGGAGCCCCCCGGCGCCGCGTTCGCCCGCGCGCACGGGGGCAGCGCCGCGCTCGCGGAGGTCCGGCGGGTGCTCGACCTGCAGGGAGCGCAGCTCGACCCGCCACCCGTGCCCGGGGGCTACGAGGCGCTGGGCTGGACCGGGACGCCCGACGACGCGCTGCTGGAGGACCTCGCGCGGCTGCGGGTCGCGATGTCGGTGGACGTGCCCATGGGCGACCTCGACTGGAAGCCCGAGCGCTGGGACGCCGGGCGCACCAGGGCCTCGTACGAGTGGCCGCACGAGTGCGGGCGCACCGTCGTCAGCACCGCGGTCCGCCACACGGCGAGCGGGCGCCTCGTCGGCTGGACCGACCTCGCCGCCTCGCGGTTCACGCCGGAGCACGCCTACCAGTGGGACCTCCTGGTCGACCGCGACCACCGCGGTCACGGCCTGGGCCTGGTGCTCAAGGTCCTGAACCTGCGGCGCTTCCGCGAGGCGTGCCCGGGCAGCCGCTGCGTCCACACCTGGAACGCGGCGGTCAACCGCCACATGATCGCCATCAACGAGGCGGTGGGCTTCCGACCGCTCGAGGAGTGGGAGGAGTGGCTGCTGCCGCTGTGAGCCGTGCGAGGCTCGCCCCGTGACGACGCGCGTCCCCTGGTCGCAGGGCACCTGGCTCAACCCGCCGCCCGAGGCGCGGGAGGACGGCGGGGACCTCGTGGTGCTCGCCGCCGGCGGCAGCGACCTGTGGCGCACCACCTCGTACGGGTTCGTCCGCGACAGCGGCCACGCCCTGCTCGCCCCGCTCGCCGCCGGCGAGGCCGTCGAGGTCTCCTTCGTCGCCGCGCACGACCGGCTCTACGACCAGGCCGGGGTCCTCGTGCGGGTCGACGAGCGGACCTGGACCAAGGCCGGCGTGGAGGTGAGCGACGGCGCACCGCAGCTCGGCGCCGTCGTCACCCGCGGCGCCTCCGACTGGTCGATGGCGCCCGTGCCGGAGTGGGCGGGGACGACGGTCACGGTGCGCGCGAGCCGCGCCGGCGACGCCCTGACCCTGCGCGCCCGCAGCGGCGGCGGGCCGTGGCGGATGCTGCGCCTCGCCCCGCTGGACCCGGGCGCGGCGGCGCTGGCGGGGCCGTACCTCTGCGCCCCGCAGGGGGAGGGGCTGCGGGTGCGCTTCACCCGCTGGGCCACCGGGCCCGCCGACACGGGGCTGCACGACCCGGTCGCCTGACCGCGCGCCGCGCTGCGTCCCTTGACAGCCGCCGCCGCCGGGCGGAGGGTCGCCCCGCCGGGGGCGGGCGTCGCCCCCGCCGTCGACCAGGAGGTCCTGTGACCAGGTCCCTCACCCGCTGCGCCGTGGGGCTCCTCGCCGCCGCCGCGCTCGCGGTGCCCACCACCGCGGCCACCGCCGCGCCCGCCCCCGTCGCGCCGGCGCCGACCGCGCCCGCCGCCAGCGGGGGGACCGTCGACTGGGGCCCGTGCGAGGACGGCACCCTGCAGGCGTACGGCGCCGAGTGCGGCTTCGTCAGCGTCCCGCTCGACCACGACCGCCCGCGCGGCGAGCAGATCCGCCTGGCGGTCTCGCGCGTCGAGCACACCGTCCCGGACGACGAGTACCAGGGCGTCATGCTCGTCAACCCCGGCGGGCCCGGCGGCTCCGGGCTCGTGTTCTCCGTGCTCCAGACGTTCGTCCCGGACGGGGCCGGTGCCGCGTACGACTGGATCGGGTTCGACCCGCGCGGGGTCGGCGCGAGCGAGCCGTCGCTGTCCTGCGACCCGGGCTACTTCGGGTACGACCGGCCGCCGTACGACCCGGTCACCCCGGCCGTCGAGCGGGCCTGGCTGCGCCGGGCCGCGGGCTACGCGGCGGACTGCGCGCGCGCCGGCGGCGACCTGCTCGAGCACCTCACGACCCGCGACAACGTCCGCGACATGGAGCACATCCGCCGCGCCCTGGGCGAGCGGCGGATCAACTTCTACGGCTTCTCCTACGGCACCTACCTCGGGCAGGTCTACGCGACGCTCTACCCGCAGCGGGTGCGCCGCATGGTGCTGGACAGCAACGTCGACCCGCGCAACGTCTGGTACCGCGCGAACCTCAACCAGGACGTCGCGTTCGACCGCAACATCCAGCTGTTCTTCGCCTGGGTCGCGCGGTACGACGAGGTCTACCACCTCGGGAGGAGCCGCAAGGCGGTCAGCGCCCGCTGGTACGCCGAGAAGGCCGAGCTGCGCGACGCCCCCGCGGCCGGGCTCGTCGGGCCCAGCGAGTGGACCGACATCGTCCTCGGCGCCGGGTACGACGAGGGGGCCTGGCCGGGCACCGCCGAGCTGTTCGCCGCGTGGGCGCACGACGGCGACGCCCAGGCGCTCGTCGAGGCGTACGGCGAGCCCGAGGACATCGAGGGCGGCTACCCCGTCTACCTCGGCACGCAGTGCACCGACGTGCAGTGGCCGACGTCGTGGGAGCAGTGGCGGCGCGACAACACCCGCATCGCCGAGCGCGCGCCGTTCGAGACCTGGGCGAACGCCTGGTACAACGCGCCCTGCCTGTTCTGGCCCGCCACGGCGGACCGGCCGGTGCGCGTGGACGGGCGCCGCGCACCGGCCGTCCTGCTCGTGAGCGAGACGCTCGACGCGGCGACGCCGTACGCGGGCAACCTCGAGGTCCGCGAGCGGTTCCCGCGCTCGCGGCTCATCGCCACCGAGGGCGGCGCGACGCACGCGAACTCCCTCGCCGGCAACGCCTGCGTCGACGACCGGATCGCGGCGTACCTCGCCACCGGCGAGCTGCCGCGGCGCGTGCGGGGGCGCACCGCCGACGTGGTCTGCGAGCGCCTGCCCGAGCCGGTGCCCGCAGCGCCGGCCGCCGCCGCGCGCACGCTGGGCGCGACCCCGGCCCCGGCGCCCGCCCCGGCCCAGGACGGCCTGCGCGACGCGCTCCGCGCGGAGACGTACGGCCGCTGAGGCCGCGTCAGGCCGTGTGAGGCCGGGGGACCGGCCGCGCCCCCGTGCGGTTCGATGGGGTCGTGGCCGGTCCTGCGCCCGAGGGGCAGCGCGCCCGCCCGGGCCGCTACGCCCGGGCGGAGCGCGAGCGGCGGTGGGTGCTCGCCGCGCCGCCGTACGCCCTGCACGGGCCCGGCGTCCGGCGGATCGACCTGCGCGACCACTACGTCGAGGGCACCCGGCTGCGGCTGCGGCAGAGCACCGACCTCGGGACCGGGACGACCACCCTCAAGCTCGGGCAGAAGGTGCCGCTCGAGGGGGAGGGGCCCTCGTCGGTGGCGCACACGACGACGTACCTCTCGCCCCAGGAGTACGCCCTGCTGCGCCGCTCGCTGCCCGGGCGCGAGCTGCACAAGACGCGGCACCTGCTGGCCGTCGAGGGGGCCCGGGTGGCCGTCGACGTCTTCCACGGCGTCCTGCACGGGCTGGTGACGGCCGAGGTCGAGCTGGCCCCGGAGGCGTACGGGGCGTTCGTCCTGCCGCTGGAGGCCGCGCTCGTCGTGCGCGAGGTCACCGACGACCCGCGCTGGACCGGCGGGGCGCTCGCGGCCCTGGACCCGGCCGGCGCCGCCGCGCTCGTCGCGGACGGGCTGCGCCGCCCCCGGCGCCGGACGCCGCCGCGGGCGCCCCGGCAGACCGGCCGGCAGACCGGCGGGCGGGCCGGCGGGCGGGCCGGCGGGCGGGCCGGCGAGGGCCCCGACGGGTAGCATCGGTGGGAGCGCTCGGCGTCACCGATGGGAGGCCCGGAGGGGCCGCGCCGGGCCGGTCGCCCCCGCACGCCCGCACCCGGGCCGTCGCGGCGCGCGGCCCGCACGGGCCCGGGCCACCCCCGGGCACCCCATCGACCCGGAGGGACACCCACGTGACCACCCCCGCGACCACCGCCACCGGCGACTTCAAGGTCCGCGACCTCTCCCTCGCCCCGTGGGGGCGCAAGGAGATCCAGCTCGCCGAGCACGAGATGCCCGGCCTCATGAAGCTGCGCGAGGAGTACGGCCCGAGCCAGCCGCTCGCCGGCGCCCGCATCGCCGGCTCGCTGCACATGACCGTGCAGACGGCCGTGCTCATCGAGACGCTCGTCGCGCTCGGCGCGCAGGTCCGCTGGGCGTCCTGCAACATCTTCTCGACGCAGGACGAGGCGGCCGCGGCGATCGCCGTCGGCCCGACCGGCACCCCCGAGGCGCCCGCCGGCGTGCCCGTCTTCGCCTGGAAGGGCGAGACGCTCGAGGAGTACTGGTGGTGCGCCGAGCAGATCCTCGTCTGGCCGGGCGGCGAGGGCCCGAACATGATCCTCGACGACGGCGGCGACGCCACCCTCCTCGTCCACAAGGGCACCGAGTTCGAGGCCGCCGGCGCGGTCCCGACCGCCACCGAGGAGGACCCGGAGGAGTACCGCGTCATCCTCGACCTGCTGCGCCGCAGCCTCGGCGAGGACCCGCAGCGCTGGACCCGGATCGGGCAGGGCATCAAGGGCGTCACCGAGGAGACGACGACGGGCGTCCACCGCCTCTACGAGTTCGCGCGCGCCGGCACGCTGCTCTTCCCGGCGATCAACGTCAACGACTCGGTCACCAAGTCGAAGTTCGACAACAAGTACGGCACCCGCCACTCGCTCATCGACGGCATCAACCGCGGCACCGACACGCTCATCGGCGGCAAGGTCGCGGTGATCTTCGGGTACGGCGACGTCGGCAAGGGCTGCGCGGAGTCGCTGCGCGGGCAGGGCGCCCGGGTGATCATCACCGAGATCGACCCCATCTGCGCGCTGCAGGCCGCGATGGACGGCTACCAGGTCACGACGCTCGACGAGGTCGTGTCCACCGCCGACCTGTTCATCACGGCGACCGGCAACAAGGACATCATCACCGCCGAGGACATGGCGAAGATGAAGCACCAGGCGATCGTCGGCAACATCGGCCACTTCGACAACGAGATCGACATGGCCGGCCTCGAGCGCACCCCGGGCGTCGTGCGCAACCGGGTCAAGCCGCAGGTCGACGAGTGGGTCTTCCCCGACGGCCACTCGATCATCGTGCTGTCCGAGGGCCGCCTGCTCAACCTCGGCAACGCCACGGGGCACCCGTCCTTCGTCATGTCGAACTCCTTCGCGAACCAGACGATCGCCCAGATCGAGCTGTTCACGAAGAACGACGAGTACGAGAAGAAGGTCTACGTCCTGCCCAAGCACCTCGACGAGAAGGTGGCGCGCATGCACCTCGACGCGCTCGGGGTGAAGCTGACGCAGCTGAGCAAGGAGCAGGCCGAGTACATCGGCGTCGACGTGGCGGGCCCGTACAAGCCGGACCACTACCGCTACTGACCACTGCTGACCACCGCCCGAGGCGGTCGCCGGGCCCCGCGCCCGGCGACCGCTCAGGAGGGCGGGGCGAAGCCGCCGGGCGCCGGCCGGTGCGCCGGGGGCTGCACCGGCGCCGGGCCCGGCTGCGGCGCGGGAGGCGCTGGAGGCGCGGGCGGTCCGTACGGTCCCGCGCTGCGGTACGGCACCGCGCCCTGCCCGCTCCCGCCCTGCCCGCCGCCGACCAGGGCGCGCCGGGTGCGCTCGGCGAGCACGGCGGACAGGTACGCCGCCGGCGGCGTGCCGGGCGGCGGGTACGGCGCGACCCGCTCGGCGACGGCCCGGGCCAGGCGCAGGCCCACCTCCTCGCGGGGGCCGTCGGCGAGCTGGTGCCAGCGGGCGAGGTACTGCCGCGCGGCGAGGGCGAGGTCGTCGGGCAGCCGCGACAGGTCCAGGCCGCGGGCCCAGCCCTCGAGGCCGGGGGGCATCTGCGCCGGCAGCGGCTCCTCGCCGCGGCCGACCCGCTCGCGGACCACGACCGTCCCGGCGAGCAGGTCCCCGACGCGCTTGCCGCGCTCGGAGGCCAGCGAGACGAGCGCGGCGGGCACGCCGGCGAGGCCGTACAGCTCGACGACCGCCACCACGCCGCGCACGAGCGCGTGCCGGAAGCGCACCGGCCCGCCGTCGTCGCGCACCACGCGCAGCCCCATCGCCGCCTTGCCGAGCGTGCGCCCGCGGGACAGCGTCTCCGCGACGACCGGGTAGCCGACGAGCACGGCCACGACGACGACGAGGCTCAGCGCCGCCTCGAGCGCCGGGTCGGTCGCGACCCCGTACACCGCGAGCACGCCGCCGAGCAGCGCCGCGCCCTGCAGCAGCAGGTCGAGCGCCAGCGCCACGGCCCGGCTGGGCAGGCGGGCCACCCGCAGGTCGAGGGCGACCGCCTCGCCGGTGACCAGGTCGCTCACGGCTCCACCACGGCCCTAGCCTGCCAGGGTGGACCTCGACGCGTACGTGGCGGTGCACCGCCGGGAGTGGGACCGGCTCGCCGAGCTGGTGTCCCGGCGGCGCCGGCTCGCCGGCGAGGAGGTCGACGAGCTGGTCGAGCTCTACCAGCGCACGGCGACGCACCTGTCGGTCGTGCGCTCCGCCGCGCCCGACGCCGCGCTGGTCGCGCGCCTGTCCACCCTCGTGGCCCGGGCCCGCTCGGCGGTGACGGGCGCGCACGCGCCCGCCTGGCGCGAGGTGCTGCGCTTCGTCCTCGTGGTGTTCCCCGCGGCGTGCTACCGGTCGATGCGCTGGTGGGTGCCCACGGCGCTCGCCTTCGTGCTCGTGTCCGCGGCGATCGCGGCGTGGGTCGCCTCGACGCCCGAGGTGCAGGCCGGCATCGGCTCGCCGGCGGAGGTCCGCCAGCTCGTCGAGGAGGACTTCGAGGACTACTACTCGACCGACCCGGCCGGCTCGTTCGCCTTCCGCGTCTGGACGAACAACGCCTGGGTTGCGGCGCTGTCGCTGGCCCTCGGCGCGCCGACGCTCGGGCTCGCGGTGCTGTGGCTGCTCCTGCAGAACGCCCTGAACGTCGCCGCGTCGGCGGGCCTCATGGCGGCGAACGACCGCCTGGGGCTCTTCTTCGGGCTGATCCTGCCGCACGGGCTGCTCGAGCTGACCGCCGTCTTCGTCGCGGCCGGCGCCGGGCTGCGGCTCGGCTGGACCGTCGTGTCGCCGGGGGAGCGGACGCGCTCGCGGGCCCTCGCCGAGGAGGGGCGCGCGGCCGCCGCCATCGGGCTCGGGCTCGTCGGCGTGCTGCTCGTGTCGGGCGTGGTCGAGGCGTTCGTGACGCCGTCCCCGCTGCCGACGTGGGCCAGGGTGGGGATCGGCGTGGTCGTCGAGGTGGCGTTCCTCGCGTACGTCGTCGTGCTCGGCCGCCGCGCCGTGCGCCGCGGCGAGACCGGCGACCTCGAGCGCGCCGAGGCGGGGGACGTGCTCCCCGCCGCCGGCTGAGCCGACGACGCGAGCAGGGCCCGCACCCCGAGGGGTGCGGGCCCTGCTGCCGTACGGGCGGGTGCCGGGGCTCAGCCCTGGGCGACGTACGTGTAGGTGCTGCCGGGCGTCACGACGCTGCTGACGGTGCCGGTCGTCACCTTGACGGTGCACGGGCCGTCGACGGCCGTGGTGGCCGACTTCGGCACGGTGACGGTCATCGCGGTGGCGGTGGTGCCCGCCTTCACGGTCGCGGCGGTGCCGCAGACGGTGACGGTGGAGCCCGCGGTGAAGCCGGTGCCGGCGATCTTGATGTCGTTGCCGCCGTTGGACGGGCCGAAGGCCGGGGTGACGGTGATGGTGTTGCCGGCGTAGGAGAAGTCGGTGTCGGCGACGGAGAACGTCTTGGTGACGCCACCGCTGGTGACCGAGAGCGCGACCGCCCCCGCCGCGTGCGGGCCCACCTTGCCGGTGAAGGAGGCGCCACCGCTGGCCATGACGATCCCCGTGAGCGGGACGCCACCGAGGGTGGCCGCGAGCGGGGTGGCCGTGGTGTTGACGAACGGCGTGCTGCCGGCGGTGACCTTCACCGTCGTGCCGCCGCCCACGGGCGCGGTGATGACCTGCTCGCTCTGCGCGTGGGCGCTCGTGTTGGCCTGGATGACCGGGTGCGTCGTCGCCTTGGCGCTGATCGTCGGTGCGGCCACGAAGTTCAGCTTGTGCGCGGCCGCGACGGTGGCGGTGGCGCTGTTCGGGGTGGAGGCGACGAGCGTGGCGCCCTGGTCGTCCTTGAGCGTGACGACGGCGTTGGTGCCCGCGGCGCAGTCGGCGGCGGTCTTGAGCAGCAGGCTGGTGGGGCTGCTCACGATGTAGACGGGGTCGGTGGTGCAGCCCGTGACCGAGACGTCGGCGATGACGTCCTCGGAGAAGCCGGTGCCCGTGACGGTGATGATCTGGTTCGCGGTCAGCGCGGCGACGAGGTGCGGCGCGACCGAGGTGATCGTGGGGGCGGCGGCGGTGGCCGAGCCCGTGCCGAGGGCGAGACCGCCGGCCAGGGCGGAGACGGCGACGGCGGTGCTGAGCGCGGCGCGGCCGGCGCGGCGGGGGGAGAGCATGCGGGGGACTCCGTTCGATCGTCGAGAGGGGCTTCCGTGCCCCGGTGCGGCGGGGGCCGCTGCCCCACCCATCGACGCCCGCGCCGCGGGATGAAGGATTTCTGCCCGGTCCGATCGAGGAGCCGGTCGAGGGGCCCGGCCGAGCAGCCCGGTCGAGCAGATCGGCGGGGGGTCAGAGGCGCCCGGCCGCCTTGAGGTCGAGGTAGCGGTCGACGAGCGCCGGGGGCAGCCGCTCCGGCGGGGCGTCGAGCACCTCGACGCCGCGGCGGCGCAGCAGCGCGCTCGTGCGGGCCCGGTCGAGCCGGGCGCGCTCGGCGGCCGCGGCGCCGTACACGGAGGCGGCGTCCCCCCGCGCGGCGGCGAGCTCCTCCACCCGCGGGTCGGCCACCGCCGCGACGAGCAGCTGGTGCCGCGCGGCGAGCCCGCCGAGCACGGGCAGCAGCCCCTCCTGGACCGGGGCGGGGTCCAGCCCGGTCAGCAGGACGACGAGGGAGCGGCGCCGGGCGCGGGCCAGGACGGCCGCCGAGAGCGCCCGCCAGTCGGCCTCGACGAGCTCGGCCTCCAGCGGCGCCATCGCCTGCACGAGCGCGGGCAGCAGCGCCGCGCCCGTCTCGCCCCGCACGTCCGCCCGCACCCGCCGGTCGAAGGCGAGCAGGTCGACCCGGTCGCCGGCCCGCGCGGCGAGCGCCGCGAGGAGCAGGGCGGCGTCGAGCGCGGCGTCCAGCCGCGGCGCGTCGCCGACCCGCCCGGCGGCCGTGCGCGAGGTGTCCAGGACGAGGAGCACGTGCCGGTCGCGCTCGGGCCGCCAGGTGCGCACCACGACCTCCCGGCGGCGCGCGGTCGCCCGCCAGTCGATCGAGCGCACGTCGTCGCCCTCGACCCAGTCGCGCAGCGCGTCGAACTCGGTGCCCTGGCCCCGCACGTTGACCGCCGTGCTGCCGTCGACCTCGCGCAGCCGGGCCAGCGCGGCCGGCAGGTGCCGGCGCGAGGCGAAGGGCGGCAGCACCCGCAGGCGCCACGGGACGTCGTGCGAGCCCTGGCGCCCGGCCAGCCCGAGGGGGCCGAGGGCGCGGACGGTGGTGCGGGCGGCGTACCGGTCGCCGCGGCGGGTGGGGCGCAGGTGCGCCTCCACCGTCCGCACCTCGCCCGGGGGCACCCGCAGCCGGTGCCGCTGCGCCGCGGCGCCGGCGCTGGGCGGCCAGGCGTCGCGCAGCGCCCCGCGCACCGTCCGGTCGCCGTCGTTGCGCATCGCGAGCCGCACGACGGCGGGCTCGCCGAGGCGCACCGACGCGTCGCCCGAGCGGGCCAGGGCGAGCCGGCGCACGCTCGGCGCGAGCGCCACGTCGAGCAGGGCGAGCGCGACGACGAGCCCCGACACGACGAGGACGCCGGTCGCGGACGGCCAGGCGAGCGCGACGACGAGCACGCCGGCCAGCGCCAGCAGCCCCGCGCGCGCCGTCAGCGCCACGCCGCCGCCCCCCTCCCCGCGCGCCCGCTCAGCGCGGCACCGGCACCGCGGCGAGCAGGCCGTCGAGCACCGCGTCGGCGCTGACGCCCTCGAGCTCGGCCTCGGGGCGCAGCGCGAGCCGGTGCCGCAGCGCCGGCCGGGCCAGCGCCTGCACGTCGTCGGGGGTCACGAAGTCGCGCCCGGACAGCCACGCCCAGGCGCGCGCCGCCGCCACCAGCCCGGTCGCCCCGCGCGGGGACACGCCGAGCCGCAGCGCGGGCGAGGTGCGGGTCGCGCGGACCAGGTCGACGACGTACGCGAGCACCTCCGGCGCCACCTGCACCCGGGCGACCGCCGCCCGCCCCGCCGCGAGGTCCGCCGGGCCGGCCACCGCCCGGACCCCGGCCGCGGCGAGGTCGCGCGGGTCGAAGCCCGCGGCGTGCCGGCGCAGCACCTCGACCTCGTCGTCGCGGCCCGGCAGCGGCAGGACCAGCTTGAGCAGGAAGCGGTCGAGCTGGGCCTCGGGCAGGGGGTACGTCCCCTCGTACTCCAGCGGGTTCTGGGTCGCCGCGACGACGAAGGGGTCCGGCAGCGGGCGCGCGAGCCCGTCCACCGTGACCTGGCGCTCCTCCATCGCCTCGAGCAGCGCGGACTGCGTCTTCGGCGGGGTGCGGTTCACCTCGTCGGCGAGCAGCAGGTTGGTGAAGACCGGTCCGGGGCGGAAGGTGAGGTCCGCGGAGCGGCCCTGGAGCACCAGCGACCCGGTGATGTCGCCCGGCATGAGGTCGGGGGTGAACTGCACGCGCTTGCTGTCCAGGTCGAGCGCCGCGGCGAGGGTGCGCACGAGGAGGGTCTTCGCCACCCCCGGCACGCCCTCGAGCAGGACGTGGCCGCGGCACAGCAGCGCCACGACGAGCCCGCTCACCGCGGCGTCCTGGCCCACGACCGCCCGGGCCACCTCCGCGCGCAGCGCCACGAGCGCCTCGCGGGCGGGGTCGGGCGGGCGCTGGTCCGGCTGCTCGCTCACGTGCGGCGTACCTCCCTCTCCAGGGCGTCGAGCGCGTCGGCCAGCGACACCAGCGCGGCGTCACCGGCAGGGGGCGCACCGTACAGGAGGTCGCGGACCCCGGCCTCCGGGCGGCCGGACCGGGCGGCGACCGCGGCCACGACGGCGTCCGGCGGGTCGGCGCGGCCCAGCGCGAGCGCCGCCCGCAGCCGCTCCAGCGCCGCCGCGCGCAGCGCCGACGCCGCGGTCCCGCGGGCCCGGGAGCGGCGGTAGAGGCGGGCGCGGCCCTCGACCGCCTCGCTCGCGCGCACCACCACCGGCAGCGGCTCGGCGACGACGGGGCCGAGCCGGCGGGCCCGCCACAGCGCGAGGAGCGCGACGGCGACGCCGAGCTGCGCCAGGGCCGGCAGCACCCACCCGGGCAGCAGCTCGGTCAGCGGGCGCTGGGCGCCCTCCGGCAGGTCGCCCAGGGAGGGGAGGTACCAGACGAGGACCTCCTCGTCGCCGAGCAGGCCCAGCGCGAGCGCGGCGTTGCCGGCGTCGTCGAGGCGGTCGTTGGTCAGCGGGCGGGGGCCGCCGAGGACGCTCACCGTGCGGTCGGGGTCGTCGAGGACGGCCAGGCCCGCGCCGCCGTCCGCCGCCGGGTAGCACAGCGCCAGCGGCTGCCCCACGGGGCCGCCCCGCCCGTACGCCGCGCCGTCGACCTCGGCCGACCCGGCCCGCTGGGCGACCGGCAGCCCGCAGCCGGGGCCGCGCGCGTCCTCGCCGCCCTCCCCGACGACGGCGAGGCCCGGGGCGAGCAGGTCGAGGGCGGGGCCCGTGGGGGCGACGAGCACGAGGTCCGCGCCCGTGCGGCCGACCCGGCGCACCTGCTCGGCGGTGAGCAGGTCCGGCTGCGTGACGAGGACCGTCGTGGCCCCCCGCTCGCCCACGGCCCCGACCGTGGCGCTCGTCGTGCGGGTCACCCGCACCTCGACGCCCTGCGCGCGCAGCAGCTCGGCGAGGGCGCGGCTGCCCGCGCGGTCGGTGGCGCCGGGGTCGAGCAGGCCCGCGGAGCCGCCGGTGCGCAGCAGCGCGAGCACCAGCGCGCCGAGGAGCACGAGGGCGGCGAGGAGCACCGGGCCCCGCGCCGCGCGCCACACGTCGCGGGCCGTCGGGTCGAGGCTCGTCGCCGGCCGCTCCGGGGCCGCCGCGCCCGCCGTGCCCGCCGTGCCTGCCGTGCTCACCGCGGCACCGCCGCCACGGGGCCGCGCGGGCGGCCCTCGCCGCCGCCCGGGCCCCCGGGCGCCCCCGGGCGGGTGGCGCGGACCCGCGCGTCGAGGTCGCGCAGGCGCGCGTCGTGCTCGGGCCGCGCCCGGCGGTCGCCGTACGCCACCGCGTCGAACAGCCGCGCCGCGCCGGCCAGCTCGGGGCCGAGCGCGGGGAGGGCGCGCGAGGCGGCGCGCGCCGCCTGCTCCGCGGTGCGGCCCGGCCGGGCGTCGAGCAGGCCGCGCTCCTCCAGGCCCCGGACGAGGCCCCGGACGCGCTCGCGGACCGCGTCGTCCCAGCGGCCGGCGGCGGCGTGCGCGTCGGCGGCGGCGCGGTGCTCGTCCGCGCTGCGCCGGGCGTCCCCGGCGAAGAGGGCGCCCGCGCCGGCGCGGTGGGCCCGGCCCAGGGGGCCGAGCCGCAGCCGCAGCCCCACCACGACGGCGACGACGAGCAGCACGACGGCCACCAGGCCAGGCCAGCCGCCCGGTGCCGCGCCGGCCGCGCGGTCGAGGAGGTCCCCGAGCAGCTCCAGCGCGCGCTCGCGGACCCGCTCGACGAGGCCCGGCCGGTCGAGCTGGTACTCGCGCCGGGACAGCTCCTCGCGGGCCAGCTCGCGGGCGCGCTCGCGCCCCAGCTCGACGACGCCCGGCTCGCGGAGCGTCACGGGGCCGTCACCGGCCGACGGCGCGGGACAGCTCGAGGTCGAGCCCCTCGCGGCGCATGCGCCGGTCGACGTAGAGGAGCACGGTCGCGGCCGCCGTGAACGGCCAGGTGATGGCCGAGGCCACGACCGTGCCGACGGCGGTGACCAGCAGCGGCACCAGGTCCGACGGGTCCGGCGAGGTGAGGCCCGCGGCCACCGAGAACGGCACGCTGAGGATGCCGCTGAGGATGCCGGCCACGAGGTTCACGAGCAGCAGCACGCCGAACGTGCGCCACCACGCGCCCTGCACGAGGCGCGCCGAGCGCCGCAGCGACGCGACGACCGGGCTGCCCTCGAGCACGACGGCGGGGCTGGCGAGCGCGATCCGCACGTACACCCACGCCAGCAGCGGCAGGCCCACGACCAGCCCCAGCAGGACGAGCCCGGCGGCGACGTCGCCGTCGCCGCCGGTCGCCGCCACGAGGACGCCCGGCAGCACGGGGACGAGCAGCACCAGCCCGAGCAGCAGCATGCTGAGCAGGGTCAGCCCGAGCAGCGGGAGCAGCCGGGGCCGCGCCCGCGCCCACGCCTCGCCGAGGGAGAGGTCCTCGCCGAGCACCGCCCGGCTCACGACGACGGTGAGCACGCCGGTGAGGAAGGTCGCGGCGAGCAGCGTCACCACCAGGCTCACCAGCGCCGTCGCGCCGAGGCCCCCCAGGTCGCCGAGGTCGCCGGCCGCCGCGCCGGTCTCGAGGTCGAGGTCCCCGAGCAGCAGCCACGACAGCGGCACCTCGACGAGCTGGGTCACCAGGGCGACGAGGGCGGAGAGGCCGAGGACGGTCCGCGGGTGCGAGCGCAGGGTGCTGATCGCGCCGTCCAGCAGCTCGCCGACCCCGAGCGGGCGCAGCGGGATGATCCCGGGCTTCGGCGCCGGGGGCGCCCAGGGCGCCCGTCCCGGGCCGCCCTGCGGGGCGCCGCCGTACGGGCCCCCGCCCTGCGGGGCGCCGCCGTACGGAGCCCCGCCCCAGCCCTGCCCGCCCCAGCCCTGCCCGCCCCAGCCCTGCCCGCCCCGCTCCCAGCCGACGGGACCGCCGGGACCGCCGGCGCCTCCGGCGCCTCCGGGCGCCGTCCCGGCGGAGGGGGCCGGCGGCGGCTGCTGGGGCGACCAGCCGGGCGGGACCGGGGCCGGCGGCGGGGCGCCGTCCGCGTCGCCGGGCTCGTACGGCCCGGGCGGGCGCGGGCTGTCGGTCATCGGGTCCCCCTCGTGGCGCGGTCGCGGTCCTGCGGCGGCCGGGGCTCGCGCGGGGCCCGGCCGGTCTGCGCTCATCGTGGCACGGAGGAGCGCGGCGGGGCCGGACGAGCGGCGCGGGCGCGTGCGGCGGCCCGGCGCCGCGCGGGGTGTCACCATGGAGGGGTGAAGGGACGCGTCCTGGTCGTCGACGACGACCCCGCCCTCGCCGAGATGCTGGGCATCGTCCTGCGCGGCGAGGGCTTCGACCCGGTGTTCTGCGGCGACGGCGCCGCGGCGCTCGCGGTGTTCCGCGAGAGCCGGCCCGACCTGGTCCTGCTCGACCTCATGCTGCCGGGGCGCGACGGCATCGACGTGTGCCGGCGCATCCGCGCGGAGTCCGGCGTCCCCATCGTCATGCTCACCGCCAAGGCCGACACGGTCGACGTCGTCGTCGGGCTGGAGTCGGGCGCCGACGACTACGTCGTCAAGCCGTTCAAGCCCAAGGAACTCGTCGCGCGCATCCGCACCCGGCTGCGCCGCACCGACGACCCGGTGCCCGAGACGCTGCAGATCGGCGACCTCAGCATCGACGTCGCCGGCCACAGCGTGAAGCGCGGCGACCGCCAGATCGCCCTGACCCCGCTCGAGTTCGACCTGCTCGTGGCGCTCGCCCGCAAGCCCTGGCAGGTGTTCACGCGCGAGGTCCTGCTCGAGCAGGTGTGGGGCTACCGGCACGCCGCCGACACCCGCCTCGTCAACGTGCACGTGCAGCGGCTGCGCTCCAAGGTCGAGAACGACCCCGAGAAGCCCGAGGTCGTCGTCACCGTGCGCGGGGTCGGCTACAAGGCGGGCGCGAGCTGAGCGAGCCCGTCGCGCGGGCGGGCGCCACCGCCCTCCCCGCCGCCCGCGGCCCCCGCCGCCGGTACGGCCCCGGCCTGCTGCGGGGGCTCCCCGGCGTGCCCCGCCCGGCCGTCTGGCGCCGGTCCCTGCGCCTGCGGGTCGTCACCTCGACCACGGTGCTCTCGCTCGTCGTCATCGCCGTGCTCGGGCAGTTCCTCGTGCAGCGCATCGCCGACGGGCTCATCGACGCCAAGGTGGCGGCCGGGCTGGCCGAGGCGGCGGCGGGGGCCGGCGACGCGCAGGAGAGCTTCAGCGCGTCCGGCGCCGGCGAGCCGCAGCTCGTCACCGAGCTCGCCGCGCAGGTCGTGCAGCGCCTGGCCACGAGCGGCGGCCCGGCGGGGCTCAACGACGTGCTCCTCGTGCGGTCCCCGTCGGCGGCGGACGCCCCGCCGGGGGTCGCGGTCGACCTCTCCAGCTGCCCCGCCGACGCGCCCTGCGAGGTCCCCGAGCGGCTCCGCGAGCGGGTACGCGCCACCTCGGCCCAGCAGTGGACGTACGTGACCACGCCGGCCGAGGACGGGCGCCCCGTCCCGGGGCTGGCCGTCGGCAGCCCGGTGGTGCTGCCCGGCACGGCGGGCCCGTACGAGCTCTACTACCTCTTCCCGCTCGACCAGGAGCAGGAGACGCTCGGGCTGGTCCGGCGCACCATGCTGGCCGGCGGCCTCGCGCTCGTCGTGCTCGTGGCGCTGCTGGCGTGGCTCGTCACCCGGCAGGTCGTGAGCCCCGTGCAGGCGGCGGCGCGCATCGCCGAGCGGCTGGCCGCGGGCCGGCTCGAGGAGCGGATGCACATGCGCGGCGAGGACGACCTCGCCCGCCTCGCCGCCTCCTTCAACCGCATGGCGACCAACCTGCAGGGGCAGATCCGCAAGCTCGAGGAGCTCTCCCGGGTGCAGCGCCGGTTCGTCTCCGACGTGAGCCACGAGCTGCGCACGCCCCTGACCACCGTGCGGATGGCCGCCGACGTGCTGCACGACGCGCGCGAGGACTTCGACCCGGTCACCCGGCGCAGCGCGGAGCTCCTGCAGACCCAGCTCGACCGCTTCGAGTCGCTGCTGGCCGACCTGCTGGAGATCAGCCGGTTCGACGCGGGCGCCGCCAGCCTCGAGCCGGAGGAGGTCGACCTGCGCGACGTCGCCCAGCACGTCATCGACGCGTCCGAGGCGCTGGCCGAGGCCAAGGGCAGCGACGTCGTCCTCGTCGCCCCGCCGTGGCCGTGCACCGCGGAGGTCGACCGGCGCAGGGTCGACCGCGTGCTGCGCAACCTCGTGGTCAACGCCATCGAGCACGGCGAGGGCGGCCCGGTCGAGGTGCACGTGGCGCAGGACCGCGACGCGGTCGCCGTGGCGGTGCGCGACCACGGCTGCGGGCTCCGCCCGGGCGAGGCCGCGCTCGTGTTCAACCGGTTCTGGCGCGCCGACCCCGCCCGGGCCCGCACGACGGGCGGCACCGGGCTGGGCCTGTCCATCGCCCTCGAGGACGCCCAGCTGCACGGCGGCTGGCTCCAGGCCTGGGGGGAGCCGGGCGACGGCGCGCAGTTCCGCCTCACGCTGCCGCGCCGCGCGGGGCAGGAGCTCGCGGCGTCCCCGCTGCCCCTCGAGCCCCCCGACGCGCGCCGGGGGCGCGGGTCGGGCGTCGGCGGGCCGTACCGCCGGACGGCGGGGCGCGCGTGAGCCGCCGCCGCCGCGCCCTCGGCGCCCTGCTGGGCGCGGCCCTGGCGCTCGCCGGCTGCGCGTCGATCCCCGACAGCGGACCGGTCCGGCCGGGGCAGGACAGCGCCGTCGCGCTGGACGAGCCGCCCGTGCGCGTCCTGCCCCCGCCGCCGCGCCCCGGCGCCGGCCCCGAGGACGTCGTCCGCGGCTTCCTGCTCGCCTCGGCGAGCCCCGAGGACGACCGGGCCTCGGCGCGGGCGTACCTCGCCCCCGAGACGGCCCAGGACTGGCGCCCGCAGGCGGGGGCCCGCGTGTACGAGAGCGGGACGCTGCGCATCGCCCGCCGCGGCGCGAGCGTGACGCTCACCGCGCAGCAGGTGGCGGCCATCGGGCCCGACGGGCGCTACGTCCCCGAGGCCGAGCCGGTGCTGCTGCGCACCCGCTTCTCGGTGCAGCAGGTGGGCGGGGAGTGGCGCATCGACGGCCTCGAGCCGGGCCTGCTGCACACGACGTTCGACGTGGAGCGCACCTACCGCACGGCGTCGGTCTACTTCCTGGACCCCTCGGGACGCACCGTCGTGCCCGACCTGCTCGCGCTGCCGGTGCGCTCGAGCATGGCGACGGCGCTCACCCAGCGCCTGCTCGAGGGGCCGAGCGACTGGCTGGCCCCCGCGGTGCGCACGGCCGTACCGGCCGGCACGGCGCTGGCCGTCGCGAGCGTCCCGGTGGTGGGGGGCGTCGCGCAGGTCGACCTCACGGAGGAGGCGTTCGGGGCCGGCAGCGAGGAGCGCCAGGCCCTGTCCGCCCAGATCGTGTGGACGCTGCGCCAGCTCGACGAGGTGCGCTCGGTGCGCATCAGCGTGGAGGGCGGGGAGTACGCCGTCCCCGGCGTCGCGGGCGAGCAGTCCCGCGACTCCTGGCCCGGCTTCGACCCCGGCGCCCTGCCGGAGGACGCCGACGCCGCGGTCGTGCGCGACGGCGTCCTGGGCCGGCTGGAGGGGGAGGGCTGGGTCGCCGTCGCCGGCGAGGCCGGCACGGGCGGGGCGCGCGTGCGCGAGCCGGCGCTGTCGCTGGCCGGCGACGTCGCCGCGGTGCTCAGCCCGGACCGGCGGCGCCTGCTGCGCGGCGCCCTGACCCCCGACGCCCCGCTCGTCCCGGTGCTCACCGGCGGCGACCTCGCCGAGCCCTCCTGGGACCGGTACGGCCACCTCTGGTCCGTCGACCGCGCCGACGGCACCGTGCGGGTGGCCGCCGCCGACGGCGCGCCCGTCGCGGTCGCGGTCCCGTCCGGGCTGCGGGTCGTGGGCGTGCGGGTGGCGCGCGACGGGGCGCGCGCCCTGCTCCTCGTGCGCCGCGGCCAGGGGTACGCCCTCCTCGTCGGCGCCGTGGTGCGCGGCGGGGGCGAGGTCCCGCTGCGCGTCGTCGGACCCGTCGTCGTCGCGCCCGAGGTGGTCGACGTGCGGGACGTGGCCTGGGTGGACGACGGGCGGGTGGCCGTCCTCGGCGTGGTCGAGGGGGAGGGGCGCCAGGTGCGCGTCGTCGACGTCAGCGGGTGGGACGCGGTGCCCACCGGCCCGGTGGACGCGGTGAGCGTCGCCGCCGCCCCGGACCGCCCCGTCCTCGTCGGCACGCCGGACGGGCAGGTGCTCCGGGCGGCGGGGCGCAGCTGGACCGCGGCGGGGCCCGGCGCCGACCCGGCCTACCCGGGCTGACGGCGCCGCACCCGAGGGCGGGCGGGCCCGTGGGGTGCGTCGTCCCCGGGGTCCCGGGGGGCCGGTCGCCCCCAGGGCCCATGGGGGCCGGTCGTCCCCAGGCTCCGCGGGGGCCGGTCGTCCCCAGGGTCCGCGGGGGCCGGTCGTCCCCAGGCGCGGGCGCGGGCCGGGCGCGGGCGGGGCCCGGCCGCGAGGCTGAGCCCCGTGGACACCGCCCCCGGCGCCGAAGCACGCACCGCCGCACGCACCGCCCCGCGCACCGCGGCACCCACCGCCGCCGCGGCGCGCGCGTCCCCGCTCGGGCCCGCCCTCGCCGAGGCGGCCGCCGTGGCCCGCGCCCTCGCCGACCTCGTGCTGCCGGCCTCCTGCGCCGGCTGCGGCGGCGACGGCCCGGCGTCCGCGCCGCTGTGCCGCGGGTGCGCGCCCGCGCTCGTCGGGCCGGCGGCGCCGGCCCCGCCCGACCCGGCACCGCCGGGGCTGCCCGAGCCCTGGGCCGCGGCGACGTACGCCGGCCCGGTGCGCGGGGCGCTGGCCGCGTGGAAGGAGGACGGGCGGCGGGCGCTGGAGGTCGTCCTCGCCGACGCGCTGGCGCGTGCGCTGCGCGCGGCCCTGGCCCGCGCGGCGGGGCCGGCGCTGGTCGTCCCCGTGCCGAGCACGCGCGCCGCGCGCCGGCGCCGCGGCGGGGACCCGCTGCAGCGGCTCGTCCGGCGCGCGCTGGCCACCGGCGGCGCGGGCTGCCCGCCGGCGCTGCTCCTGCCGCGGGCGCTGGCGCAGGCGCGGCGCCCCGCGGACCAGGCGGGGCTCGGGGCCGGCGCGCGGTGGGCCAACCTGCACGGCGCCCTCGCCGTCGCGCCCCGGGCGGAGCCGCTGCTCGCCGGGCGCACGGTCGTCGTCGTCGACGACGTGCTCACCACGGGCGCGACGCTGGCGGAGGCGGCGCGCGCCCTGCGGGCCGCGGGGGCGCGCGTCCCCGCGGCGGCCGTCGTGGCCGCGACGCCCCGGCGCCGGCACCTGCGGGCGGTGGCGCGGTGACCGTGCTGCGCCGCGAGGGTCCGTCGCGGGCGGACCGCTGACCAGCAGGCGTGCCGCTGCGCAACGGGGTCGCGGCGCACCGTGACGAGGGGTGGCCGTACGTCGAGCCCCGGCGGGGACTAGCGTTCGTCCATGGCACCCGCTCGGGTCCGTGGTTGCGCCGGGAGCGGCCCCTGCAGGGGCCGGGCCCGGCAAGCCGATGCCAGCCGCAGGCGAAACGGCCCACGTAAGGCGACTCGTCGTCGTCCGATCACGGTGCGGCTTAGGAGTAAGCCCTGCCCCGCCGGAGGTCCAGACGTCCTCCGACCCGGGAGAAGGGGAGTAGTGGCCCAGGCCGCGAGACCCTCAGCAGGCGGATGTGGGGTCGAAGACCAGGTCGGCCGGGCGGGTGCCTCCCCCGGCTGCCGGGCGTCCCGCGGGGCGCCCGGCCGGACCTCCCCCCGCTGCCACCGGCGGCGCTTGGTCCCCCGGCGCGGGGGCAACCGTCCCTCCCCGACCCGCGGCACCCGCCCGCAGCGGCGGTCCCCGTCCCGTCCCCGAGGAGCAAGGAGCAACAGTCCGTGGACATCGTCGTCAAGGCCCGCCACTGCGAGGTGCCGGACCGCTTCCGCAAGCACGTGGGCGACAAGCTGGCCAAGGTGGCCCGGCTCGACCCCAAGGTGATCACCATCGACGTCGAGGTGTCCAAGGAGCACAACCCGCGCCTCGCCGGGCAGAGCGAGCGCATCGAGATCACGTGCCGCACCCGCGGCCCGGTCATCCGCGCCGAGGCCGCCGCCGACGACCCGTACGCCGCTCTGGACATGGCCTGGGCCAAGCTCGAGGGCCGGCTGCGCAAGGGTGCGGACCGGCGCCGGGTGCACCACGGCGGCAAGACGCCCGTGTCGGTGGCGGCGGCCACCGCGGCGCTCGCGGACCTGCCGCCGGTCGGGGCCGCCGCGCAGGACGGCGCGGCCGACGACGACGCCGCGCCGGACGGGCTGGCGGTGGTGGCCGGCGCGCCCGCCGTGGACGGCGACGGCCCGATGGTGCTGCGGGAGAAGGTGCACGCCGCGACGCCCATGACGCTCGAGCAGGCGCTCTACGAGATGGAGCTCGTGGGGCACGACTTCTTCCTCTTCGTCGACCAGGCGACCGCGCGCCCGAGCGTGGTCTACCGGCGCCGGGCGTACGACTACGGCGTCATCCGCCTCGAGGTGCAGGCCGCGGACGCCCCGGGCGCCGCGGCGGCCGCGGGCGGCTGAGGGCCCGCGGTGCCCGCCCGGCGGGCCGCGCCGGCGCCGGCGCGGCCCGCCGGGTCGCGTACGGCCCGCGCGCCCCGCGGCAGGGGGTCGCGCGTGAGAGGATCGGGCGCGCCGGCAGGGGGCCGGCGCCGCACCACGCCCAGGGGGCCCAGACCGTGACGGAGCCGACCGCGCCGAGCGCGCCGAGCGGACCGACCGTGCCGACCGTGCCGACCGTGCCGACCGTGCCGACCGGGACGGACGACGACCGCGAGGGGGTGGCGCCGGGGGGCGCCGACCCCATCCGCGTCCTCGTCGTCGACGACCACGCGCTCTTCCGCCGGGGCCTGGAGATGGTCCTCGGCCAGGAGGAGGACATCTCCGTCGTCGGCGAGGCCGGCGACGGCGCCGAGGCGCTCGACCTGGCCCGCGAGCTCACTCCGGACATCGTCCTCATGGACATCCGGATGCCGCGCCGCGACGGGATCCAGGCCTGCACGGCCATCAAGGACGTCGTCCCGAGCGCGAAGATCATCATGCTGACCATCTCCGACGAGGAAGCCGACCTCTACGAGGCGATCAAGGCCGGGGCCACGGGCTACCTGCTCAAGGAGATCTCCATCGACGAGGTGGCGTCCGCGATCCGCGCGGTCGCCGGCGGCCAGTCGCTCATCAGCCCGTCCATGGCGTCCAAGCTGCTCACCGAGTTCGCCTCGATGGTCAAGCGCAGCGACGAGCGCCAGCAGCTCCCCGCGCCGCGGCTCACCGACCGCGAGCTGCAGGTGCTCCGGCTCGTCGCGCGCGGCCTCAACAACCGCGACATCGCCAAGGAGCTCTTCATCAGCGAGAACACGGTGAAGAACCACGTGCGCAACATCCTGGAGAAGCTCCAGCTGCACTCGCGCATGGAGGCCGTGGTCTACGCCGTGCGCGAGAAGCTGCTCGAGATCACCTGAGCCCCCGGGCCGTCGGTGCCCTCTGGCAGCATCGCGCCCGTGCCCGCAGCGCCTCCCGGACCCCCCGCAGGACCGCTCGCCGGGTCGTCGGCGCCACCGCTGCGGCGCCGCGCCCGCGAGCGCCTCAGCGCCGCGCAGGCGCGCCGGGTCGCCGTCGCCGCGCAGGGCCTCGCCGCGCCGCGGCCGGCGGTCGTGGGCACCCGGCAGGTCACCGGGACCGTCGAGCGCACCGGCCTGCTGCAGGTCGACAGCGTCAACGTGCTCGTGCGCGCGCACTACCTGCCGCTGTTCAGCCGGCTCGGGCCCTACGACCGCGGCCTGCTCGACCGGGCCCTCGGGCGCGCGCCGCGGCGCCTGGTGGAGTACTGGGCGCACGAGGCCAGCATCGTCCCGCCGGCCACGCACCGGCTGCTGCGCTGGCGCATGCGCCGCTGGCGCGAGGAGGCCTGGGGCGGCATGCGCCGGGTCGCGGTCGAGCACCCGCAGCTCGTCGCCGCGGTGCTCGCCGAGGTGCGCGCGGGCGGCCCGATGACCGCCGGGGAGGTCGAGGCCTCGCTGGCGCACGACGCGCCGCGCAGCCGCGAGCACTGGGGCTGGAACTGGTCGCTCGTCAAGCAGGCGCTCGAGCACCTGTTCTGGTCGGGGGAGGTGACCTCGGCCGGGCGCACGAGCTCCTTCGAGCGCCGCTACGCAGCACCCGAGCGCGTGCTGCCCGCCGCCGTGCTCGACGCCCCCGACCCCACCGACGAGGAGGCCTTCGTCGCGCTGACCCGCATCGCCGCGCGGGCCCACGGCGTGGCCAGCGAGCCGTGCCTGCGCGACTACTTCCGGTTGCGCCCCGCCGACAGCCGCGCCGCCGTCGAGGCCCTCGTCGCGGCCGGCGAGCTGCTGCCCGTGCAGGTGCAGGGCTGGGCGCGGCCGGCGTACCTGCACCGCGAGGCGCGGGTGCCCCGCGCGGTCGCGGCGCGCGCCCTGCTCGCGCCCTTCGACCCGCTCGTGTGGGAGCGCTCGCGCGTCGAGGCGCTCTTCGGCTTCCGCTACCGCATCGAGATCTACGTGCCGCAGGACCAGCGGGTGCACGGCTACTACGTGCTGCCGTTCCTGCTCGGCGACCGGCTCGTCGCCCGGGTCGACCTCAAGGCCGACCGGGCGGGCGGGCGGCTGCTGGTGCGCGGGTCGTACCTCGAGCCGGGGGAGCCGGCGGGCGCCGTGGCCGAGGAGCTCGCCGCGGAGCTGCGGCTCGCGGCGGGCTGGCTGGGGCTGGACGACGTGGTCGTCGAGCCCCGCGGCGACCTCGCCCCCGCCCTGGCCGCCGCGGTGGCGACGGCGGGCTAGTGCACGTCCTCCATCATGCCGGTCGCCCAGCCGACGACGATGCCGCCGACGGAGAGCACCACGCCGACCCAGAAGAGCCACCACGTGGGGCCGAGGATGAGCCCCAGCCCGCCGACGATGAAGCCCACGATCACCACGGCCACGACCGCCCACGACACGGGACGCCCCCGCGGGCTGCTCTCGACCACCTCGACCACCTCCGGTTCTCGGCCCCCATCATGCCGGTCCCCCCTGCGCGGCCCGGCCCAGGTCCTCCCGCGGCGCGCCGCGGCGCCGCGCGCCGGCGACGGGCGGCTAGGCCGGCGGGAGGTCGCCCGGCAGCAGCGACCCGACCCAGGCGTCGCGACGGACCCCGCGCTGCACGAGCCGGGCGCGCTGCAGGCCCTCGACGCGGAACCCCGCCTTCTCGGCGGCCCGGCGCGAGGCGTCGTTGCCGACGTAGGCGCGCCACTCGAGGCGGGCGAGCCCCAGGGCGGGGAAGGCCCAGCGGGCGGCGAGCACGAGCGCGGCCGGGACGAGCCCCTCGCCGCGGGCCCACGGCGCGCAGGCGTACCCCACCTCGGCGCGGCCCGGGTCCTCCGGTGCCACGCGCAGGTCGAGGGCGCCGCAGAAGGCGTCGTCGCCGGGGCGGCAGAGGACCCAGCCGGCGCCCGCCCGCTGAGCCCACGGCGCGGGCGAGACCTCCTCGACGAAGGTGCGGGCGTGCTCGGGCAGGTAGGGCTCGGGCACGGTCGTCCAGCGCAGGTACTCACCGTCCACCGCGCGCAGCACCTGCTCCGCGTCCTCGGGCCGTGCGGGGCGCAGGCGCACCCGGGCGCCCTCGAGCACCGGCTGGGGGCGGTCGTACGGCGGGCGCGTCACCGCAGGTCCTCCGGCAGCAGCCCCGCCATCCAGGCGTCCGCCCGCCCGGGGTGGTCCCCGCGCCCCGCGAGCCGGCCCCGCAGCGTCCCCTCGACGACGAACCCGCAGGCCTCGGCCACGCGCCGGGACGGCCAGTTGCCGACCTCGGCCTGCCACTCCAGGCGCACCGCGCCCAGGCGGGCGAAGGCGAAGGCGGCCACGAGGCGGGTCGCGGCCCGGGCGACCCCGCGCCCGCGCTCCGGCGCGGCCACCCACAGCCCCAGCTCGTACACGTCCGGCTCGGGTGCTCCCACGACGCCGTGCGCGCCGAGCACGGCGCCGCTGGTGGCGTCGTACACCCCGAAGGCGGGCAGCCCCACGGCCCAGCGGGCCGGCGCCTGCTCGACGAAGGCGCGGGCGTGCTCCGCGGTGTAGGGGACCGGCACCGTGGTCCAGCGCTGCACGAGCGGGTCCTGGCAGGCGGCGTGCACGGCGGGCGCGTCGCCCGGGCTCCAGCAGCGCAGGACCAGGCCGTCGCCGCGCAGCTCGACCGGCTCCACCTGCCACCTCCCGGGGTCGTGCAGCCACGCGCTGCGACCAGCACGGCACCGACGGCCCCCCTGCCCGGCGCGACGGCCTACCATGCCAGGTGCGACGGGGCCCGCCCCCGCGCCAGCGCGCCCGCGGGCGCCGCTGCGCCTGCGTGTCTCGGCGCGTCCGCGCGCCACCGAAGCACCGAGGAGTCGTCCGAGTGCCCGCACTGCTCGACAGGATCCTTCGCGCCGGCGAGGGCAAGATCGTCCGCAAGCTCTCCGCGATCGCCAAGCAGGTCAACGCGATCGAGGAGGACTTCGTCGCGATGAGCGACGACGAGCTGCGCGGCATGACCGGCGAGTTCAAGGAGCGGCTCGAGAAGGGCGAGACGCTCGACGACATCCTCCCCGAGGCGTTCGCGACGGTGCGCGAGGCGGCCAAGCGGACCCTGGGGCAGCGGCACTACGACGTGCAGCTCATGGGCGGTGCCGCGCTGCACCTCGGCAACATCGCCGAGATGCGCACCGGCGAGGGCAAGACGCTCGTCGGCACCCTGCCGGCGTACCTCAACGCCCTCTCCGGCAAGGGCGTGCACATCATCACCGTCAACGACTACCTCGCCGAGCGCGACTCCGAGTGGATGGGCCGCGTCCACCGGTTCCTCGGGCTCGAGGTGGGCGTGATCCTCGCGCACATGAAGCCCGACGAGCGCCGCCGGCAGTACGCCTGCGACATCACGTACGGCACGAACAACGAGTTCGGCTTCGACTACCTGCGCGACAACATGGCGTGGAGCCGCGAGGAGCTCGTCCAGCGCGGGCACAACTTCGCCATCGTCGACGAGGTCGACTCGATCCTCATCGACGAGGCGCGCACGCCGCTCATCATCAGCGGTCCCGCGGACCAGGCCACGAAGTGGTACCAGGAGTTCGCCCGCATCGCCCCGCGCCTGCGCCGCGGCGACCCCGAGAAGGGCGTCGACGGGGACTACGAGGTCGACGAGAAGAAGCGCACCGTCGGCATCCTCGAGTCCGGGGTGGCGAAGGTCGAGGACTACCTCGGCATCGACAACCTCTACGACAGCGTGAACACCCCGCTCGTCGGCTACCTCAACAACGCGCTGAAGGCCAAGGAGCTCTTCAAGCGCGACAAGAACTACGTCGTCATGAACGGCGAGGTGCTCATCGTCGACGAGCACACCGGGCGCATCCTCGCCGGGCGCCGCTACAACGAGGGCATGCACCAGGCCATCGAGGCCAAGGAGGGGGTGAAGATCAAGGACGAGAACCAGACGCTCGCCACGATCACCCTCCAGAACTACTTCCGCATGTACGACAAGCTCTCCGGCATGACCGGCACGGCCATGACCGAGGCCGCGGAGTTCAGTCAGATCTACAAGCTCGGCGTCGTGCCCATCCCGACGAACCGCGAGATGCAGCGCATCGACCAGCCGGACCTCATCTACCGCACCGAGCAGGCGAAGTTCGACGCGGTCGTCGAGGACATCGCCGAGCACCACGCCCGCTCGCAGCCGGTGCTCGTGGGCACCACGAGCGTGGAGAAGTCCGAGCACCTGTCGATGCTGCTCAAGCGCCGCGGCGTCCCGCACGAGGTCCTCAACGCCAAGCACCACGAGCGCGAGGCCGCGATCGTCGCCCAGGCCGGGCGCAAGGGCGCGGTCACCGTCGCCACCAACATGGCCGGCCGCGGCACGGACATCATGCTCGGCGGCAACTCCGAGTTCATGGCCGACGCCGAGCTGCGCCAGCGCGGCCTCGACCCGGTCGAGGACCCCGAGGGGTACGAGGCGGCCTGGCCCGACGCGCTGGAGAAGGCGAAGAAGGCCGTCGCGGCCGAGCACGAGGAGGTCGTCGACCTCGGGGGGCTCTACGTGCTGGGCACCGAGCGCCACGAGTCGCGGCGCATCGACAACCAGCTGCGCGGGCGCTCCGGGCGCCAAGGCGACCCGGGCGAGTCGCGGTTCTACCTCTCGCTCGGCGACGACCTCATGCGCCTGTTCAACTCCGGCATCGTCGAGCGCGTCCTCGCCGTCGGCGGCGTCGAGGACGACGTCCCGCTGGAGTCCAAGATGGTCACCAACGCCATCCGCTCCGCGCAGACCCAGGTCGAGGCGCAGAACTTCGAGATCCGCAAGAACGTCCTCAAGTACGACGACGTGCTCAACCGCCAGCGCCAGGTCATCTACGAGGAGCGCCGGCGCGTCCTCGAGGGCGAGGACCTGCACGAGCAGGTCGAGCACATGATCGACGACGTGGTCGTCGGGTACGTCCGCGGTGCCACCGCCGAGGGCTACGCCGAGCAGTGGGACCTCGAGCAGCTCTGGACGGCGCTGCGCACGCTCTACCCGGTCGGCGTCACGCTCGAGGACCTCGAGCAGGAGGCGGGCGACCGCGCCGGCATCACCGCGGACCTGCTCGCCGAGGAGCTGCGGGCCGACGCCCGGGCGGCGTACGAGGCCCGTGAGCAGCAGCTCGGCCCGGACGTGCTGCGCGAGCTCGAGCGGCGGGTCGTCCTGTCGGTGCTCGACCGCAAGTGGCGCGAGCACCTCTACGAGATGGACTACCTGCAGGAGGGCATCGGCCTGCGCGCGATGGCCCAGCGCGACCCGCTCGTCGAGTACCAGCGCGAGGGCTTCGACCTGTTCAACGCGATGATGGAGGCCATCAAGGAGGAGTCGGTCGGCTACCTCTTCAACGTCGAGGTGCAGGTCGAGCAGCCCGCCCCCGCCGGCCCCCGCATCGACGCCTCGTCCGCCGCGGCGGCCGCCGCCGCCCTCGGCGGCGGTGTGCAGGCCGGCCCCGCCACCGACGGGGCCGAGGGCGAGGGCGCCGGGACCGCCGCGGACGGGGAGGCGCCGGCCGCGCCGCAGATCCGGGCGAAGGGCCTCGAGGCCCCCGCACGGCCTAGCCACCTCGAGTACAGCGCGCCCACCGTCGACGGCGAGGGCGGCGTCGTGCGCACCGCCGAGGACGGCGAGCCGGTCGAGGAGTCCACCGGCAACCGCGCCGAGCGCCGCCGCGCCCGCAAGCGCCGCTGACGCACCGCACGGCCACCGCACGACGGCCCGGTTCCTGAGGGGCCGGGCCGTCGTGCGTCCCCCGGGCAGCGCCGTCCTCGCACGATCGCGGGTGCGGCGTGCCCCCTTCCCCGCGGTGATCATGCGCGCAGGGCGGAGGAGTGCCGGCCGCCCGCGGCCCGCGCCATCCCCGCATGGCCGCGGCGGGAGAGCCGGGACGCTTCCCCGCGGTGATCATGCGCGCAGGGTGGGAGGGGTTCCTGCTGCCCGTGCCACCCCCGCACGATCGCGGTGGGGGAGAGGTCGGAGCGCCATGCCCGCATGATCACGGCGGGGGAGAGCCGGGCCCCGTCCCCGCCGTGGTCGTGCGCCGAGGGCGGGGCGGGCTCAGCCGACCTGCAGGGCGGTGCAGCGCCAGCGCCCGCCGAGGCCCTCGAGGCGCAGCGCGACGGCGTGCACCCGCCCGGCGCGGGCGACGACCGCGCACACCTCGGCGACACCGTCGGCCGGGGCGCCGACGTGGACGCTGCGGACCGCGCAGCGCGGCCCGCCGCGGCGGGCGCCCGGCCCGGCGGTGCCCGCGGCGAGGGCGCGGCGCTGCAGGTCCGCGTACACCCGCGCGCTCGTCCAGCGCACCAGCTGGGTCACGGGCCGCTCGCCGGCGAGCACCTCCAGCGCGGCCTGGACGTAGCGCCCGGACCACGCGGCGGGGTCGGGCAGCTCGCACGTCGGGGTCGGGCGCGGCCCCTCGTCGTCCTCGTCGGGGACGGCCGCGAGGCGCGGTGCCGGCGGCACGGCGGGCGCCCCGGAGGGCAGGGTGAAGGCCAGGGCGAGGGTCCCCTGGGTCGCGGGGCGCCGGTACGGCGTCGCGGTCCAGGCGCGCTGCTCCTCGCAGGCCGGTTCGCTGCGCGGAACGGGCAGCAGGCGCGGGCGCGGGGCGGTGTCGACGGGCACGAGGACCTCCGGACGGTCGGGGCGGGGCGGGGCGGGGCAGGGCGGGGCAGGGCGGAGCAGGGCGGGTCGGGGCGGGGCGGGGCGGGGCAGAGGCAGGGCAGCAGGGGCGCCGGCGGGTGGCGGGGGGAGGGAGCTCAGCCCGGGGCCCGGAGCACCTGCCCGGGGCGGATGAGCGAGGGGTCCTCGCCGACGACGTCGAGGTTCGCGGCGTGCCACCGGGGCCAGGCCCGCGCGACCTCGAGGTCGGTGGCGCCGGGGCCGAGGGTGCGCCGGGCGATGTCCCAGAGCGTGTCGCCCGCGCGCACGACGACCTCGTCGGCCCCGTCCGCGCCGTGGCCGGCGCGCTCGGCGTCGGCGCGCGGGACGGCCGTCACGAGCCGCACGGCCTCGGCCGCCCGTTGCAGGGCCGGGGCCGCCGCGGGCCGGTCGGGCGTCCAGCCGGCGGGCAGGGCCGCCGGGGCGTGCGGGGCGGGCGCGATGGCCTCGGCAGGTCCGGCGGGGACCGGGCGATCAGTGGCCGCGCCGTCGGTGCGGGGGGCGTCGGAGCCGGCCCCGGCTGCGGGCTGCGCGGCGGGACGGTCGACGGCGGAGGCGTCGAGGACCCGTACGGCGGCCACGGGCGCGGCCGGGGCCGCAGCGGCCCCGGCGGCGCCCGCCCCGGCGAGGGCGGTGCCACCGAGCACGGCCGCGCCGACCGCGGCACCCACCGCGCGCCGCAGCGCCGCCGGGGCGAGCCGCCCGGCCAGCGCGGCCGCGCGCCCGGCGCCGCCGCGCAGCGCCGCGAGCGCGCAGAGGCCGGCACCGAGGGCCAGCCAGGTGAGCGCGAGCCACGCCCCGCCGGCGGCGGCGACCGCGACGAGGTCGTCGAGCCGCGCGGGCCCGGGGCCGCGCACCGCCGAGAGCGGGGCTGCGCCGGCCCAGCCGACGAGCGCGCTGGCGGCCAGCCAGAGCGCGGCGCTGCCGCCGGCCACACCCAGCGCGCGCAGCCGCGGGGGGAGCGCTCGGACCACGTCGACCTCCGATGCCGTCGTTTGCTTGCGTTTGCTTGTGTACAAGCGCGGGGAGGGCAGGATCAAGCGGTCGGGCGCGGTTGTGGACGGAGCTCACCCGCGCGGCGGCGGGCGGGTCACGGTGGGCGCACCCTGCGCGCACGCTCGGGCGCGTACCCGCCGCCGACGGGGGGAGGAGGCGGGCGTGCGGTGGGAGAGGCTCTTCGACGACCTCGAGGCGCAGCTGGACGCCGCCGACCGGGCCGAGCTGGCGGCGGAGGTCGCCGACCGCAGCCGCCGGGAGGCGGCGCTGCTCCGCACGGGCGACCGGCTGGCCGCCGCCGTGGGCACGGCACTGGGCCTGCACGTGCTGGGCGGCGGCGCCGTGCAGGGCGTGCTCGAGGAGGTCGGCCGCGACTGGCTCCTGCTCGCCGAGCCGGCCGGGGGGCGCGCCGTCGTGCCGCTCGCGGCGCTCGCCGGCGTGACGGGGCTCGGCCGGCGCAGCGCGCCGCCCGCCCCGACGGGCGCCGCGGGCGCCGGGGGCGCCGGGGGCGCTGAGGGCACCGGGACCGGCGCCCTCAGCGGGCCCGGCCTGCGGGGGCGGCTGGGTCTCGGGCACGTCCTGCGCGGCGTGGCGCGGGACCGCGCCCCCGTCGTGCTGGAGCTCGTCGACGGCACCCGGCTCACCGGGACCCTCGACCTCGTCGGCGCCGACTTCGTCGAGCTCGCCGAGCACCCGCCGGGCGAGCCGCGCCGGCGCGGCGGGGTGCGCGGGGTGCGGCTCGTCCCGCTCCCGGCGCTGGCCGTGCTCCGGGCGGGCTGACGCCCACCCCTGCCGAGGGCGCGCCGGCGCCCCCGCTCACGGCGGGCCGACGCCCGCCGGCAGGCTCACCCCTCGGGCTCGTCCCCGCGGCCGAACGGGTGCTGGGCGACGAAGGCGCGGGTCTCGGCGTACATCCGCTGGATGTAGTCCTCGAGCACGGAGGCCTCGACGCGCCACTGCCCGCGGCCCCCGACCTTGATGGCCGGCAGCTCGCCGGAGCGCACCAGCGCGTACGCCTGCGCCGAGCTGATGTTGAGCACCTCGGCCACGTCGGCCAGCTGCAGGAAGCGCGGGCTCGCCATCGGCTCGGGCCCCTCCGTCCGTCGGTCGCGCGGCGCGGGCCGGCGCCCGCACCAGGGCATGGTGGCACCCGGCGGGTGCAGCGCGTCGGCGGCCGTCCACAGGGCGCGGCGCGGCGCTGCTGCCGTCGGGTGATCCCGCGCCGACCCGCCCGCCGCCGGGCGCCCGGCTTGCGAGCATCGTCCGGTCCCCACCCCGTGCGACCCCGAGGACCGCCGTGCCCGACCTGCCCGCCCCCGCCGCGCCGCGCCTCGCGCGCCCGCGCTGGCTCGACGCCCGCCTCGTGGTGGGGCTGCTGCTCGTCCTGGCCTCCGTGGTGCTCGGCGCCCGCGTGGTGGCCGCGGCCGACGACGCCGTGCCGGTGTGGGCGGTCACCGCCGACCTCGGCCCCGGCACCCGGCTCGGCGAGGACGACCTCGTCCGCCGCGACGTGCGCCTCGACGCCGGCGCCGCCCGCTACGTCTCCGCCGCCGGCGCCCCGCCGGTCGGCTGGGTGCTCACCCGCGCCGTGGGCGACGGCGAGCTGCTGCCGGCGGCGGCGGTGGCCCGCGAGGGCGCGCAGGACCTGCGCCGCCTGCCGGTCGAGGTGGACCCCGTCTCGGCGACCGGGCTGCGCGACCACGCCGTCGTCGACCTGTACGTCGTCCCCGGCGCCGGTCCCGGCGACGCGGCGCCGCCGGCGTCCGAGCCGGTCCTCGAGGGCGTGACGGTGGACGAGGTCGCCGAGAGGACCGGCGGCCTCGCGCCCGGCTCGCGCGGGGGCAGCGTCGTCCTGCTCGTCACGCCCGAGGGCGCCCGGGCGGTGCTCGACGCGCAGGCCCGCGGCGCGCTGCGCCTGCTCCAGGTGCCGGTGGGCGCGTCGTGAGCGTGCCGCTGCTGCTCGCCGTCACGGGCGAGCCGTGGGAGGCGGCGCTGGTCACCGCCCTCGAGCGCGACGGCGGCGTCGAGGTCGTGCGCCGCTGCGTCGACGTGGCCGACCTGCTCGCCGCGGCCGGCACCGGCACGGCGCGCGCCGCCGTCGTGAGCGCCTCGCTGCGCCGGCTCGACCGGGACGCCCTCGCCCGCCTCGCCGCGGCCGGGGTCGCCGTGGTCGCGCTGACGGGTCCCGGCGACGAGGCCGCGGAGCGGCGGGTCCGCCAGCTCGGCGTCCTGCGGGTCCTGCCGGCCGACGCCGCCGCGGCCGACCTCGCCGAGGCGGTGCAGGCGGCCGTCGACGGCGAGGCCCCCGCGCACCCGCGTGACGTCGCCGACCCGCGCAGCGCCCTCGCCGACCCGGTGCCCGCGGCCGGCGCTGAGGCCCCGCCGTCCGGCGACGGGCGGGTCGTCGCCGTGTGGGGCCCCGCGGGGGCGCCGGGGCGCACCACGCTGGCCGTCACCCTCGCGGGGGAGTCCGCGCGGCTCGGCGTCCCGACGCTGCTCGCCGACGCCGACGTGTACGGCGGGGTGGTCGCGCAGGTCCTCGGCCTGCTCGACGAGTCGCCGGGCCTGGCGGCGGCCGCGCGGGCCGCGAACAGCGGGGTGCTCGACCTGCCGGCCCTGGCGAAGCTCGCCCCCGTCGTCGTGCCCCGGCTGCGCGTGCTCACCGGCATCGCGCGGGCCGACCGCTGGCCCGAGCTGCGCCCCGCCTCGCTCGAGGTGGTCCTCGACCTGGCGCGCCGGCTCGCCGACCTCACGGTCGTCGACTGCGGCTTCTGCCTCGAGGAGGACGAGGAGCTGGCGTTCGACACCGCCGCGCCGCGCCGCAACGGCGCCACCCTGGAGGTCCTCGCCCGGGCCGACACCGTCGTCGCGGTCGGGACGGCCGACCCGGTCGGGGTGCAGCGCCTGGTGCGCGGCCTGGCCGAGCTGCGCGACGCGGTCCCGACGGCCGACCCCGTCGTCGTCCTCAACCGCGTGCGCAGGGGCCCCGTCGGCGGCGACCCGGCCGTGCAGCTGCGGGAAGCGTTGTCCCGGTACGCCGGCGTCGACGAGGTCCTGCTGGTGCCCGAGGACCGGGCCGGGCTCGACGCGGCGCTGCTCGAGGGGCGGCTGCTCGCGGAGGCGGCCCCGGGCTCGCCGGTGCGGGCGGCGCTGGAGCCGCTGGCCGTACGCCTCGCCGGGGTCGTCCCCGGCCGCCGGCCGCGGCTGGGCAGGACGTGGCGGCGGCGCGCCGCCTAGCATCGCGCCCGTGGCGCTGACGGGGCTGGTGGTCGACTGGGGCGGGGTCCTCACGGGCTCCCTGGAGCTGTCCACCGGCGCGTGGGCCGAGGCGGAGGACGTCGACCTCGACAGCTTCCGCGAGGTGCTGCGGACCTGGCTGGGCGGGGACGTCGCGGCGGCGGCCGAGCAGAACCCCCTCTACGCGCTGGAGCGCGGCGAGGTGGCGGTGCCCGACTTCGAGCGCCGGCTGGCGGAGCGGCTGCGCAGCCGCTCGGGGGCGCCGCTGCGGGCCGAGGGCCTGCTGGCGCGGATGTTCGACCACTTCGTGCACGCCCCGGAGATGGCGGCGCTGGTGCTGCGCGCCCGGCGCTCCGGCCTGCGCACGGCGCTGCTGTCGAACTCGTGGGGCAACGACTACCCCCGCGACGGCTGGGACGACATGTTCGACGAGGTCGTCATCTCCGGCGAGGTGGGGATGCGCAAGCCCGAGGCGCGCATCTACGCGCACGTCCTCGACCGGCTCCGCCTGCCCGCGGGGGAGTGCGTGTTCGTCGACGACCTGCGCGCCAACGTCGCCGCGGCCGTCGCCGTGGGCATGGTCGGCGTGGTCCACGAGACGTACGAGGCCACCGCCGCCGAGCTCGAGGTCCTCTTCGAGCGGCCCCTCGCGCGCTGACGCGCCCGCACGTCCCGCGGAGGGCTACCCGCGCAGAGCCACCCCGCGCAGAGCTACCCCGCGAAGAGCAGGAGCAGCCCGCCGACGGTGTACGCCACCATGAGCACGAGCAGCGGGAGCTGCCCGGCCACCGCGCGGCGCGGGAAGAGGCGCACGGCGCGGTCGTGCGCGAGCACGACGCCGAGCACGTGCCCGGTGACGACGGCCACGACCTGGAGCGCGGCGACCCCGGACGGGGTCACGAGCGAGCTGTCCACGGCCCGCCCCCCGAGACCCAGCCAGTCCGAGCCCTGCACGAGCGGGTCGGAGAGCTGGACCAGCGTGCGCTGCCCCTCGAGCACGAGGAGCGAGTAGTAGTGCGCCACGACGTACCCGACGGCGATCGGCACGATGGTGTGCGCGAACTCGCCGGGGGCCCGTCGCGGGCCGACCTCCCCGCCGCCGACCGCGCCCGCGACGCGGGTGCACAGGACGAGGGCGGCGAGCACGACGGCGATGACGCCGAGCAGGCCGAGGGTGCCCGCCAGCACCGGCGGCACGTCGCTGCTCTGCACGGCGCGGAACCAGGTGGGCGTCGAGCCGAGGCTGTCGAAGCCGGTGCTGCCGAGCATCACCGCCACCACGGCGACGAGGCCGGGGGCGGGCCGCAGCGTGGCCATCCCGTCGAGCGGGTTGCGCAGCACGAGGGTGCCGTCCGCCCGCCTGCCGAGCGGGGCGAGGCGCCCGACGAGGTCCGACCAGACCTCGAAGGCGTCGCCGCGGTCGAACCAGCGCGAGCCCCACACGACCGCGGCGAGCAGGTGCAGCCCGGCGTACAGCAGGATCGCCGTGCGCAGCACCGGCAGCGTCGCGCGGTCCGGCGCGACGAGCTCCATCCAGGTGAAGGCCAGCAGGCCGGCCGCGGCGGGCCAGTAGCCCGCCCCGGCCGGCAGGTCGAGCACGCCGTGGCGCCGGTCGATGCGCAGGAGCGCGGCCACCGCCGCGTGCACCCCGCGCAGCGGGTTCACCAGGCGCCAGACCGGCCCCAGCAGCAGCGACAGCGGGACGATGCCGACCCACAGCAGGACGTACACGACGCCGGCGGTCGGGTTCGTCGCGAGGTCGGGGCCGAGGAAGGCGGCGAGGAGCACGTACGCCGCGACGACGACGCCGAGCACCCGCAGCGCGGCCCGGGTGGCGGGCGCGTCGACGAACCGCTGCAGGCGCGGCAGGGGCCGCCCCGCGCGCTCGCCCCCGAGGCGCGGCTCGCGCCACAGCGTCCCGAGCGCGACGAACGAGACGACGAGCGCGAGCGCCGCGCCGACGAGGGTGAAGGAGAAGGGCAGCGGCAGGTCCTGGCGGCTGCCGACGCCGTGGGCGAGCAGCACCTCAGCGGACGGCGAGCGTGAAGAGCAGCAGGCCGCTCTCGTGCGTCTCGACCTCGAACTGGCCGGTCTCGTCCGCCGTGAGCTCCAGCGTGCCGGGGACCCCCGGCTCGAGCTCGAGCGACGGGTCGCCGAAGCCGTGCACGTGCAGCTCGTCGGGCTCGTCGCTCGTCACGGTGATCCGCAGCTGCTCGCCCTGCTCGACGTCGTACGTCCCCGTGGCCGGGCGCACCTCGCCCTCGACGACGCTCACCTCGATCTCGCGCGCCTGCGGCGCGACGGTGCCCGGGGTGCCGACGACGCCGGGCGCGGTCGGCGTCACCTCCGGGCTCACCCCCGGGGTCGCCCCCGGCGCCGCCCCCGCCGGGCTCGGCGCGGCGGACGCGGTGGCCGCGGGGGCGGTCGGCCGCTCCTCGTCGGCCGACGCGCACCCGGCGAGGGCCAGGGCGGCGAGCAGCGCGGCGGCGGCGGTCTGGCGGCGGAGGGGGGTCACAGCGGGGGTGCTCCTCGGGCGTGGGCTGGTGGTCGGTCCGTGCGGCGGGGTGGCGGGGCCCCCTGACAGGATGGCCCACGACGTCCGACGACCGAGGGAGGCCCCGCGTGCCCGAGCGGCTGTCGGCGGTCGACGCCGCCTTCCTCTACCTGGAGTCGCCGACGACCGCCATGCACGTCGGCACGGTCGCGGTCTTCGAGGAGCCCGTCGACGGGTTCGACCACGACCGCCTGGTCCAGCTCATCGGCGAGCGCATCGCGTACGTCCCGCGCTACCGCCAGCGCCTCAAGGCCGTCCCGGGCCGGATCGCCAACCCGGTCTGGGTCGACGACGAGGGCTTCGACATCAGCTACCACGTGCGGCGCTCGGCGCTGCCGCGCCCGGGCACCCGCGCCCAGCTCGCCGAGTTCGTGGCCCGCGTGCAGTCCCGCCGGCTCGACCGCAGCCGCCCGCTGTGGGAGGCGTACCTCGTCGAGGGGCTCGAGGGCGGGCGCTTCGCGGTCGTCACGAAGACCCACCAGGCCATGGTCGACGGCGTGGCGGCCGTGGACATCGCCCAGGTGATCGTCGACGCGAGCCCGCACGCCGGCGCCTCCCCGCCGGACTCCTGGCGCCCGGCGCCCGAGCCGTCGTGGCCGGAGCTCGTCGTCGGGGCCGTGGCGGACTCCGTCCGGCGCCCCGGCGAGCTCGTCGACACCGTCCGCACCGGCTTCAGGGACCTGCGCACGACCGCCGGGCGGGTCGCCGGCGGGGTGCTCGCCCTCGCGCGGACCACGGCCCGCTCGGCCCCGTCCTCGCCGCTCAACGGCCCGGTGGGCGAGCAGCGCCGCTACGCCATGGTGGACACCGCCCTCGAGGACTTCCGCGCCGTGCGCAGCGCGCACGGGGCGTCGGTGAACGACGTCGTGCTCGCCACCGTCGCGGGGGCGCTGCGCGAGTTCCTCATGTCGCGCGGCGAGCCGCTGGGGCGCGCCGCGGTCGTCCGGGCCCTGGTGCCGGTGAGCGTGCGGCCGGAGGAGGGCGAGGAGCCCGCGCCGGGCGTGGGCGGGCGGGTCCGCTCGGTCCTCGTGGACCTGCCGGTGGGCGAGCCCAGCGCGGTGATGCGGCTGCACCAGACGGCGTACCAGACGGCGGCGCACGCGGAGTCGGGCACGGCGGTGGGCGCGCGCACCCTGACCGGCATCGCCGGCTTCGCGCCGCCGACCCTGCACAGCCTCGGCGCGCGGGTCGCGAGCACGCTGTCGCAGCGGCTGTTCAACCTCGTGGTGACCAACGTCCCCGGACCGCAGGACACGCTCTACGCCGACGGCGCGCGGATGACGGCGGCCTACCCGGTCACCCCCCTGTCGCGCGGGCAAGCGCTGTCCATCTCGACGACCTCGTACGCGGGCGGGGTCTACTTCGGCCTGCAGGCCGACCGCGACCTGCTCCCGGACCTCGACGTGCTCGCGGACCTCGTGCCGGAGGCGCTCGCGCAGCTCGTCGCCGCGGTGCGGTGAGGCGCGCGCTCGTCCTCGGCGCCGGGGGCGTGCTCGGCGCGGCCTGGGAGACCGGTGCCCTGTGCCGGCTGGCCGACGAGGGCCTCGACCGCTGGGACCTCGTCGTCGGCACGTCGGCGGGCTCCGTCCTCGCAGCCCTGCTCGCCGCCGGCATCCCGCCGCAGGCGCTGCGCGACCACCAGCGCGGCCTCCCGCTGCCCGGCGACGTCGCCGTGGACTGGGACCACGACCGGGGCACGGGCGGTCCCCGCCCCGTCCGCCCCGCCCTGCGCCCCGGGTCGCCGTCGCTCGTCGCGGCCGGCCTGCGCCGCCCCCGCGCGCAGCGCCCGCTCGTCACCCTCGTCGGCCTCGCGCCCCGCGGGCGCGGCTCGCACGCCGCGCTCGCCGCTGCCGTCGAGGCGGCGCTCGGCGGCGCGGCGTGGGCGCCGCGGCCGGTGTGGGTGTGCGCGCTGGACTACCGCACGGGCCGGCGGGTCGTCTTCGGGCGCGAGGGCGCCCCGCGGGCCCGGCTCTCCGAGGCCGTCGCCGCCTCGTGCTCGCTGCCCGGCTGGTACGCCCCCACCGTCCTCGACGGCGTCCCGTACGTCGACGGGGGCTCGCTGTCCTCCACGTCGGTCGGCCTCCTCGCCGGCGCCGGGTACGACGAGGTGGTCGTCCTCGCGCCGACCGCCACCGCGCCGCCCAGCCGGTACGACCGCCCCCGCGGCCTCGAGGCGCGGCTCGAGCGGCGGTGGCGGCGGCACGTCACGCCGTTCCTGCTGCGCGAGGTCGCGGCGGTCGAGGCGGGGGGCACCCGGGTGCGCGTGGAGACCCCGGACGCCGCGGACCTGGAGGCGGTGGGCGGCAACCTCATGGACCCGCGGCGGCGCCTGCGGGTGCTCGACACGGCCCTGCGGCCCCGCCGCCGGTGACCCGGCTGGCACCCTGGCGGGCGTGCGCGTCTACCTGCCGACCACCCTGCCCGCCCTCGCCGCCCTGCGACCGGCCGGGGAGGTCGGCCCCGCGCCGCTCGCCGCGCACGCGGTGACGCCGGCGCTGCGCGAGTGGTACGCGGGCAGCGACGACGAGGAGCTCGAGTACGCAGCCGCGGCGGGGGCCGCGCGGGCGAGCCTCGCGCTGCTCGCCGCCGAGCTGGGGCGCGACCCGGGCGCGCGCGCCCGCCGCGTGGTCCTCGCCGCCGACGTGCCGGACGCCGCCGTGCGCCCGGCGCCGGGGGACCGCAGCGCGGTCGTCCTCGGGCAGCCCGTGCCCTGGCGGCTGCTCGCGAGCGTGCACGTCGACGACGCCGCGGCGGAGGACGACGTGCGGGCCGCCGCCGGGGCGCTGGCGGCCGCCGCGGCGGGGGACGAGGACGCCGCGCTCGCCGTCGACGGGGCCGAGGACCACGAGCTGCTCTGGTACGGCGTCCAGGAGGTCCCGGACCTCGTCGGCTGACGCCGGCCGTCCGCCCACGGCGAACCGCCCTGGCGCGGCCCCGCCCCGCGCGCCGACGATGCGCGGGTGGAGCTCCTGGTGCTGGGCGGGACGCGGTTCGTGGGCCGCGCGGTGGTGGCCGCGGCGCTGGAGCGCGGCGACGCGGTCACGGCGGTGCACCGCGGGCTCACCGGCCGCCTGCCCGCGGGCGTGCGCGCGGTGCGCGCCGACCGCACGGACCCCGCCGGCCTGGCCGCCGCGCTGGCCCCGCTCGGGCCGTGGGACGCGGTCGTCGACACCTGGGCCGGGGCGCCGGCGGCGGCGGCCGCGGCGGCCGCGCTGCTGCGCGGCCGTGCGGCCCGCTACGGCTACGTCTCGAGCGCCTCGGTGTACCGCTGGGGCGAGCACGTCGACGAGTCGAGCCCGCTGGTCGACGGGGACCCCGACGCGGGGGAGGGCGACTACGCGGCGCAGAAGCGCGGGGCCGAGCTCGGGGTCCTGCGCGCGCACCCCGGGGCCGTGCTGGCCCGGGCGGGGCTGGTCCTCGGGCCGTACGAGGACGTCGGCCGGCTGCCCTGGTGGCTGTCCCGCACCGCGCGCGGCGGGCGGGTCGTCGCCCCGGGCCGCCCGGAGCGCCCCCTGCAGCTCGTCGACGCGCGCGACCTGGCCGGCTGGCTCCTCGCGGCCCTCGACGGGGGCCTGCAGGGCCCGTACGACGTGGCGAGCCCGAGCGGGCACGCCACCACCCGCAGGCTGCTCGAGGCCTGCGTCGCGGCCACGGGCGGCGGCGCCGAGCTCGTGTGGGTCCCCGAGGACGACCTCGCCGCGGCGGGCGCGGAGCCCTGGACGCACCTGCCGTGCTGGGTGCCCGAGGGCGGGGAGTGGGCGGGGTTCCTCGAGGCCGACACCTCCCGCGCCGCGGCCGCCGGCCTCGCCTGCCGCCCCGTCGAGGCGACCGTCGAGGACACCTGGGCCTGGGTGCGGCGCGAGGGCGTGCCCCCGCAGCGGCCCGACCGCCCGGTGCACGGCCTGCCGCCCGGGCTCGAGGCCCGGCTGCTGGCCGGCCGCTGAGGCCCGGGCGCCCTTGAGGCCTGACCGCCGTTGAGGCCCGACCGCCGCTGAGGCCCGACCCCGCTGAGCCCGACCGCCCCGGCTCAGAGGTGCGGCGCGAGCAGCAGGGCGAGGTGCAGGCGCAGCCGGTCGCGCCCGTCGCGCAGGTCGAGCCCGGTGAGGGCCTCCACCCGGTGCAGCCGCGCGTAGAGCGTCTGCCGGTGCACGTGCAGCGCCGCGGCGGTCGCCTGCGCGCTGCCGCCGTGGTCGAGCCAGGCCCGCGCGGTGGCGGCGAGGCGCGGGTCGGGGTCGTCCAGCAGCCGGCGCGCCGCCGGGTCCAGCACGGCCGCGCGCAGCGGCCCCGCGGGCGCGGCCCCGAGCAGCCGGTGGGCGCCGAGCGCCTCCCAGTCCGCCACCGGTCCCGCGGCCGGCTCGTCCCGGGCGACCCGGGCGGCCGTACGGGCCTCGTGCCACGCCCCGCGCAGCGCGCCCGGGTCCGTGCGCGGCCCGCCGAGCCCGGCGACGGCGCCGTCCACGGCCACCCGCGCGGCGACCCGGCCGGGCAGCGCGGCGTCGCGCGCGGGGACCAGCAGGGCGAGGCCGCCGGGCACGGCGGCGGCGAGCACGCCGCGGGGCAGGGACGCGGGCGGCACCCCCGGCCCGCCGAGGACGGCGACGGGCACCAGGGGGCCGGGCTCCAGCAGGCCCGCGTCGCGCAGCGCCTCGGCCGCCGCCCCGGCGTCGTCGCGGTCCTCCCCGAGCAGGGCGAGCACGTGGCCCTCGACCGCCGCCCGCGCCCGCGCGGCCCGCGCGAGCAGCGCGCCCGTCCGCTCGGCGAGCCCCGCGGCCGCCTCGAGCGCGGCCGGCGCGACCGGCGCGCCGTCGTCGAGCAGCCACAGGTAGCCGTAGGTCACCCCGCGCCAGCGGGCGGGCAGGCAGAGCCGGGCCAGCACGCCGAGCTCCGGGTGCGCCGGCACCCGCAGCGGGGCGGCCGCGGTCGCGATGCCGAAGCCCTCGAACCAGCGGCGCACCTGCTCCGAGGAGCCGCGGCGCAGGATGGACGCCTGGCGCACGGCGTCGATGTGCTCGGGCTGCGAGCCGAACGCGACGAGGTGGAAGGCGCGGTCCTCGAGCGTGGCCGGCGCGCCGAGCAGCGCCGACACCTCGTCCACGACGTCCTGCAGGTCCTGCTCCACCCGTACGACCGTACGAGGTCGGGGCGCCGAGGACCAGACGTCCGTCCGTGGCACGGCCCACCTTGCGCTCCTACGCTCGGGGGCACCACCACCGGCACCACCACCGAAGACCACCGAGACCACCGAGACGCCCGCCCCGGAGCCCGCCGTGCTGAGCCCCCTCCTGCTGGCCGCCGCCAAGAGCGCGCGCACGCGCAGCGCCGTGACCTCCTTCCCGGCGACGCGCCGCGTCGTCGACCGCTTCGTCGCGGGCGAGACGCTGCAGGACGCCGTCGCCACGACCCGCGAGCTGCTCGCCGACGGTCGCCGCGTGACGCTGGACCACCTCGGCGAGGGCACCACGGAGCGGGCGCAGGCCGAGGCGGTCGCGGCGGCGTACACGGACCTGCTGCGCGCCCTCGCCGAGGCCGGGCTCGCCGACCGCGCCGAGGTGTCGGTCAAGCTCTCGGCCCTCGGGCAGGCCCTGCCGGCCGACGGGGAGCGCGTCGCGCTCGACCTGGCCCGCCAGGTCTGCGCCGCCGCCGACGCGGCGGGCACCACCGTGACCCTCGACATGGAGGACCACACGACCGTCGACTCCACGCTGTCGGTCCTGCGCGAGCTGCGGTCCGACTTCCCGTGGACCGGCGCCGTGCTGCAGTCGATGCTGCGCCGCACCGAGGCCGACGCGCGCGACCTCGCGGTCGCCGGCTCGCGGGTGCGCCTCGTGAAGGGCGCGTACGCCGAGCCCGCCTCGGTCGCCTTCCGCAGCGGCGAGGAGGTCGACGCCGCGTACGTCCGCTGCCTCGGCACCCTCTTCCGCGGCCCGGGCTACCCCATGGTCGGCTCGCACGACCCGGCGCTGGTCGCCGAGGCGGAGCGCCTCGCCCGCGAGACCGGCCGCGCGCCGGGCACCTACGAGTTCCAGATGCTCTACGGCATCCGCACCGGGGAGCAGCGCCGCATCGCGCGGTCCGGGCGCACGATGCGCGTCTACGTGCCCTACGGCACCGACTGGTACGGCTACTTCATGCGCCGCCTCGCCGAGCGCCCGGCCAACGTCGCGTTCTTCCTGCGCTCGTTCGTCCCCGGCCGCTGACCCCCAACCACCACCAGGAGCACCACGATGGACGCCGTCACCAGCCCGCCCGCAGCCCGCAACGAGCCGGTGCTCGGCTACGCCCCCGGCAGCCCCGAGCGGGCGCGGCTGGAGGCCGAGCTCGCCCGGCTGTCCGCCGAGCGGGCGGAGCTGCCCGCGGTCATCGGGGGCGAGCGCGTCATGGGCGAGGGGGAGCCGTTCGACGTCGTGGCGCCGCACCGGCACGCGCACGTGCTCGGCACGAGCGCGCACGTGAGCAGCGGGCAGGCCGCGAAGGCGGTGGACGCCGCCCTGTCCGCGGCCGCGGCGTGGCGGGACACGCCGTTCGACGCGCGCGCGGCGGTGCTGCTCAAGGCCGCGGACCTGCTCTCGGGCCCCTGGCGGGCGACGCTCAACGCGGCGACGATGCTCGGGCAGAGCAAGACCGCGGTGCAGGCCGAGATCGACGCCGCCTGCGAGCTCGCGGACTTCTGGCGGTTCAACGTCGCCTTCGCCCGGCAGATCCTCGCCGAGCAACCCCTTTCCAGCCCGGGCGTCTGGAACCGCACCGACCACCGCCCGCTCGAGGGCTTCGTCTACGCGGTCACGCCGTTCAACTTCACCGCCATCGCCGGCAACCTCCCCACCGCCCCGGCGCTCATGGGCAACGTGGTGCTCTGGAAGCCCTCGCCCACGCAGCAGCTCGCGGCGAGCCTGACCATGCGGCTGCTCGAGGAGGCCGGGCTCCCGCCGGGCGTCATCAACATGCTCCCGGGCGACGGCGTCGCGGTCTCCGAGGCGGCGCTCACCCACCCGGAGATGACGGGCATCCACTTCACCGGCTCCACCGCGACGTTCCAGCACCTGTGGCGCACGGTCGGGGAGAACGTCCAGGGCTACCGCAGCTACCCGCGGATCGTCGGCGAGACCGGCGGGAAGGACTTCGTCCTGGCGCACCCGTCGGCCGACCCGGCGGTCCTCACCACCGCCCTGGTGCGCGGCGCCTTCGAGTACCAGGGCCAGAAGTGCTCCGCGGCCTCGCGCGCGTACGTCCCCCGCTCGGTCTGGGACCGGATGGGCCGGGACTTCTGCGAGGTCGTCGACGCGCTGCCGATGGGCGACGTCGCCGACCTGTCCACCTTCCTCGGCGCGGTCATCGACGCGCGGGCCTTCGCCAAGCACAGGGAGGCGATCGACCGGGCCCGCGGGCTCGACGGGGTCGAGGTCGCCGCCGGCGGCACGTACGACGACGCCGAGGGGTGGTTCGTGCGCCCCACCGTCCTGCTGTGCGACGACCCGACGGACGAGCTCTTCACGCGCGAGTACTTCGGCCCGATCCTCGCCGTGCACGTCTACGCCGACGCCGACTACGACCGCGTCCTGGCGCAGGTCGAGTCGGCGAGCGCGTACGGGCTGACCGGCGCCTTCGTCGCGCAGGACCGGGCGGCGATCACGGCGGCGACGCACGCCCTGCGGTTCGCCGCGGGCAACTTCTACGTCAACGACCGGCCGACCGGGGCGGTGGTGGGCCAGCAGCCGTTCGGCGGCGGGCGGGCGTCCGGCACCAACGACAAGGCCGGGTCGGCGCAGAACCTGCTGCGCTGGACGAGCGCGCGCAGCATCAAGGAGACCTTCGTGCCGCCGACCGACCACCGCTACCCCCACATGGGGTGAGCGGGCGGGGAGGTGCCCGCGGGCCACGTGGGTAGGGTCGGGGCGGACCCAGCACCGAGCGGCGACGGAGGCGGGACGGTGTCGGCACAGGCGGGCGTCGAGGCGGCGGGGACGGGCCCGGGGCAGGGCGCGTCGCCCCGCGTGGACGAGGCGCTCGTGCGCCGCTACTGGCAGCACGTGCCCGAGGAGGACGTCGCCGCGCGCAGCGCCGACGCCCTGCACGAGGCGGTCCGCGCGCACCTGCGCCTCGCGCGCCGGCGCCCCCCGCGCACCCCGCTCGTGGCGGTGCGCGACCCCGAGGGCGAGCCGGACGCCGCGACGAGCGTGGTCGAGGTCGTCGTCGACGACATGCCCTTCCTCGTCGACTCGGTGACCGCCGAGCTCACCCGCCAGGACCGCGGCATCCAGCTCGTGGTGCACCCGACCCTGCGGGTGCGCCGCGACGAGGACGGCGCGCTGGTCGGCGTCGAGCCCGCGGACGGCGGCGGGCAGGTCGAGTCGTGGATGCACGTCGAGGTGGACCGCCTCGGCGGGCAGGACGACCGCGACGAGGTCGTCGCCGGGCTGCTGCGGGTCCTCGGCGACGTGCGCCGGTCCGTCGAGGACTGGGGGCCCATGCAGGCCGCCGCCGAGCGCACGGCCGACGAGCTGGCCGCGCACCCGCCGGCGGGGCTGCCCGCCGACGAGGTGGAGGAGGCCCGCGCGCTGCTGCGCTGGCTGGCCGACGGGCACTTCACCTTCCTGGGCTACCGGGAGTACCGGCTCACCGGGCCGGCCGGCGGGGAGTCCATCGGCCCGGTGCCGGGCACGGGCCTGGGCCTGCTGCGCACCGACGAGGGCGCACCCCGGGAGCTCGCGTCGCTGCCGCCCGAGGTCCGCCGGCGCGCGCTCGAGCCGCGCCTGCTCGTCATCACCAAGGCCAACTCGCGCTCCACGGTGCGCCGGCGGGCGTACCTCGACTACATCGGGGTGAAGGCCTTCGACGCCGAGGGCCGCGTCGTGGGGGAGCGGCGCTTCCTCGGCCTCTTCGCCGTGGCGGCGTACCAGGAGAGCGTGCAGCGCATCCCCGTGCTGCGCCGCACGACCCGCGAGGTCCTCGCCCGCGCCGGCTTCGCGCCGGAGAGCCACTCCGGCAAGGACCTGCTGCAGGTCCTCGAGACCTACCCGCGCGACGAGCTGTTCCAGGTGTCCGTGGACGACCTGTCGCGGGTCGCGCGCGCGGTGACGCAGCTGCAGGAGCGGCGCCGGCTGCGGCTGTTCCTGCGCCGCGACGACTACGGGCGCTTCATGTCGTGCCTGGTCTACCTGCCGCGCGACCGCTACACGACCCGCGTGCGCCAGCGCATGGAGCGGATCCTGCGCGAGGCGTTCCGCGGCGCGAGCGTCGACTTCACCGCCCGCATCACCGAGTCGGTGCTCGCCCGCCTGCACTTCGTCGTGCGCACCGAGCCCGGCGTCGCCGTCGCCGAGGTGGACCCCGGCGAGCTCGAGCGCCGCCTCGTCGAGGCCACCCGCTCCTGGTCCGACGACCTCGCCGACGCGCTCACCGCGCAGGTCGGGCGCGGCGAGGCGGCGCGGCTGCTGCGCGAGTACCCCGACGCCTTCCCGGAGGCGTACAAGGAGGACTTCGCCCCCGCGCTCGCCGTCCCGGACCTGCTGCGCACCGCGGCGCTGGAGCGCGAGGGGCTCGCGATGAGCCTCTACGAGCCCCGCGGCGCCGGGCCGGGCGAGCTGCGGTTCAAGGTCTACCGGGACGGGCCGGTCTCCCTGTCCGCGGTGCTGCCGGTGCTGCGAGACATGGGCGTGGAGGTCGTCGACGAGCGGCCGTACGAGATCCAGCGCGGGGACGGGCGCCTGTCGTTCATCTACGACTTCGGCCTGCGCGCGGCCGGCCCGCTGCCGCGCGCCCGGGAGGGCCGCGGCGGGCAGGGGCTGCGCGAGACGTTCCAGGAGGCCTTCGCGGCGGTCTGGAACGGCGAGGCGGAGAGCGACGGGCTCAACGCGCTCGTCCTCGCCGCGGGGCTGGGGTGGCGCCAGGTGGCCGTGCTGCGGGCGTACGCCCGCTACCTGCGCCAGACCGGGTGGACCTACAGCCCCCGCTACGTCGAGGAGGTCGTCAGCGCCAACCCCGGCATCGCGCGCCGGCTCGTCGCGCTCTTCGAGGCCCAGTTCGACCCCGCGCTCGTGCGCAGCGGCCCCGACGGCGAGCTCGCGGAGGCGCTCGCCGAGGAGGTCGAGGGCGCGCTGGAGGCGGTCGAGAGCCTCGACCACGACCGCATCCTGCGCGGCATGCTCCGGGCGGTGCGGGCGACGACGCGCACCAACGCCTTCCAGACCATGGACCCCGGCTCCGGAGCCGGGCCGCGGCACAAGCCGTACGTCTCCCTCAAGCTCGACCCGCAGCGGCTGCCCGAGCTGCCCCGGCCGCGCCCCGAGCGCGAGGTGTGGGTCTACTCGCCGCGGGTCGAGGGCGTGCACCTGCGCTTCGGCGCCGTGGCCCGCGGCGGGCTGCGCTGGTCCGACCGCCGCGAGGACTTCCGCACCGAGGTGCTGGGGCTGGTCAAGGCGCAGGCGGTGAAGAACGCCGTCATCGTGCCGGTGGGCGCCAAGGGCGGCTTCGTCGCCAAGCGCCTGCCCGACCCGTCGGTCGACCGGGAGGCGTGGCTGGCCGAGGGCGTGGCGTCGTACCGGACCTTCATCTCGGGCCTGCTCGACATCACCGACGACCTCGACCAGGAGCGCGTCGTCCCGCCGCGCGACGTCGTGCGCCGCGACGGGGACGACCCCTACCTCGTCGTCGCCGCCGACAAGGGCACGGCGACGTTCTCCGACATCGCCAACGGCGTCTCGGCCGAGTACGGCTTCTGGCTCGGCGACGCCTTCGCCTCCGGCGGGTCGGTGGGCTACGACCACAAGGCCATGGGCATCACCGCCCGCGGCGCGTGGGAGAGCGTCAAGCGGCACTTCCGCGAGCTGGGCGTCGACACGCAGGCCGAGGACTTCACCGTCGTCGGCGTCGGCGACATGAGCGGCGACGTCTTCGGCAACGGCATGCTCCTGTCCCCGCACATCCGGCTCGTCGCGGCGTTCGACCACCGCCACGTGTTCCTCGACCCCGACCCCGACCCCGCGGCCTCGTACGCCGAGCGCCGCCGGCTGTTCGAGCTGCCGCGCTCGTCGTGGGCCGACTACGACCCGGCGCTCATCTCGCCCGGCGGCGGCGTCCACCCGCGCACCGCGAAGTCGGTGCCGGTCGCCCCGCAGGTGCGCCGCGCCCTCGGCATGGACGGGAGCACCCTGTCGGTCACCCCCCAGCAGCTCATCTCCGCGGTGCTGCGCGCCCCGGTCGACCTGTTCTGGAACGGCGGCATCGGCACCTACGTCAAGGCCTCGACCGAGGCGCACGCCGACGTCGGCGACAAGGCCAACGACGCGATCCGCGTGGACGGCTCCGCGCTGCGCTGCCGGGTCGTCGGCGAGGGCGGCAACCTCGGTCTCACCCAGCGCGGGCGCATCGAGGCCGCGCGCTCGGGGGTGCGGCTCAACACCGACGCCATCGACAACAGCGCCGGCGTCGACTGCTCGGACCACGAGGTCAACATCAAGGTGCTGCTCGACCGGCTCGTGCGCGACGGCGCGCTCGAGCGCGACGAGCGCGACGCGCTGCTGCTCGCCATGACCGACGAGGTCGGGGCGCACGTGCTGCGGGACAACTACGAGCAGAACGTGCTGCTCGGGGTCGGCCGCGGGCTCGCGCCGTCGATGGCGAGCGTGCACAAGCGCTTCCTGCGCGACCTCGAGGAGCGCGGCGTGCTCGACCGCGCGCTCGAGCACCTGCCCACCGGCCGCGAGCTCGACGCGCGCGCCGCGTCGGGCGGGGGGCTCACCTCGCCGGAGCTGTCGGTGGTCGCGGCGTACTCCAAGACGACGCTGAAGACGACGCTGCTCGAGGGCCCGCTGCCCGACGAGCCGTGGTTCCAGCGCGAGCTGCTCCGCTACTTCCCGGCGCCGCTCACGGCGCGCTTCGGCGACCGGCTCGCCCAGCACCCGCTGCGCCGGCAGATCGTGACGACCTGCGTCGTCAACGACCTCGTGAACCACGCCGGGACGACGTACGTCTTCCGCGCCGCCGAGGAGACCGGGGCGACCGCCGACGACGTGGTGCGGGCGTACACCGTCGCGCGCGAGGTCTTCGGCCTGCGCGGGCTGTGGGCCGACGTCGAGGCGCTGGACGGGCAGGTGCCCGCGGCGTCGCAGGACCGCGTCCACAAGGAGTCGCGGCGCCTGCTCGACCGGGTGGGGCGGTGGCTGCTGCAGGCCCGCAGCAGCGGCATCGACGTCGCCGCGGAGGTCGAGCGCTTCACCCCGGTGGCGCAGCTGCTGCCGCTGGTGCCCGAGCTGCTGCAGGGCGACGAGCGCGAGGTCATGCTCCAGGGCGTCGCCTCGCTGCGCGAGGACGGCCTGCCCGAGGCCCTCGCCCTGCGCACCGCCTCGCTGCTCAACGGCTTCGCGCTCCTCGACGCCGTCGAGATCGCGCGCGCCTCGGGGCAGCGCGCCGAGGAGGTGGCGCGCCTGCACTTCGCGGTCTCCGAGGCCTTCGACGTGGACCGGCTCCTCGTGCGCATCACCGGGCTGCCGCGCGGTGACCGGTGGCAGGCGCTGGCCCGCGCGGCGCTGCGGTACGACCTCTACGCCGCCCTCGCCGCGCTCACCACCGACGTGCTCGCCACGACCGGGCCGGGCTCGCCGGCGGAGCGCATCGCGGCGTGGCGCGAGGCGAACGCGGCCCGGCTGGCCCGGGCCACCGGCACGCTGGAGGAGATCGCGGCGGAGGGCCAGAGCGACCTCGCGACGCTGTCGGTGGCGCTGCGCACGCTGCGCGCGGTGCTGCGCGGCTGAGGGCGGGGGGCGTCGGGGCCGCCCGTTACGATCCGGGCCATGGACGTCGAGACCCCGCTCTGGGTGACCCTGCTCGTGGCCGCCGTGGGGGTCGTGGCGACCCTGCTCGCCGCGCTGCTCTCCTCGGCGCTGACCGCCCGTCGCGAGGCGGCGCGGGCCCGCGAGGAGGTCGCCCGCGAGCAGGCCCGGGCGCGCGAGCTCGCCGAGTCCGCCACGGCCACCAGCCGGGAGGTGCTCGAGCGCGAGGACGCCCGGCGCCGCGAGGCCGACCGCGCCGCCGCCGCGGCCCGCGCCGCCGACGAGCGGCGGGCGGCGTACGCGGCGTTCCTCACCGCCGCCTCGCGCTGGGCGCGGTACGGCGAGCAGAAGCGCGACCAGCGCGCCGCCCGCAGCGGTGGCGTCGTCCCGGTCGACGCCACCGGGCTCGAGGACGAGGTGGGGGCGGCGCTGGCCGCCGTGCAGGTGCTCGGCGCGCCCGAGGTGCAGGCGCCGGCGCGGACCGCGTACGACGCGCTCGTCGTGCTGCTCATGAACCTCGAGGCCTCGCACTTCAGCGTCAACCGGGTCGACGAGGGCATCGAGCAGGCCGTCGCCGCCCTCGACGCCTACCTCGCCGCGGTGCGCCGGGACCTCGGGGTCGACGCGCGGCCCGGCGGGAGCACCGCCGCGTGAGACCTGCCGGGAGCACGGGGCCGGGCGCGGGCAGGGCGGGGCGGGGGGCCTGGTGCCGACGCTAGGGGACCTGGTCCGCGAGCACACCGACCTCGGCGAGGCCGACACGGAGTGGCTGCACCTGCTCGTCGCGGACTGGCAGATGCTCGCCGACCTCAGCTTCGCCGACCTCGTGCTGTGGGTGCGCTCGCGGGTGGGGGAGTGGGTCGCGGTCGCGCAGATGCGCCCCACGACCGGGCCGACCGTCTACTACGACGACCTCGTCGGCGAGGTGCTGCCGCCCGGCTGGCGCCCCCAGCTGGACAACGCCGTCGCCGCCGGGCGCATCTGCCGCGAGGGCGACCCGGACTGGCACGACGACATCCCGGTGCGGGAGGAGACGATCCCCGTCGTGCGCGACGGCCGGGTCATCGCGGTGGTGGCGCGCCAGACCAACCTGTCGACGACGCGCACGCCGAGCCGGCTCGAGCTGACGTACATCGCCTGCGCGGACGACCTCGCGCGGATGATCGCCGAGGGGGCCTTCCCCGTCGCCGAGGGCCAGGTCGGCGGCCGGCGCGGCGCCCCGCGGGTCGGCGACGGCCTCATCCGGCTCGACCGCGACGGCGTCGTGAGCTACGCGAGCCCCAACGCCGTCTCGGCCTACCGCCGGCTCGGGCTGACCGCCGACCTGGTGGGCGCGCACCTGGGGGCGGTCACGACCGCCCTGGCGCCGACCGAGGGGCCGGTGGACGAGGCGCTGGCCGTCGTCGTCAGCGGGCGCGCGCCCCGGCGCGTGGACGTCGAGGCGAACAAGAACGTCGTGGCGCTGCGCGCCATCCCGGTGCGCCTCGAGGGCGTGCGGATCGGCGCGCTCGTGCTGTGCCGCGACGTCACCGAGCTGCGCCGGCGCGAGCGGGAGCTCGTGACCAAGGACGCGACGATCCGCGAGATCCACCACCGGGTCAAGAACAACCTGCAGACGGTCGCCGCCCTGCTGCGCCTGCAGGCCCGCCGGCTCGAGGAGCCGACCGGCCGGGCCGCGCTCGAGGAGGCGGTGCGCCGGGTCGGGGCCATCGCCCTCGTCCACGAGGTGCTGAGCCGCGCGCTCGACGAGACCGTGGACTTCGACGGGATCGCCGAGCAGCTCGCCGCGTCGATGGTCGACGTCGCCGTCGTGGCGCTGCCGCGCGGGGGGGTCGCCGTGCGCCGCGACGGCTCGTTCGGGCTGCTGCCGGCCGGGGTCGCCACCCCGCTCGCGCTGGTGCTCACCGAGCTCGTGCAGAACGCCCTGGAGCACGGCGCGCCGCAGGGCGGCACCGTCGTGGTCCACGCCGAGCGCGCGCCCGGGCGGCTGCGCGTCGCGGTGCTCGACGAGGGCCCGGGGCTGCCCGAGGGGTTCGACCTGGACCGCTCGCGGAGCCTGGGGCTGCAGATCGTGCGCGCCCTCGTCGAGGCCGAGATGGACGGCGCGCTCACCCTCGCCGGGCGGCCCGGGGGCGGCACCGAGGCCTGCGTCGAGCTCCCGGTCCCCGAGCGCTGAGCCGCCGGGCGCGGGGCCGGGCGCGGGGCCGGGCGCGGGGCCGGGCGCGGGGCCGGGCGCGGGGCCGGGCGGGGGCTGCACCGCGGTCGGACGCACCGGAGCCCCGGCCGCGGGGGCGGCTCGGGGCTCCGGGGGTGGTGCTGGGCGCAGCGGGGGCTGCGGCCGGGGTGGCGCGGTGGCGCCTCAGGCGGTGCGGGCGCGGTTGCGGGCCGTGCGCCGCTTCAGGGCGCGCCGCTCGTCCTCGCTCAGGCCGCCCCAGACGCCGGCGTCCTGGCCGCTCTCCAGCGCCCACTGCAGGCAGGGCTCGCTCACCGGGCAGCGCCGGCACACGGCCTTGGCCTCCTCGATCTGCAGCAGCGCCGGGCCCGTGTTCCCGATGGGAAAGAACAGCTCGGGGTCCTCGTCGCGGCACGCAGCGCGGTGGCGCCAGTCCATGGGGCTCGCTCCTCGTCTCGTGGGGCCCTGGGGGTGGGGCCCCGGCCCTGGGCGTCCTTCGCCCAGGGCGTACGGTCGGTCACACGCTCGTGGTGCGCGCCTCGTGCGGCTCCCGCGAGGGCCGTGGTGCGGCGCCTGCAGCGGGTGCCGGGCAGCGTCCGGGCACCGTCGGTCGACGGCGCTCCTCGCGCACACCCCCAAGGCTGGCCGAGCCGGCCTCGCGGCACAAGGGTGGTGGCTTGTGATGTGCACGACGGCTGCCCGTAACGTGCCGGACGCCCAGGGCGGCGTACCGGGACGAAGGGGGCACCGGGGGACGTCCGGTGCTGCTGCGGTCGCCGTGCGGCGGGTCCTCCTGCTCCACGGGCGGTCGGTCGGTCGGGCCGCTCCCGCCAGGTGCCGGGTGGCGACGCCCCACGGGTCCCCCGTCCCGGTGGCGCTCACACCTCATCACCCTGGGAAATCTAGTAGCACACCGCTGACATGCGCTCACGCGGCGTGATGAGACGCCGTGCGGCGCCGGGTCAGACCCGGACCGCGAGCGCCCCGGGGACCGCCGTGAAGGTCAGCGAGGTGCGGGTGCCCAGGTGCTCGCCGTCGATCTGCAGCGCCACGGGCACCTGCGAGCGCAGGACCAGCTCGGGCTCGTCGTGCAGCTGGAGCACCGAGGCGCCGGTGCGCCCGGTGCCGCGCAGCAGCGCCGCCGCCTCGCGCAGCACCGTCGCGCTGCGCAGCGAGCGCAGCGCGTAGAGGTCCAGGCCGGTGTCGAAGGACGCGCGGGGGGAGGGGTCGATGCGCCGGGTGCCGAGGTACGTCCACGGCGCGGTGTTCTGCACCACGGCCAGGAAGAGCCCCTCGACGTCCGGCTGACCGGGCCGCACGAGGGTGAGGGGGCCGTGGCGCCGCTCGGTGCCGAGGTAGAACTGGCGCACCGCGGTGCGCAGGAACAGCCCGGGGGTCGAGCGGGCGCCGGCCCCGCGGCGCCGGTCCACCGCGCCGACCACCTCGGCGTCCAGGCCGAGCCCCGCACTGAAGGTGAACCAGCGCTCCCCGGCGCGGGCCAGCCCCACCCGCCGCAGCCGCCCGGCCGCCACCGCGTCGAGCAGCTGCCCGGTCGCCTCCACCGGGTCCTGGGCGACGCCGAGCGCGCGGGCGAACACGTTCGTGCTGCCGCCCGGCACCACCCCGAGCGCGGGGGCGCCGGGCGCCGGCGCCGCGCCGAGCAGGCCGTTGACGACCTCGTTGACGGTGCCGTCGCCGCCGAGGGCCACGACGAGGTCGAGCCCCTCCGCCCGGGCGCGCCGGGCGAGGTCGCGGGCGTGGCCGCGGTGCTCGGTGAGGACGACGTCGAGGTCGTAGGTGCTCGACAGCGCCCGGGCGATGACGTCGCGGGTGCGCGTGGTCGTCGTGGTGGCGGTGGGGTTGGCCACCAGCAGGGCGCGCACGGGGGGAGAGCGTACCGACGCCTAGGCTGGCCCCCGTGAGGGAGCGGGAGCCGTACCGGGACGGGGACGAGGACGGGCGGGCGCACGGCGACGCGCCGGGGCCCGAGCCGCTCCTGCTGCGCCTCGCCACGCTCGGCGTGGCCCTCGAGGCCGTGGCCCTGCTCGCCTTCGGCGGCTGGCTCGGCGTCGAGACGCTCGTCGCGACGCCCGACAACGAGGACATCGCCCGGGGCTCGACGGCGTACTTCCTCGTGCTCGGCGCCCTCGTCGCGCTCGTGGCCCTCGCCCTGGCCCGGCGCCAGGCGTGGAGCCTCGGCGCCGGCACGTTCCTGCAGCTGCTGGCGCTGCCCATGGCGTGGTACATGGCGCGCGAGGGGCTCTGGGTCGGCGCGGTGCCGCTCGCGGCGGTCGCGGTCGTCAGCCTCGCCGGGCTCGTCGGCGAGCGCTCGCGGGCGGCCGTCGAGCGCTGAGGGGCGGGCGCCGGGGAGCGGGGCGCCGCCCGCCGGCTCACTCCTCGACGAGCAGGCCCTCGCGCAGCTGGGCGAGCGTGCGGGCCAGCAGCCGCGACACGTGCATCTGCGAGATGCCGACCTCGCGGGCGATCTCCGACTGCGTCATGTTGCGGAAGAACCGCAGCATGAGGATCTTCTTCTCCCGCGCCGGCAGCTTCTCCAGCAGCGGCTTGAGCGACTCGCGGTACTCCACGCCCTCGAGCCCCTCGTCGTCGACCCCGAGGGTGTCGACGACGGCGACGCCCTCGTCGTCGCCGCTCTGGTCGCCCGCGTCGAGCGAGAGCGTCGAGTAGGCGTTGGCCGACTCCAGGCCCTCGAGGATCTCCTCCTCGGAGAGCTTGAGGTGAGCGGCGAGCTCGGCGACCGTGGGGGAGCGTCCGTTGCGCTGGGACAGCTCGCTCGTGGCGGCCGTCAGCGACAGGCGCAGCTCCTGCAGGCGCCGCGGGACGCGCACCGCCCAGCCCTTGTCGCGGAAGTGGCGCTTGATCTCGCCGACGATCGTCGGGGTCGCGTACGTCGAGAACTCGACGCCGCGCTCCGGGTCGAACCGGTCGACCGACTTGATGAGCCCGATCGTCGCGACCTGGACCAGGTCGTCGTACGGCTCCCCGCGGTTGCGGAACCGGCGGGCGAGGTGCTCGACGAGCGGCAGGTGCTGCTCGACGAGGGCGTCGCGGACGGGCGCGCGCTCCGGCACGCCGGTCGGCAGCGAGGTCAGCCGCGCGAAGAGCTCGCGGGTGCGGTCGCGGTCGACCCCGACCCCCGAGCCAGAGGTGGAGCTCGCCATGGTCACTTGGCTCCCGACCCGCCGCGGCGCTTGCGCAGCGAGATCCAGACGGTCAGGTCAGGGTCGACCCCGGCGTCGACCTCGCCGGCGAGGGCGCTCAGCACCGTCCACGCGAAGGTCTCGCGCTCGGGCAGGCGCCCCTTGGTCGTCGGCAGCGTAACGGTCACCGACAGCGCGGCGTCCTGCAGCTCGAAGCGGCAGGTCAGCTCGCGCCCCGGGACCGCCTGCGGCAGCAGCATCGCGCACGCCTCGTCGACGCCGATGCGCAGGTCCTCGATCTCGTCGAGGGTGAAGTCGACCCGCGCGGCCAGGCCCGCCGTCGCGGTGCGCAGCACCGAGAGGTAGGCGCTCTGCGCGGGCAGGCGCACCTCGACGAAGTCCCCCACCCCCGCTGCCGGCGCGCCGGTCGCGGTCCTGTCGCTCACTGCGTCTCCCGTCCCGGGTCCCGGCGTGCCGCCCCGCGCGAGGGCCGGGGGGCCGGGGGTCCGCGGGGAGGGCGCTCGCGCGCCCGCCCCACGCTAGCCGATGCCCGGCGCACCGGCCTGCGAGGCTCCGGGCCCGCCGGGCGCGCCGCACCGCCGCCCCTACGGTGGCCGCCGTGCCCCCCGACCCCGCCGACCCCGCCGCCCCCGCGCCCGCCGTGCGCGCCGGCGACCTGGCGCTCGTCGCCGCGGGCGGCGCGGCGGGCAGCCTGGGCCGCTGGGGCGTCGCGGCCGCCCTGCCGGGCGGCGCCTGGCCCTGGGCGACGTGGACGGTGAACCTGTCCGGGGCGCTGCTGCTCGGGCTCCTCACCGGGGCGCTGCGCCGCCCCGGAGCGCCCCGCTGGGCCCGACCCCTGCTCGGCGCCGGGGTCCTCGGCGGGTGGACGACCTTCTCCACGTACGCCGTCGAGGTGGAGCGGCTCGCCGCCGCGGGACGCCCGGTGCTCGCGCTGGGCTACGCCGGGGCGAGCCTCGCCGCCGGCGTCCTCCTGGCGGCGGCCGGCCTGGCCCTGTCCCTGGCCCTGCCCCGGGCCCTGCCCCGGGCCCTGCCCCGGGCCCTGCCCCGGGCCCTGCCCCGGGCCCTGCCCCGGCGGCGCCCGTGAGCGCCCTGCTCGTGGCCCTCGGCGCCGCGGTCGGCGCCCCGCTGCGCTGGGCGGTGGGGGAGCTCGCGGCCCGGCGGGGCTCCCGCCTGCCCCGCGGGACGCTCGCGGTGAACGTCGCGGGCAGCCTGCTCCTCGGTGCCCTGGTGGGCGCCGGTGCCGGCGGCGGGGCCCTGCTGCTGCTCGGCACCGGCTTCTGCGGCGCGCTCACGACCTTCTCGACGCTGAGCGCGGAGGCCGTGCGCCTGCTCGAGGACGGCGACCGGGCGGCCGCGGCGGCGTACGTCGTGCTCTCGCTCGTGCTCGGGGTCGCGGCCGCGGCGGCGGGGGCGGCGCTCGGCGGCGCCCTCGCGTGAGCGGCGCCCGCCCGAGGGTGCCCTCAGGCGCCGCCGGCGAGGCGGCGCAGGGCGCCGCCGTCGACCCGCTGGACCGTCCAGTCGTCCTGCGGCACGGCGCCGAGCGCGCGGTAGAACCCGAGCGCGGGGGCGTTCCAGTCCAGCACCCACCACTCGAGCCGGCCGTAGCCGCGCTCGACGCACACGCGCGCGAGGGTGCCGAGCAGGGCCCGGCCGTAGCCGCGGCCGCGGTGCTCGGGGCGGACGTAGAGGTCCTCGAGCCACAGCCCGTGGCGGCCCAGCCAGGTGGAGAAGGTGACGTACCAGAGCGCGAAGCCGGCCGGCGCGCCGTCGGGGCCCTCGACCACGTGCGCGAAGACCGCCGGCTGCTCGCCGAAGAGCGCCGCGGCGAGCGCCGGCTCGTCGGCGACCACCTCGTGCGCGGCGCGCTCGTACGCGGCGAGCTCGCGGACCATCGCGAGCAGCGCCGGGACGTCCCCGGGGCGGGCCGGGCGGACGGCGCCCCCGGGCGCGGCGGCGCTCACAGCAGGTGCGCCGACGCCGGCTCGGACGCGGCGCGCCCGCGGCCCAGGCGCACCGCGCCGTGGAGCGCGAGGGCCAGGCCGAGCACCGCCGGGACCGCCCAGCCGGGCCGGATCCCGTCGCCGAGCAGGAGCACGCCGACGAGCGCCGGCACCACGGTCTGCGCCACGACCATGGGACCGGTCGCCGTCATGACGGCCCCGCGCTGCAGGGCCGTGGAGTAGAGCAGGTACGCCACGACGCCCGCCCCCACGACCGCGTACGCGGCGGGGTCGGTGACGAGCGCGCCCGGGGAGAGGTCGGGCACCGCGCGGCTGCCGACGCCCACGACGGCGTACCCGAGCCCGGCGCAGAGCCCGAGGACCGCCGCGCCGCGCCGGCCCCCGACCCGCCCCGCGGCGGCGCCGAGCAGGGCCACCGCGATGGCGCCGCCGACGAGCGCCCACCGGCCCTGCAGCGGCACCTCCGCCTCGTCGGCCGCACCGCTCGCGAGGGTGAGGACGACGAGGCCGAGGGCGACCGCGCCGACGGACCAGCGGCCCGCGCGGTCCAGGGGCGTGCCCAGCACGGGGCCCGCGAGCAGCGCCGTGACGGCGACGCTCGCGGCGATGACCGCCTGCACGAGGAACAGCGGCAGCGTGCGCAGCGCCACGACGTGCAGGGCGTAGCCGGTGAGGTTGAGGACCACGGCGGCCACGAACGCCGGCTGCGACAGCAGGCGCAGCAGCAGGCGCGGGTCCACGCCCTCGGCGGCCTCGACACGGCGCGAGGCCACGGCCTGCAGGACGGCGGCGAGGCCGTACCCGACCGCGGCGAGGACGGCGGCGAGCAGGTCGACGACCGCGAGCGGGCCCACCGCGCCGAGCGGCCCCGCGGCCAGCACGGGGCTCACCGCGAGGCGGGCTGCGCCGGCGGTGCCATCCGCAGCGCGCTGCGCCGGCGCAGCGACAGGTGCAGGCTCAGCCCGACGTAGTAGACGAGGTAGGCGACCGACACGGCCAGCCACGCGGGGCTCGGGTCGGGGGACTGCAGCAGGACCACGGCGTAGGCCACGAGCCACACCGCGGTCAGCGCGAGCGTCAGCGGGCGGAGCGTGACGGTGCGCGAGGGGTAGACGTAGCCGATCGGCACGAAGACCAGCGCCGAGCAGACGAGCAGGATCGCGCCCACCACCGCCGGGGGCAGGTCGAGCACGACCACGTAGAAGGCGACGACGTTCCAGTAGCTCGGGAAGCCGAGGAAGAAGAAGTAGTGGTCGTCGCTCTTGGCGTCGATCCGGCAGAACTGGTACGTCGAGGCCAGCAGCGGCAGCATCGCCAGGGCCAGGCCGCCGCCGTTGTCGGGCAGGTAGCCCCCGGTCCACAGCAGCAGGACCGGCGCGAAGGCGTACGTCAGGTAGTCGACGATGTCGTCCAGCCGCGCACCGTCGAACTGGGGGATGCGCTCCTTCACCCGCATGCGGCGCGCGAGCATCCCGTCGGTGCCGTCGACGACGAGCGCCACCAGCCCGAGCCACAGGGCGCGCTCGACGTCGCCGTCGATCGCCGCCAGGACGATGAGCAGCGCGAGGACCGCCCCGCTCGCGGTGTAGACGTGCACCGCGGCCGCCCCGGCGCGCTGCCAGGCGGTCGTCGTCTCCACGGAGCCTCCCGTCGGGACCGGCAGGAGCCGGCCCCCTCGACCGAGCGTCGAGGGTACCGCCCCGGGCGCGGCCGCCGGGGTCACGCGACGGCCTGCGCGGCGCGCGGGGCGCGCTCGACGCGCTGGATGCGCTCGACGCCGTCCGTCGGCCGGGGCAGCGGGTCGGGCAGGGCCACCTGCACCGGCGCGGCCCGCCCGCGCCGCACGAGGACCCCGCGCCCGGGCCGGCCGTCGACGCCCCGGGGCACGCGCACGCCGAGCAGGTCGGCCTCCAGCCCGCCGCCGGGGCGCAGCAGCAGCCCGGTGCGGGACCGGCGCGCCTCGACGGCCAGCCCCCGGTACGCCCCCGCGAGCACCGCGGCGTCGCCCGCGAGCAGCAGGTGCCGGGCCGGGCCGGCGCCCGGGCGCAGCGCGGCGCAGAGCAGGTCGTCGGCGCCGGTGCCCAGCAGGTGCTCGACGTCGTCGACCACGACGGCCAGCGGCGAGGGGTCCTCGGCGAGCAGGCGGGCGAGCGCCGGCTCGTCCCCGGCCGCGACCACGCGGGCGCCCGCCCCGCCGAGCGCCGCCAGCGGCGAGCTCCGCGGCGCGACCACGGCGACCCGGCGCCCCGCGGCCAGCAGGTGCCCGGCCGCCGTCACCAGGGCGGTGGACCGCCCGCTGCCCGGGGGGCCGGCCACCACCGCGGGGCCGTCCTCGGCGAGGTCGACGCCGCGGGGGGACAGCTCGTCGCCGCCCGCGCCGACGAGCGCCCACCAGGCCCCGGTGCCGTCCGGCGCGCCGAGGGCGAGCGCGTCGCGCGCGCAGACCCGCGCGGGGAGCGGGTCGACCCGCAGCGGGCGCGGCGCCCCGGTCGCCCCGGTCGCCCCGGTCGCCCCGCCGAGCGCCGCCCGGCACGCCCGGACCACGTCGTCCCCGGTGCCGGCGCGGGCGACCTGCGTGAGCACGGCGCCGGCGGCGAGCAGGCCGCGCCCCGGCGGCAGGGCCGCGGGCAGGGCGCGGGGGGAGACCCCGGCCAGGGCGACGTCGCCGGGGTCGGCGAAGCGCAGGAGGAGGCGGTGCGTCAGCAGCGGGGCCACCCGGCCGGTGAGGCAGGACCGGTCGCCGGTGACGACGGCGCGGAGCCCGGCGGCCGGGCCCTCGCGGAGCAGGCGCAGCAGGTCGTCGACCGCGCGGCCGTGCTCGATCGGCTCGAGCGCGGCGGTGAGCCCCTCCCAGGCGTCGACGAGCAGCAGCAGCCGCGGCAGCCCCGCGCCGCCGTCGGGCAGCGCGCGCCGTCGCGCCACCTCGTCGAGCAGCCGCGCGACGAGCCGGGCGGCCCGCTCCGGCTCGTCGGCGCGCACCACGGCGCCGCACCCGGGCAGGCCCGTCAGAGCGGCCAGCCCGTCCGCCGGGCCGCACGCCCCGTCGAGGACGTGCACGTGGACCCGCTGCGGCCCGAGCCGACCCGCCTGCGCCGCGACGGCGAGGAGCGCGCCGGTGCGCCCGCTGCGCGGCCCGCCCGCGACGAGCCAGTGCCGCCCGTCGTCCAGGTCGACCTGCTCGACGCGCCGGCTCTGCTGCTGGGGGACGTCGGAGAGCGCGAAGGGCAGCCCGCGCGAGCCCGGCTGCGGCAGCGCCGCCAGCGGCAGGTCGTCCGGCAGCGGCGGCAGCCAGGGGCCGGTGGCGGGGGCGATGCCGAGCGCCGCCGCCGCGCCCGCGCAGGCGGCGACGACCTGCTCCAGGTCGGTGGGGCCGTCGTCCTCGACGTCGCCCTGCCCGCGGGCGGCGGTCGCCGCGGGGGCGGCCCCCGGCCGGACCGGCGCGACCACGACGCCCTGCGGCCCGGGGGTCGGTGCGCGGCCGGACACCCGCGCGGCCTGCACGAGCAGGTGCTCGCCGGCGCCCGGTCGCACGACCGCGCGCCCCGGCCGGTCGCGGGGCAGCAGCGCCGCGTCGGGGACCTCGACGACGTCGCGCGACTCGCCGGCGTCGCTCGTGCGCAGCGCGATGCGCAGGGCGGTGTTGGCGAGGACGTCGGGGCTCACCGCACCCCCGGGGCGCTGCGTCGCGAGGACGAGGTGCACCCCGAGCGACCGACCGCGCTGCGCGACCCCGACGAGGCCGCCGAGGAAGTCCGGCAGCTCCTCGGCCAGCGTGGCGAACTCGTCGACGACGAGCAGCAGCCGGGGCAGCGGCGGCGCCCCGGGCGCCCGGCGGTACGCCGCCAGGTCCGCCGCGCCGTGCTCGTGGAGCAGGCGCTCGCGGCGCAGGACCTCGGCGCCGAGCGAGGCGAGCGCCCGCTCGGTCCCGGCGCCGTCCAGGTCCGTGAGCACCGCGGCGGTGTGCGGCAGCGCGGCGCAGGAGGCGAAGGCGCTGCCGCCCTTGTAGTCGACGAGCACCAGGCTCAGCTCGTCCGGGCGGTTGCCCACGGCGAGCGAGGCCACCAGCGCCTGCAGCAGCTCGGACTTGCCCGAGCCCGTCGTGCCGGCGACGAGCGCGTGCGGGCCGTCAGCCACGAGGTCGAGGACCCACGGGCCGTCGGCGGTGCGCCCGAGCACGGCCGCGGTCGAGCCGCCGCGGGCCGCCCAGCGCGCGGCGAGCCCCTCGGCGTCGGTCGCGGCGGGCGGGAGCAGGTCCAGCAGGCGCACGGCGCCGGGCAGCGCGGCGGCCCCCGACGGCGGCGCCGCGTCGCGCAGCGGGGCCAGCGCCCGTGCGAGCCGCTCGGCCCACGCCGGGTCGACGAGGTCCGCGGTGCCGGTGACGGCGGGGTGCCCGGCGACCTCGAGCCGCAGCGCGCCCGCGGCGCGCACGGCGCCGCCCGCGGCGTACGGGGCCCGTCCGCCGGCGCCGCCGGTCCCTGCGGCTCCGGTCGCCCCGGCCCCCGTCCGCCCGGCCCCCGTGCCCTCGGGCCCCGTCGCCCCGGGCGATGCCTCCTCCAGCACCGCGACGGCCCCGCACTCGCCCGGGAGGGCCGCGCGCTCCTCCTCGACGCAGACCGCGTGCACCCCGCGCGCCGGCCCGTCCGCGAGCAGGCGCGCGACGCCCGGCAGGCGGCGCAGGCGGGCCGCGCCGTCGAGCACGACGACCACCGCCGGTCCTGCCGGTCCCAGCCGGGCGCCCGTACCCCCGCCGGCGGCCGCCGCCCGGGCGTCGAGCAGCTCGAGCAGCGCGCGCAGCCGCTCCTCGACGTCGGGCCCGCCCGCCGGCCCCCGGCCACCGGCGTGCGGCAGCCAACGGGTCCAGGACCAGGCGTCCACCCGGTCGGGGGTGGTGAGCACCTCCACCCGCACGTCGTGCGGCGGGTGCGCGGTCGCCACCTGGCCGACCACGTGCCGGGCCAGCGCGTCGACCGCGGGGCGGGGCCCGCACAGGCCCAGGGCGCCGACGTCCGCGAGCCGCGCGGTGAGCGGTACGGCGCGGGCGACGGGCGGCGCGGGCGGCTCGCCCTCGACGTCGACGCGGGCGGGCAGGTCGCCCGTGCCGAGCCGCACGAGCAGCGCGTCCGGGTCGCCGGGGCGGCGTACCCACAGCCCCGTGGACGGGCCCGTCGCCGCGAGCAGCAGCCGGGCGGCGTCGGGCGCCTCGGCGCGCCGGCGCGCCGCGTCGTCGGCCACCGCAGCGTCGAGGCGGTCCAGCGCCGCGTCGCGGGCGCCCGCGTGGGCCGCCAGCGCCGCGCGGTGCTCGCGCCGCGCCGCCCGGCGCTCGCCGAGCCACCCCCCGAGCAGCAGCACCGGGGACAGCAGGAGCAGCAGGGCGTGCAGCGGGGACAGCACGAGCGCCAGCACGCCCCCGAGCACGAGGGGCGCCACCACGGCCAGGACCGGTGGCGGCGCGGTCCGGCGCGGCTGCGGCGGGACCGGCAGGACGACCCGCGCGCGGCCCGGCTGCGCGGCCAGGCGCGGGGGCCGGTTCACCTCGACGCCGCCGGCGCCGTCGGGCCGTACGACCGCCGGCGCCGGCCCGTCGACGACCAGCTCCAGCGAGCCGGCCCCGACCTGCAGGGACGCCCCGGGCGGCCAGGGCGCCCAGCCGTCGACCTCGCGCCCGTCGATGCGCGTCCCGTTCGTGGAGCCCGCGTCGGCGACCTCGACCCCGGCCGGGCCGACGCGCACGCGCGCGTGCACCCGGGAGGCGTCGGGGTCGTCGAGGCGCAGCGCGCACCGCGCGGAGCGGCCCAGCAGGTGCGTGCCGGGCGGCAGCGGCAGGACCCGGCCGCTCGAGGGACCTGCGACGACGAGCGCGCGCAGCACCGCCGGCGGTGCGTCCCGGGGCGCCGGCCCGAGGACCACCACCGCGCCGTGCACCAGCGGTGGCGCCCCGAGCAGGTCGTCGCCGCGCAGCGGACGCCCCGCGACGTGGGCCTCGGCCCCTGCCCCTGCCCCTGCACCTGCGCCCGCACCTCCCTGCGCACCCGCCGCGGCCGCCGCGAGCGGCCCGGCCAGGGCCGACCACCGGGTGCCCGCGGGCGCCTCGACCGCGACGTCGACGGGGTCCGGGGGCGTCCCGCCCGCCGGGCCCGTCCCGCCGTGGCGGCCCGGCCGCGGTCCCAGCACCGTCAGCAGCACGCGCACGCAGGGCTCCTCCCGGCGTCGGCCCCTCCGGCGCCGGGGCCCATCGTGGGGCGCGCAGCGCGGCCGCGCGGTCCGTCGTCCACAGGCGTGCGCGAGGTGGACGGGCCGGCGGGAGGGCGGACCCCGACACCCGTACGGGCGCTCGGGAAACCCCTGGGAGCGGCTCCTGCACCAAGAGTTGACCCGGCTTGACCGGCCCTTGACCCGCGCGTGCTCGAGGCATGGCCGGACGTCGTCGAAGGTACGGGAGTCGCTGCCCGGCCGGGCGGCACGCCCGGGCGGACGCCGAGTCCTGCCGCCGTCCCGGGGCTACGACACCCCGCGCGGCAGGAGCGGGGGACCCGAGCAGTGCGGGGCGCGCGAGCGCCCCTCGGGGTGAAGCCGCCGACCGGCGGCCGGGCGTCCTCGGTGCCCGAACCCGACAGGTCCTCCTCCGCAGGCGACACCGGAGGAGAAACCCATGACCGCCGTCGTCCCTGCACGTCCGCGCGCGGCCGCCCTGCGCCTCGTCGTCCTCGCCGTCCTCACGGCCGCGCTCTGCGGCATGCTCGGCACCGTCGCCCCGGAGCGCGCGAGCGCCGCCGCCCCCGCCACGGCCTTCGGCAACCGCGTCGTCGCCGTGACCGCGACCCGCGCGGGCATGCCCTACGTGTACGGCGCGGCGGGCCCGACCCGCTTCGACTGCTCCGGCCTCACCCAGTGGGTGTACGCCAAGCTCGGCAAGCGCATCCCCCGCACCTCGCGCGACCAGTTCGCGGCGACCAAGCCCGTCGGCTGGAGCACGGTGCGCCCCGGCGACCTCGTCTTCTTCCGCAACTCCGGCGGCATCTACCACGTCGCCGTGTGGGCCGGCGGCGGCTACGTCTGGCACGCCCCGCGCACCGGTGACGTCGTGCGCAAGGTCAAGCTCTGGACCCGCGGCGTCTACCTGCGCCGCGTCTGAGCCCGCTCGTCCCTGAGCCCGCTCGTCCCTGAGCCCGCTCGTCCCTGAGCCCGCTCGTCCCCGAGCCCGCTCCACCCCGGCCCGCCCCCCGGGCCGCTCCGGCGCCGCCCGGTCCGACACCCCCGTCGGGCCGGGCGGCGCCGTCGCGCGCGCCGCGGGCCGTCGCGGCGGCGCCGTGTCGTCCGCCGCGGGCCGGGGTAGGCCGCGACCATGACCCCCACCAGCCCCGAGGGCACCGCGCCCGCCGACCCGCGCACGCAGCCCGACGGCCCGACGGCCGCCGGCGAGCACGACCGCGCGCGCGACGCGCAGCGCACCGCGACGCGGGCGAGCCTGCTGCCGGAGGAGGGCACCGTCGGCAGCGACGACCCGCAGGAGCAGGCCGAGGTGGTGCTCGAGGACTCCGAGGCGCGCACCGAGGTGCCCGACGCGGCGCCGACGACGGTCCTGGAGCGCCGCGGGTCGGAGGAGACGGCCGACCCGCTCGTCTGAGGCCGGCCCGACCCCCGGGACCGGCGGCCACGCAGCGTCGAGGAGGCGTAGCCGCTGCGTGCCCGGCTCGCGTAGGGTCCCGCCCGTCGCCGGGGGTCGGCCCCGGCCCGCCCGGGGGATCCCATGAGCCCAGCTGGTCCGTCCCTGCGCGCGCGCCGCACCCGGCGCCCGCTCCTCGCCGCCGCGGCGGCCGGCCTGGCGGCCGCGCTCGCCGCGCCGCTCGCCGCCGTCGTCCCCGCGGCCGCCGCCCCGACGCGGGCCCAGGCCCCGGCCCCCGCGCCGCGCACCGCCCCGGCCTCGGAGCAGGCCCTCGCGGCCGCGCAGGTCGCGGCCGCCGCGACGCCGGTCCTGCGCTGGCGCCCGTGCGGCGACGGGGTGCAGTGCGCGACCGCGCGGGTGCCGCTGGACTACGACCGGCCCCGCGGCCGGACGATCGCCCTCGCGCTCGCCAAGGTGCCGGCGACGCAGCCGGCGCGGCGCATCGGCACGCTGTTCCTCAACCCGGGCGGCCCGGGCGGCTCCGGCGTCGACTTCGTCCGCGGCGTCGCGACCTCGCTCTACAGCGACGAGGTCCGGGCCCGCTTCGACCTCGTCGGGTTCGACCCGCGCGGCATCGCCCGCAGCACCCCGGTCCGCTGCTTCGAGAGCCTCGACGACGCCTTCGCGGCGACCGCGCCGGTGCCGTTCCCGGTGACGCCCGCCGAGGAGCGCCAGTGGATCGCGGCCGACCGCCGCATCGCGGCGGCCTGCACCGAGCGCGCCGGGGCCGTCATCGACCACGTCACGACGGCGGACGTCGCCCGCGACATGGACCTGCTGCGCCGCGCCGTCGGCGACCGCCGCACGACCTTCGCCGGCTACTCGTACGGCTCCTTCGTCGGCTCGACGTACGCCGCCCTGTTCCCCTCCCGCGTCCGGGCCGTCGTCGTCGACGGCGTCATCGACCCGGTGCAGTGGACGACCGGCGTGGACGGGTCGGGGGAGCGGGTGCCGGTCGACGTGCGGCTGCGCAGCGACCAGGGGGCGTACGAGACCCTGCGCCGCATGCTCGCCCTGTGCGACGCCGGCGGCGAGAGCTGCCTCTTCTCCGCCGGCGACCCGCAGCGGCGCTTCGACCGGCTCGCGGCGCGGCTGCGCGCGGAGCCGGCGCAGCTGCCCGACGGGCAGGGCGGCACCGTGCCCTTCACCTACAACGAGCTCGTCTCGCTGACGCTCGGCGCCCTCTACGACCCGGCGGAGTGGCCGGCGCTCGCCGAGCTCTACCAGGTGCTCGACGAGCTGACCCGGGGGCGCGCGAGCTCGGCGGCCGGCGCCGGCAGCGCCCTCGCGGACCTGCGCGCGGCCCTCGGCGTCGAGCGCTCGTCCGCTCGCGCCGAGGAGTACGACAACGTCGTGGAGGGCGCGCCCTCGGTCATCTGCAGCGACAGCGACAACCCCGCCACGTACGCCGCCTGGCGCCGGGCGACCGCCGAGGCCGACCGCCGCTGGCCGTACTTCGGCCGCGCCTGGGGCTGGCTGTCGAGCGTGTGCCAGAGCTGGCCCGGCCAGGGCCCGGACCGGTACGCCGGCCCGTTCGACGTGCCGACCGCCGACCCCGTCCTCGTGGTGGGCACGCGGTACGACCCGGCGACGCGCTACCAGGACGCCGTGAGCACCGCCCGCCGCCTGCCGGGCAGCCGGCTGCTCACCCTCGACGGCCAGGGCCACACCTCGCTCTTCGCCAGCTCCTGCGTCGACGCGAAGGTGTCGGCGTACCTGCTGCGCGGCGCCCTGCCGGCCGCGGGCACGCGCTGCGCGCCCGACGCGGTCCCCTTCGCCGACGCCCCGCGGGCGCTCGCGGCGGCCGACCGGCCGGGCAAGGCCGAGCTGCTGCTCCCGCCGCTGCTCGCCCAGCAGCTCGCCGGGCGCTGAGCCCGCCCGCCGCGGCGGCGCCGCGGCGACGCCGGGCACGGCACCGGCGCGCCCCCGGGCGGGGCGCGCCGGTGCCGTACCCTCGACCGACGTGGCGACCGACTTCCCCGCGCGGCTCAAGGACCTCGAGACGACGCTCGCGAGCATCGAGGCGGTCGTCGACGTCGACGCGCTGCGCCGCGAGCTCGCCGAGCTCAACGAGCAGGCCGCCGCGCCGGACCTGTGGGACGACCAGGAGCACGCCCAGCGGGTCAACAGCCGCCTGGCGTACGTCCAGGGCGAGCTGCGCCGCCTCGAGGACCTGCGCCGGCGCGTCGACGACCTGCCCGTGCTCGTGGAGCTCGCCGAGGCGGAGGACGACGCGGACACCCTCGCCGAGGCGGAGGTCGAGCTGGCCGCGCTGCACAAGGCGGTGTCCGAGCTCGAGGTGCGCACCCTCCTCAACGGCGACTACGACCCGCGCGAGGCGCTCGTCACGATCCGCGCCGAGGCGGGCGGGGTGGACGCCGCGGACTTCGCCGAGATGCTCATGCGGATGTACCTGCGCTGGGCCGAGCGCCACGGCTACCCGTCGGAGGTCTACGACACCTCGTACGCGGAGGAGGCCGGCATCAAGTCGGCCACCTTCGCGGTCAAGGTGCCCTACGCGTACGGCACCCTCTCGGTCGAGCAGGGCACGCACCGGCTGGTGCGCATCAGCCCGTTCGACAACCAGGGGCGCCGCCAGACCTCCTTCGCCGGGGTCGAGGTGCTGCCGGTGACCGAGACCACCGACCACATCGACATCCCCGAGACCGACATCCGCATCGACGTCTTCCGCTCCAGCGGGCCCGGCGGGCAGAGCGTCAACACGACGGACTCCGCGGTGCGCATCACGCACCTGCCCACCGGCATCGTCGTGTCCTGCCAGAACGAGAAGTCGCAGATCCAGAACCGCGCGGCCGCGCTGCGGGTGCTCCAGTCGCGCCTGCTCGAGGTGCGCCGCCGCGAGGAGAAGGCCGAGATGGACGCCCTCAAGGGCGACTCGGGCGGCTCGTGGGGCAACCAGATGCGCTCGTACGTGCTGCACCCGTACCAGATGGTCAAGGACCTGCGCACCGAGGTCGAGACGGGCAACCCGCAGGCCGTCCTCGACGGCGACATCGACGGGTTCATCGAGGCCGGCATCCGCTGGCGGCGCCAGGCGGAGAAGGCCTGAGCCCCGCTCAGGGCGCGGCGGGCACCAGACCGGCCTCGAGGCCGAGCGCCGCGAGGGCCAGCGCGAGGACCGCCAGCAGCGCCGCCACCGCCTCGCGCGGCGGCCCGCCGGGGGTGGCGCGCAGCCGCCGGCACGCCGGGCAGCCACCGTCCGCGACCCTGCCGCCGCAGCGCGCGCACGCCAGGTCCCGCCTCCAGCCCACGGCAGCCTCCCCGGGCGCCGGGTCACGGCCCGTCGCCACCCCTCCGACGGTACCCGCAGGGGCGCGGGTGGACCCGCCGAGCGCCCGGCGCGCCTACAGTGGACGACCGTGATGCGACCGTGATCCGCTTCGATTCCGTGACCAAGCGCTACCCGACGCAGGTGCGCCCGGCGCTGGAGGACGTGACCCTCGAGGTCGCGGACGGGGAGTTCGTCTTCATCGTGGGGCAGTCCGGGTCGGGCAAGTCGACCTTCCTGCGCCTCGTGCTGCGCGAGGAGACCGCCACGTCCGGCACGGTGACGGTGGACGGCCAGGACGTCGCGCGCCTGTCGCACCGCAAGGTGCCCGCGCTGCGCCGCCGCATCGGCACCGTGTTCCAGGACTTCCGGCTGCTGCCGAACAAGACCGTGGCCGAGAACGTCGGCTTCGCCCTCGAGGTCATCGGGCGCCCGCGCTCGACCGTGCGCGCGGTGGTGCCGGAGGTGCTCGACCTCGTGGGCCTGGCCGGCAAGGAGGACCGGCGCCCCGACGAGCTGTCCGGCGGCGAGCAGCAGCGCGTGGCCATCGCGCGCGCCTTCGTCAACCGCCCGGCGCTGCTCATCGCCGACGAGCCGACCGGCAACCTCGACCCGACGACCTCCGTCGGGATCATGAAGCTGCTCGACCGCATCAACCGCACCGGCACGACCGTCGTCATGGCCACCCACGACGACGACATCGTGGACCAGATGCGCAAGCGCGTCGTCGAGCTCGACGCCGGGCACGTGGTGCGCGACGAGTCGCGCGGCGTGTACGGCTACTCCCGCTGACCCGGAGGACCACCCTGTGAGAGCCCAGTTCGTCGCCTCGGAGATCGGCATCGGCCTGCGGCGCAACCTCGCGATGACCATCGCCGTCGTCGTCACGACGGCCGTCTCGCTGACGTTCGTCGCCGCCGCCGTGCTGCTCAACGCGCAGGTGCAGGAGACCAAGGACTACTGGTACGACCGCGTCGAGGTCTCCGTCTTCCTCTGCGGCGCCGTGCCCTCGGACTCGCCCGGCTGCGCCGGCGGCGAGGTCACGCAGGAGCAGCGCGAGGCGCTGCGCACGCAGCTCGAGGGGCTGCCGGAGGTGGAGCAGGTCTTCTACGAGTCCAAGGAGGAGGCCTACGAGAACTTCCGCGAGCAGTACGACGACAACAGCGCGCTCGTGGAGTCCGTCTCGGCCGAGAGCCTGCCGGAGTCCTACCGCGTGGCGCTCGTGGACCCCGACGAGTACGCCGTGGTCGCCGAGCAGGTGGCGGGCGCGCCGGGGGTCGACCGGGTCCAGGACCAGAAGGAGGTCCTGGAGCCGCTGTTCAACCTGCTCAACCGGATGACCCAGTTCGCCCTCGGCCTCGCCGCCGTCATGCTCGTCGCCGCGATCATCATGATGGGCACGACCATCCGCCTGGCGGCGCTCAGCCGCCGGCGCGAGACCGGCATCATGCGGCTCGTCGGCGCGTCGAACTTCTACATCCGCCTGCCGTTCGTGCTCGAGGGCGCCGTCTCCGGCCTCGTCGGCGGGCTGGTCGCCGGCGGCCTCGCGGTGCTGTTCACCCAGGTCGTCATCCAGGGCCGGGCCGTCGAGGCGATCCCGTCGATCGACTGGATCGACACCGGCGTGGCGTGGTGGACCGCCGCCGGGGTCGTCGTGCTGGGCGTGCTGCTCGGCGTCGTGGCCTCCTGGGTCACCCTCCGCCGCTACCTGCGCGTGTGACGCCTGGGGCTGCTGTCGACGCTCCGGACATAACGAAACACGTGCAGTAGGGCAAAGAGCAGGGCAAGTCTGCAGGTCGTACGGCGACACGGGCGCTAGGGCGCTGGTAGGCATGGCCCGCCGGCCGCCCCCAGCCGGTGCCCTCGCACGGAGGACCCCCTCGTCCGTCAGGAGCAGCCCCGGATGCGTGCACGACCGGTCGGCCTCGTCGCCGTGGCCACCGCGATCACCCTCGGCGTCGTCGTGCCCGCCGCGGCCGACGACGCCGTGCAGCGCAAGGCGGCGGTCGACGCGTCGGTGGAGCAGCTGCGCCACGACCTCGCCGAGACCGACGCCGAGCTGGCGCGCGCGGTGCTCGACCTGCGCTCGGCGGAGGCCGACCTGGGGCCCGCGCGCGCCCGGGTCGCCGCGGCGCACGGCCGGATCGTCGCCGCGCAGGCCCGCGTCGGCGAGCTCGAGCGCGAGCTCGAGCGGGCGCAGAAGCGGCTGCGGGCGGCGCAGCGGGAGCTGCAGCGGCTCGAGGAGGGCATGGCGCAGCGCCGCACGACGATCGGCGCGATGGCCAGCGAGACGTACCAGCGCGGCGCCCTCAGCGAGGTCGCCGTCGTCCTGGAGGCGCAGACCCCGGACGACCTGACCGACCGGCTCGCGATGCTGCGCGAGGTGGTCCGCTCCAGCGACCACGCGCTCGACGAGCTCGCCGCGGACCGCGGCCGGGTGTCGGCGCACCGGGCCTCGCTGACCGAGGACCGCGAGCGCACCGAGCGGCTCAAGGCCGAGGCCGAGGAGCAGCTCGAGCGGGTCCGCCGGCTCGAGGAGCAGGCCCGCGCCGCCCAGGCGGAGGTGGAGGGCCTCGTCGCTCGCCGCGCCGCCGCGGCGGCGGTGGTCGAGCGCGAGCGGGCGGGGGAGCAGCGGCGCCTCGCCGAGCTCGAGGCCGAGCGGTCCCGGCTGCAGGCCGTGCTCGTCGAGCGCGCCCGCGCCGCCAAGGCGCGCGCCGAGCGCGAGGCCGCGGAGCGCCGTGCCGCCGCCGAGGCGGCCGCCGCGGCGGCGCAGGAGGCCGAGCGGGAGCGCTCGTCCGGGAGCGGGTCCTCCGGGTCGTCGTCCTCCGGGTCGTCGTCCTCCGGCTCGTCGGGCAGCTCCTCGTCGGGCGGCTCGTCGGCGGACCGGGAGGACGAGCCGCCGCGCGCGTCGCGCTCGAGCAGCGGCTTCGAGCGCCCCGTCTCGTACGGCATCACCTCGCCGTTCGGCATGCGCACCAACCCGGTCACCGGCATCTACAAGCTGCACGACGGCACCGACTTCGGCGCCCCCTGCGGCACGTCGATCCGCTCGACCGCGCCCGGCGAGGTCGTGTGGGCCGAGTACCGGGGCGGCTACGGGTACCAGGTCGCCGTGGACCACGGGATCATCGACGGCGAGAGCGTCGTCAGCCTCTACAGCCACATCGAGAGCGGCGGCTTCCGGGTCGGCCCCGGCGAGCAGGTCTCCCAGGGCGAGTCGATCGCCAGCGTCGGCACCACAGGCAACTCGACGGGCTGCCACCTGCACTTCAGCATCTACGTCGACGGGTCCCCCGAGGACCCGATGTCCTACCTGTAGCCCGCGGGCCGGTACGCCGCCCGGCGCGGCCGGTGCCCCCCGCGCGGCGGTCCCCGCTCGTGCCCGTCCAGGGCGGTGGGGCGTCCGGGTGCGCACCCGCCCGCGGGGCCGCTGCCGGCAGAGCCCGCCGCGATCATGCGCAGACGGCGCCGCGGGTCCTGGGGCCACCCGGGCTGCGCGTCGTCGCGGCCGCCACGGCCGCCGTCCGTGCACGATCGCGGCGGTGGGGGGCGTCCGGTGCGCGCCCGCCTGGAGCCGGTGGCGCCGTACACTCCCCGGGTGCTCCCTCCCTCCCCGATGACGACGCCGACGACCAGGCCGGTGACGGCGTGGCGGTGAAGGGGGCCAAGGCGAAGGCGGCGGCGAAGGCCGAGGGGCGCACGATGGTGGCCCAGAACCGCAAGGCGCGCTACGACTACCACATCGAGGACACCGTCGAGGCGGGCCTGGTGCTGGTCGGCACCGAGGTGAAGTCGCTGCGGGCCGGGCACGCGTCGCTGGTCGACGGTTACGCGGTGGTCGAGCGCGGCGAGGCGTGGCTGCAGGGCGTGCACATCCCGGAGTACGCCGAGGGCACGTGGACGAACCACGAGCCGCGGCGCCCGCGCAAGCTGCTGCTGCACCGGCGCGAGATCGAGCGCCTGATCGGCAAGACGCAGGAGGCGGGGCTGACGCTCGTCCCGCTCTCGCTCTACTTCAAGGACGGGCGCGCCAAGGTGGAGATCGCGGTGGCGCGCGGCAAGAAGAACTACGACAAGCGCCAGGCCCTCGCCGAGCGGCAGGCCAAGCGCGAGGCGGACCGGGCGATGGCGCGCCGCGGCCGCGAGGACTAGCACCCCGAGGACCAGCACCGAGGACCAGCACCCCGAGGGCCGTCGCCCCGGGGACCGGGCAGCACCCACCCAGCGAGCAGGGGAGAGCGGACGTGGCGGCAGGCACCGACGTGGCGCAGGGCACCAGCGCGGCCGGGGCCGCCCCCGCGACCCACCTCATGCTCGTCGGGGGCGAGCGGGTGGGGGCCGCGGCCGGGGAGTGGGCCGACGTCACGACGCCGTCCCGGCGCGGGCAGGTCGTCGCCCGGGTGCCGCGGGGCCGGGCCGAGGACGTCGACCGCGCGGTGCGCGCGGCCCGCGCGGCGTTCCCCGCCTGGCGGGCGCAGCACTTCACCGTCCGCCAGCGCGCCCTCGGGCGCATCGCCGACGCGGTCGAGGAGCACCAGGAGGAGCTGGCCCGCCTCACCGCGCTCGACACGGGCAACGCCCTGCGCACCCAGGCCCGCCCGGAGGCCGCGTTCCTCGCGGCGCTGTTCCGCTACTTCGCCGGCGTCGCCGGGGAGGTCAAGGGCACGGTGCTGCCCGCCGGGGACGACCAGCTGCAGTACACCCGGCTCGAGCCGCTCGGGGTCGTCGGCGGCGTCCTGCCCTGGAACTCCCCGCTCATGATCGCGGGCTTCAAGGTCCCGGCGGCGCTGGCCGCCGGCAACACCGTGGTGCTCAAGGCCGCGGAGGACGCCCCGCTGACCATCCTGCGCCTGGCCGAGCTCTGCGCCGAGCACCTGCCGCCGGGCGTGCTCAACGTCGTCACCGGCACCGGCGAGGAGGCCGGCGCGCCGCTCGTGGCCCACCCGGGCGTCGACAAGGTGTCCTTCACCGGCTCCACGGAGGTCGGCAAGCGGGTCGCCGTGAGCGCCGCGGAGCGGCTCGCGCACGTGTCGCTCGAGCTCGGCGGCAAGAACCCCTCGATCGTCTTCCCGTCCGGGGTCGACGACCAGCTCGTCGACGGCCTGCTGCTGTCCGCCCGGTTCAGCCGCCAGGGCCAGAGCTGCACCGCCGGCTCGCGCGTCTTCCTGCACGAGGACGTCCACGACGAGGTGCTCGGGCGCCTCGTCGAGCGGCTGCGCACCTGGACCGTCGGCGACCCGCTCGACGAGGCGACCGACATGGGCGCGATCATCAACGAGCAGCAGTTCTCGTCGGTGTGCGGCTACCTCGACGCCGGCCGCGAGGAGGGCCTCACCGCGGTGCTCGGCGGCAGCGCCCCGGCCGAGGGGCCGCTCACCGAGGGCTACTACCTCACCCCGACGGTCCTCACCGCCCCCGGCAACGACTTCCGCCTCATGCGCGAGGAGGTCTTCGGCCCGGTGGTCGTCGTGGTGCCGTGGCGCGACGTCGACGACGTGGTCCGGATGGCCAACGACACGCACTACGGCCTGGCGGCGTACGTCTGGAGCCACGACCTCGACGAGGCCCTCACCACGGCGCACCGCCTCGAGGCGGGGTGGGTCCAGGTCAACCAGGGCGGCGGGCAGGTCGCCGGGCAGTCGTACGGCGGCTACAAGCAGTCGGGCCTCGGGCGCGAGGTCTCGCTCGAGGGGATGCTCGCCGGCTTCACCCAGACCAAGCAGGTCAACGTCCGCCTGCGCTCCTGAGGTTCGCCCGCCGCCGGCTGCGGTAGGACGGGACCCGTGCGAGCGATGGCGATCACGGAGTACGGCGGCCCCGAGGTGCTGCGGCCGATGGACCTCGACGACCCCCTGGTGGCGCCCGACGCCGTCCTGGTGCGGGTCAGGGCGGCGGGCGTCAACCCGGTGGACCGGGTCATCCGCGAGGGCTACCTCGCGGGGATGTTCCCGTCGCACTTCCCGCTGGTGCCGGGCTGGGACCTCGCGGGCGTGGTCGAGCGGGTCGGCCCGTCGGTGACGGAGTTCGCCCCGGGCGACGAGGTCGTCGCGTACGCCCGCAAGGACCACATCCAGGGCGGGACGTACGCCGAGCTCGTCAGCGCCCCGATCCGGAGCCTGGCGCGCAAGCCGGAGCGGGCGAGCTGGGCGGAGGCGGCGGGCCTGCCGCTGGCCGGGCTGACCGCCTGGCAGAGCCTGCGCGCCGCCGGCGTGCGCGAGGGCGACACGGTCCTCGTGCACGCCGCCGCGGGCGGCGTCGGCAGCCTCGCGGTGCAGCTGGCCCGGGTGCTCGGCGCGGAGGTCGTCGGCACCGCGAGCGAGCGCAACCACGACTTCGTGCGCTCGCTGGGGGCGACCCCGGTCGCGTACGGGGAGGGGCTCGCCGAGCGCGTGCGGGCCGCGGCCCCGGGCGGGGTCACCGTCGCGCTGGACTTCGCCGGGCGCGACGCGCTCGAGGCGTCCGCGCTGCTCGTGAGCACGCCGAGCCGCATCGTCTCGGTCGTCGACGCCCAGCAGGTGCTCGGCCTCGGCGGGCGGTACGTCTTCGTCCGCCCCGACCCCGCGGACCTGGCCGAGCTGTCCCGGCTCGTCGACGCCGGGCAGCTGAGGGTCGAGGTGGAGCAGGTGCTGCCGCTCGAGGGGGCGGCCGAGGCGCACCGGGTGAGCGAGGCCGGGCACGTGCGCGGCAAGCTCGTGCTCGAGGTCGCCTGAGGGGCCGCGCCCCTCGGGGCGGGGCGGGGGTCAGGGGCGCCGGCAGCCGCTGCGGCAGCGCTCGACCTCGGTGAGGTCGAGCACCCGCGACGGGTCGTCGGCGCCGGCCCGCGGCGCCGGCACCGGGAGCCGCGGCGGCGGTGCCGCGACCCGGTGCCGCCGCCGCGGTCGCCGCTGCGCGAGCAGGACGAGGCCGAGCAGCACGACGGCCACGATCCCGTCGAGCCAGTAGTGGTTGGCGGTCGCGACGACGACGAGCACCGTCACCGCCGGGTGCAGCAGCCACAGCCAGCGCCACCGGCCGCGGGTCATGACGACCAGGCCGAGGGCGACGAAGACCGCCCAGCCGACGTGCAGCGACGGCATCGCGGCGTACTGGTTGGTGACGTGGTCGGTCTCCGGCGGGCCGTACACGGCGGGGCCCAGGACGGCGCCGGTGTCGACGAAGCCCAGTCCCTCGAGCATCCGCGGCGGCGCCAGCGGGGTGAACAGGTGCACGGCGAGCGCGACGGCGGTGAGCCCGATGAGGGTGTTGCGCACCCAGGGGTAGCGCTCCCGGCGCCGCACGTACGTCCACACGAGGAACGCGACGGTCGCGGGGAAGTGCACCACCGCGTAGTAGACGTTCGCCGCCTCCACCAGCCAGGTCCACGACAGCGCGGCGCGCTGCAGGGCGAGCTCGCTCGGCAGGCCCAGGAGGTCCTCGAGGTGCAGGACGTGCCGGGCGTTGCCCAGCGCCTCGGAGACCTCGCCGGAGGTGATGAGGCGCGCCAGCCGGTACGCGAGCATGGCGAGCGCGATGATCGCGACCTCGCGGGCGAGGCGCACGGCGGCGCGCTCGCGCGGGCGGGAGCCGTCCGGCGAGCCCAGGACCGCGCCCGACCCGCTCACGGTCCCCGACCGTACCCGCGCCGGGGGAGCGGCGTCCTGCCCTTTAGCCGGGCGCACCCGGACGGCCCAGCGGGGCGCCACCGTCCGCCGGGAGGGCGCCCGCGCGGCGGGGGCGCTCGAGCCCGTCCAGCGCCGCGAGCACCTCGTCGACGCCGAGGTCCGCCATGCACGCCGGGCCCCCGCCACCGGTGAGCGGGCAGGCGGCGCTCCACCAGCACTCCTGCTCGGTGATCGACCGCGGCCGGCGCACCGGGCAGCCCGGGAGCCCCTGCAGGCTCGTGCCCTGCCGCGGGTCGAGCCCGTAGCGCCCCGCCGAGGTCGGCCCGACGAGGGCGACCGCGGGCGTCCCCACCGCGGTGGCGAGGCGGACCGGCCCGGTGTCGGCGCCGACGACGGCCCCGCCGCGGTCGCCGGCCGCGGCGAGCGCCGCCGCGAGCCCGCGCAGGTCCTGCGGCGCCAGCCCGGGCACCCCCGGCACCGGGCTCGTCCCCGAGGCGGTCGCCGCGACGACCGGCCGGCCACGGCGGCGCAGCCGGTCGGCGAGCCCGGCCCAGCGCTCGGCCGGCCACTCCTTGACGGGCATGCCGGCCTCGGGCACGAGCACGACGGGCGGCCCGCCGGGCCCGTCCCCGACCGCGGCGGCGAGGACCTGCGCCCCGCGGGCGCGCTCGCCGGGCGCCAGGTGCACCGTGAGCGGCAGGTCGTGCAGGTCCTCGCGGACCGCGCCGGCCGCGACGAGCAGCTCGAGGAAGCGGCGGTCGACCCGCTGCCCGTCCGGCGCGCCCGCCCACAGGTCGGTCACGGCCCAGGGGGCGGTGGAGCGGCACAGGTCGGCGATGCCGTCGTACGTGGTCGTGGTCACCACGAGGTCGGGGCGGAGCTGCTCCAGCGCCGCGGCCACCGCGGCCCGCGGCGCGCCCTCGGCGTGGTCCGACGTCGCGAGCACCCGGTGCACGTGCGGGTCGTGCCGCAGCAGCGCGTCGCCCGGGGTGAAGGTGAGCACGCCGACCCGGGCGCCGGGGTGCGAGCGGGCCAGCGCGTGCACCGCCGGCAGCGCCAGGAGCAGGTCGCCGAAGCCGCCGAGCAGCTCCACCACGAGGACGTCCCGGACGTCCCTCGCGTCCCGGGCCCCCGGGACCTCGCTGCCGCCGCCCACCCCGCTCACCCGAGCACCTCCCGGTACAGCGCCGCGTGCCGCTGCGCCGCCACCGGCCAGGAGCGGGCGAGCGCGAGCTCCCGCCCGCCGCGCGCCACCCGCTCGCGCAGCGCGGGGTCGCCGAGGACCCGGCGGACGCCGCGCGCGATCCCGTCCGCGTCGCGCCGCTCGGGGACCACGACGACCGTACGGCCGTCGACGAGGTCGGGGTCGGGGCGCTCGGCCGCGGTGGCGACCACGGGCGCGCCGTGCTCGAGGGCGGCGAGCAGCGCCCCGCTCTTCGTGGTCACCCCGGCCGTCATGGGCAGCACGACCGCGTCGGCGGCGTGCAGCAGCGTGGAGACCTCCGCGGCGGCGACGTGCCCGGTGAACCGCACCGCGCCGGCGACGCCCCGGTCGCGCGCCCGCTGCTCGAGCTCCGCTCGGAAAGCGCGTGCTTCGGTCTCGGGGAGCGCGAGCGAGGTGAAGCCGCCGGCGACGACGAGCCGCACGTCGGCGTCGCGCCGCAGGTCCTCGAGCGCGTCGATGAGCTGGCGGACGCCCTTGACGGGGTGGACGAACCCGAAGAAGAGCAGCAGCGGGGACGACTCCGGCACGCCGTACGCCTCCCGGGCGTGCGCCCGCGCCTCGTCCCGGGTGGCGCCCAGGTCGGGCACGTTGGCGCCGATCGGCACGACCACCGGCTCGCGGCCCAGCCGGTCCCGCACGTGCCCGGCGTGCTCGGCGTTCGTCGCGACGAGGGCCGCGGAGCGCGGGCCCAGCAGGAGCGTCTCGCGGTCCCAGAGGCGGCGCCGCTCGAGCGGGGCCCAGGCGCCGTCGGGCACCCGCGGCGGCCACGACCACCAGCCGTACTCGTGCAGCGTCGTCACGAGCGGCGCCCGGACGAGCCCGCGCAGGGCCGCCGGCAGCAGGCCGACCGCGGGGGAGAAGCCGTACGCCGAGGGGGCGAACTGCACGTGCACCAGGTCGGGGCGCAGGTCGGCGACCGCGCGGGCGGCGTCGAGCACCCCGCGCGGCCCCCACGAGCGGCAGGCCTCGACGCACGGCGCGTCCGCTCCCCGGGCGGAGACGACGACCGGCTCCACGCCGGCGCCCGGCAGCACCTCCGCGAGGCGCCCCACGTAGTCCGCCACGCCGTCCAGGCGCCGGGCGTAGCGCCCCGTCACCACCGCCACCCGCACCCGTGGACCTCCCGCTCCCGCCCCGCCGACGACCTGCGCACCCTGCCACGGCGGCGCCCCGGCACGCCGGGAGGGATGCACCGGTCCGTCCCGGGTAGCGTCCCCGCGTGCCCGACGTGCCCCTCGACCCGCCCCGGGACCTGCCCCGGGACCTGCCCCGGGACGCGCGCGCCCTGCCCCCGCACGGCGAGGGCGACCGCGCGCTCGCGCGCGAGCGCGGGCTCGGCAGGCACCCGGGGGAGTGGGCGGGGCCGCCGGTGGACTGGGCCGCCGTCGAGCGCCTGCTCGTCGTGCGGACGGACAACCTCGGCGACGTCGTCATGGCCGGCCCGGCGCTGCGCGCGCTGCGCGCCGCCGCGCCGCGGGCGCGCCTGGACCTCATGGCCGCGCCCGCCGGCGCCGCCGTCGCGCCGCTGCTCCCCGAGGTCGACGGGACGCTCGAGCACTCGCCGTCCTGGCAGCTCGCCGGCCGGGTGTCGCCGGACCCCGCCGAGGAGCTGCGGCTCGTCGCCCGGGTGCGGGAGGGCGCGTACGACGCCGCGGTCGTCCTGACCTCGTTCACCCAGTCGCCGTGGCCGACGGCGTTCGTCCTGCACCTGGCCGGCGTGCCGGTGCGGGCGGGGATGTCGAAGGAGTTCGGCGGCGCGCTGCTCACGCACTGGGCGGCCTCGCCCGACGACGGCCTGCACCAGGTCGACCGCGCGCTGCACCTCCTCGACCGGCTCGGCGTCCCGGCGCAGGGCACGCACCTCGCGCTGACGGTCCCGGACGCCGCCCGCGAGCGCACCGCCGCGGTGCTCTCCGGCGCCGGCGTGCGGGGCGGGTACGCCGCGGTGCTGCCCGGCGCGTCCTGCTCGTCGCGCCGCTGGTCCCCGGCGGGCTTCGCCGACGTCTCCCGCCGGCTGCTCGCCGCGGGCCTCGACGTGGTCGTCGCCGGCTCGGCCAAGGAGGCGCCGCTCGTCGACGAGGTCGTCGCGGGGGCCCCGGGCGCGGTCGGGGCCGCCGGGGTGCTCGACGTGCCGGGGCTCGCGGCGCTCGTCGAGGGCGCCGCGGTCGCCGTCACGAACAACTCCGGCGGCATGCACCTGGCCGACGCGCTGGGCACCCCCCTCGCCGTGCTCTTCGCCGGCACCGAGCAGCCGGGGCAGTTCGAGCCCCGCACGACCCGGGTCGCGCTCTTCCGCCGGCCCACCTGGTGCTCGCCCTGCCGGGCGTTCACCTGCCCGTTCCGGCACGAGTGCCTGGACATCGCCCCGCGGGACGTGGCCGACGCCGCGCTGCGCCTGCTCGACGGGAAGGCCGCCTGAGTGACGGACGACCGCACCATCGACCTCACCGGCCGCGAGGAGCGGCCCGCCTGGGACGCGCTGCTCGCCCGGTTCGCCGGCACGCGCGTGGCCGTGGTGGGCGAGACCTGCCTCGACACCTGGTACGACGGCCGCCCCCGCGGGATGTCCCGCGAGGGGCCGGTGCCCGTGGTCGAGGTCGACGGGCAGTCCGACGCGCCGGGCGCGGCCGCCAACGCCGCGCGGGGCCTCGCGGCCCTCGGGGCGGCGGTGCGCTTCGTGAGCGTGGTGGGCGAGGACGCCGAGGGCGCGCTCGTGCGCGACCTGCTGGCCCGCGACGGCGTCGACGTGAGCTCGGTCCTGACGGTCCCCGGCCGGCGCACGGTGGCCAAGCGCCGGGTGTGCGCGGACGGGCAGGTGGTGGCCCGCTTCGACACCGGCGACGCCGTCGAGCCGCCGGCGGGCGCGGTCGCCGACCTCGTGGGCGCCCTCGCCGGCGCCGTGGCCGGCTGCCCCGTGGTGCTGGCGGCCGACTACGACGCCGGGCTCTTCACCGGGGAGGTCCGCCGGGCGCTCGTGGCGGCCGTACGGGCCGAGGGGGCGCTGCTCGTCGTCGACGCGCACGACCCGCTGCGCTGGGCCGACCTCGCCCCCGACCTCGTCAAGCCCGACGCCGAGGAGGTCGAGGCGGTGCTCGGCGCGGCGGAGCTGCGCGCCTTCCGCGAGGACCGGCTCGGCTTCGTCGCCGAGCACGGCGACGCCCTGCGCGAGCGGCTCGGCGCGGCCACCCTCGTCGTCACCCTCGACGCGGACGGCGCGGTGGTCGTCGCCCCGGGCTCGAGCGTGCACGTGCCGGTGCGCCCGGTCGCCGGCGCCGCGCCGGCGGGCGCGGGCGACACGTTCGCCGCCGGGGCGGTGCTGGCGCTCGCGGCCGGCGCGCCCGTGGTCGACGCGGCGCGGGTGGGGTGCGCCGCGTCGTCGGTCGCGGTCCGCCAGCCGGGCACCGCCGTCTGCCGCCTGCCGCAGCTGCACGACGAGCTGCTGCGGGCCGGGTCGGCGGTCGTCGCCGCCGGGCAGCTCACGGCCCTCGCCGCGACGCACCGCTCGATGGGGCGGCGCATCGTCTTCACGAACGGCTGCTTCGACGTGCTGCACCGCGGGCACGTCGCGTACCTCGACGCGGCCCGCCGCCAGGGGGACGTGCTCGTCGTCGGCGTCAACAGCGACCCGTCCGTGCGCCGGCTCAAGGGCCCCGACCGGCCCGTGAACCCGGCGGGCGACCGCGTCGCCGTGCTCGCCGGGCTCGCCGCGGTGGACCACGTCGTGGAGTTCGACGGGGACACCCCGGCGGACCTGCTGCGGGCGCTGCGCCCGGACGTCTACGTCAAGGGCGGCGACTACACCGAGGCGATGCTCGAGGAGGCGCCGCTCGTGCGCGAGCTCGGCGGCGAGGTGCGCATCGTCGACTACGTCGAGGACCGCTCCACCACCGGGCTGCTGGAGCGGGTCCGCGCCCTGCGCACCCTCGAGCTGCCCGGCGGCGCGACCGAGCCGGAGCCGCTCGCGTGATCGACGTCGTCGTCCCCACCGGGGGGCGCCCCGCCGGGCTGGCCGTCACCCTCGCCGGGCTCGCGGCCCAGGAGGCGCCCGCCCGGCTCGTGCTCGCCGACCAGGGCGACCCCGCGCCCTCGTACGAGGCCCCGGAGGTGGCCGCCGTCCTGCGGGTCCTGCGGCACCGCGGGTGGGAGGTCGAGCTGCACCACCGCCGGGAGAAGCGCGGCGTCACCGAGCAGCGGCACTTCCTGCTGTCCCGGGTGCGCAGCCCGCAGCACCTGGCGCTCGACGACGACGTCCTGCTCGAGCCGGGCGCGATGGCCCGGCTCGCCGACGCCCTGGCGACCCTCGGCTGCGGCTTCGTGGGGATGGCGCTCGACGGCCTCTCGTACGCCGGCGACGTCCGGCCGCACGAGCAGGCCGCCTTCGAGCCGTGGGAGGGCCCCGTCGTCCCCGAGCGGGTCCGCAAGGGCACGCCGGGGTGGGAGCGGTGGCGGCTGCACAACGCGGCGAACGTCGTGCACCTGGCCGCGCGCGTCGAGGTACCGCCGCGGGGATGGGTGGCGTACAAGGTCGCGTGGGTCGCCGGCTGCGTCCTCTGGGACACCGCCGCCCTGCGGGCCTCGGGCGGCTTCGACTTCCACGGACGGGTCGGACGGCACGGCTACGGCGAGGACGTCGTCGCGCAGCTGCGGACCATGGAGCGGTACGGCGGCGCGGGCCTGCTGCCCTCGCTCGCGCACCACCTCGAGCTGCCGACGTCGCTGCCGGTCCGGGAGGTCGACGCGTACGAGGAGGTCCTCGGGGAAGAGACGGGGACGCCCGTCGGTTGCTAGGGTGGCGAGCACAACTGCACAGGGGGTGAAAGGTCTCGACTGCGGACGTACGTCCAGGGGAAGCGGGTCGAGGATGCCGGGAAGATCTCGTTAACCATGACCGGCAAACCAATAGGTGCCAATATCAAGCGCACCGACGTCGCTCTCGCTGCCTGACAGCGAGTAGTGCGTCTGTCAGCCTAGGACCGCCTCCGGCCTAGGACCTGGCATCGCTAGGAGGCTCCACCGCTCGGCCCGGTCGCGGGGTCGTGCGGGACATCGCACAGCGACTGGGCTCGGCGCCGGCTCGCCTGCGTGACCGGCGGAGCTGAGGAACCCGTAGCAGGCTGCACCCGGAGAAGCCCTGGTCCTGCTCCGTAGGACGCGGGTTCGATTCCCGCCACCTCCACGCTCGCGAAGGGCCCGGCCGCCACGGCCGGGCCCTTCGTGCTGCCCGGGCCACCCCGCCTGCTTGACAATCCCTACAGGGTTAGTGGGTATAGTCGCCCCATGACGCCGAGCGCGGGGCTCACCCGCCGTCGCAGCATCGACCTGATGCGCACCGACAGCCACCTCTGTCGCTGAGCGCGCCGCGCCCTGCGCCGCGCCGCCGCCCCGACGCGTCACCACCCTGCCGCCGGCCCGCCCCGGCCCCTCCCCTCCCCTCCCGGCCCCGCGCCCCCGGCGCGAGCGGGCCGACCTCGCCAGCACCCTGATGGGACAGCGCATGCCCGTACGCCCCCTGACCGCTCTCGCCGCCCTCGCCGCCGCCGGCTCGCTCCTGCTCACCGGCTGCGGCGGGGCCGGCGCCGAGGGTCCCGCCCCCGTCGCGGCGGACGCCCCGCTGCCGACGGACGTCCCGCCCGGCACCCGCCTCGTCGTGGCCGACCAGAGCGAGTCGCTGCAGACCGTGCTGCGCGCGTCCGGCGAGCTCGACGACCTGCCCTTCGAGGTCGAGTTCGCGAACTTCACCGGCGGCCCGGCGATCCTCGAGGCCTTCCGCGCCGGGGCGGCCGACGTCGCCCCGGTCGGCGACACCCCGCCGATCCAGGCGCTCGTCGCGGGCGAGGACGTGCCGATCGTCCTCGCGCGCCAGGTCGACCCGCGCAGCACGCGGCTCGCCGTGGCCCCCGGCGCCGGCGTCGACGGGCTGGACGACCTGCGGGGCAAGCGCCTCGCGTACGCCCCCGGGACGGCCCAGCAGGCGATCGTCCTGCGCGCGCTCGAGGCGGCCGGGCTCACGACGGGGGACGTCGAGCTGGTCGAGCTCCAGCTCGCCGACTTCCCCGACGCGGTCCGCACCGGGCAGGTCGACGTGGCGCCGCTGCTCGAGCCGTCCGTGACGCGCTTCCTCGAGGCCGTCGGCGACGAGGGCGGTTCCGTGCTGCCCGCCGAGGACACCGCCGCGCTCTCGACCGGGCTGACGTTCGTCTACGCCCGCCGCGCGGTGCTGCAGGACGAGGCGCGGGCCGCGGCCGTGCGCGCGCTGGTGGAGCGGACGGTCCGCGCCTACGCGTGGGTGAACGAGCACCCGGAGGAGTGGGTGCAGGAGTACTACGTGGAGAGCCAGGGCCTGAGCGCCGAGGACGGCCGGCGCATCGTCGCCTCCCAGGGGGAGGTCGTCTTCCCCGCCCTCGACGAGGCCCTGGTCGCCCGGCAGCAGGCGACCATCGACCTCATCGACGCGGCGGGGGAGCTCCCGCGCCCGGTCCGGGCCGCCGACGGGTTCGACCTGCGCTTCGGCCCGGTCGTGGCCCGCAGCGCGCGCGCCGCGGGAGCGCGCGTCGTGACGGCGGGGCGGTGACCGTGGCGACCGAGGTCCTGCCCCGTCCCGCGGGCCCCGCCGGCCCCGCCGCGCCGCCGCCCGGCGCCCTCCTGCTCCCGCGCCGGCGCCGCCGCCGCCTCGGACCCGCGCGCCCGGTGCCGTTCCTGCGCGCCCTCGGCCCGCTCCTGCTCGTCGCGGCCTGGGCCGCGGCCTCGGCGGGCGGGGCGCTGGACCCGCGCACGCTGCCGGCGCCCTGGACGGTCCTGGCCACCGCGGGCGACCTGCTCGCGGACGGGCGCCTGCAGCGCGACCTCGCCGCCTCGCTCCAGCGCGCGGGCACCGGTCTCGTCCTCGGCGTCGCCGCAGGGCTGCTTCTGGCGCTCGTCGCGGGGTTGAGCCGGATCGGCGAGGCGCTCGTGGACGGCCCCGTGCAGGTCAAGCGCGCCGTACCGGCGCTGGCCCTCGTCCCGCTGGCGATCGTGTGGTTCGGCATCGGCGAGCAGATGAAGGTCATCGTCATCGTGCTCAGCGTCCTCACGCCGGTCTACGTCAACACGCACGCCGCCCTGCGCGGCCTGGACGCGCGGTACGTCGAGCTCGCCGAGACCGTCGGGCTGTCCCGCGGCGCGTTCGTGCGCCGGGTCGCCCTGCCCGGGGCGCTGCCCGGCTTCCTCACCGGGCTGCGCATGGCGGTCACCGTGTCGTGGCTGGCCCTCGTGGTCGTCGAGCAGATCGGCGCCACGAGCGGGATCGGCTACCTCATGACCCAGGCCCGCACCTACGGCCAGACCGAGGTGATCGTCGTCGGCCTCGTCGTGTACGGCCTGCTCGGCCTGCTCGGCGACCACGCCGTGCGCGCCGTCGAGAGGAGGGCGCTGTCGTGGCGACGCTCGCTGGGCGCCTGACGCCGGAGCCCCGCAGCGGCGCGCCGGGCCCGGCGGTCCGCGCCCGCGCCCTCTCCCGCGGGTACGGCGGGCGCGTCGTCCTGGACCGCCTCGACCTCGACGTGGCGCCGGGGGAGTTCGTGGCGCTGCTCGGGCGCAGCGGCTCGGGCAAGAGCACGCTCCTGCGGGCCCTGGCCCGCCTCGACGACGACACGCCCGGGTCCGGCGACCTCGACGTGCCCGGGCGCCGCGCGGTCGTGTTCCAGGACGCCCGGCTGCTCCCGTGGGCCCGCGTGCTCGACAACGTCGTGCTGGGCCTGCCGGGGGCCGGCGCCCGCGCCCGCGGGGCCGCCGCCCTCGACGAGGTCGGGCTCGGCGGGCGCGAGCGGGCGTGGCCCGGGGAGCTGAGCGGCGGCGAGCAGCAGCGGGTCGCCCTGGCCCGCTCGCTCGTGCGCGACCCGGCCCTCCTGCTCGCCGACGAGCCGTTCGGCGCCCTCGACGCGCTCACCCGGCTGCGCATGCACGCGCTGCTGCGCGAGCTGTGCGCCCGGCACCGCCCCGCCGTCGTCCTCGTGACCCACGACGTCGACGAGGCCGTCGCCCTCGCGGACCGCGTCCTCGTCGTCGACGAGGGCCGGATCGTGCTCGACCGCCCTGCCGGCACCGACGCGGCGGCGCTGCGCGCCGACCTGCTGGGCGCGCTCGGCGTCGAGGCGCCCCACCACCCCGTACCCGTCCCGACGCGCCCAGGAGGCACCCCGTGACCCGCGCACCCCGCCAGCTGCACCTCAACGCGTTCCTCATGAGCACCGGCCACCACGAGGCGTCGTGGCGCCTGCCCGGCAGCGACCCCGCCGCCGGCACCGACGTGCGCCACTTCCAGGCGATGGCGCGCACGGCCGAGCGGGGCACCTTCGACTCGGTCTTCTTCGCCGACAGCCCCGCGCTCGCCGCCGACGTGCGCCGGCGCCCCGCCGGCGCCCTCGACCCGACGGTCCTGCTCACGGCGATCGCCGGCGCGACCGAGCGGATCGGGCTCATCGCGACGGCGTCGACGACGTACGAGGAGCCGTACCACCTGGCGCGGCGCTTCGCCTCGCTCGACCACGTCAGCGGCGGGCGCGCGGGCTGGAACGTCGTGACGACGGCCTCGGAGGACGCGGCGCGCAACTTCGGGCGCACGGCGCTGCCGTCCCACGCCGAGCGGTACGCGCGGGCGGGGGAGGCCCTCGACGTCGTCCGGGCGCTGTGGGACAGCTGGGACGACGACGCGGTCCTGGCCGACAAGGGGGCCGGCGTCTGGGGCGACCCCGACCGGGTGCGCCCGGTCGAGCACCGCGGGGCGGCGTTCTCGGTGCGCGGGCCGCTCGACGTGCCGCGTCCGCCGCAGGGCCACCCGCTGCTCGTGCAGGCCGGCTCCTCGCCCGACGGCAAGGACCTGGCGGCCCGGTACGCGGACGCCGTCTTCACCGCGCAGCAGACGCTCGAGGACGCGCAGGCGTTCGCCGACGACCTGCGCCGGCGCGCCGCCGGGCTCGGGCGCGACCCCTGGTCGGTCCGCGTGCTCCCCGGCCTGGTGCCCGTGCTGGGCGCCACCACGGCCGAGGCGCGCGAGCGCGAGGAGGAGCTGGACCGGCTCATCGTGCCGGAGCACGCGCTGCGCCAGCTCGCCGCCCTGCTGCGGGTCGCGCCGGACGAGCTGTCGCTCGACCGCGAGCTGCCCGCGGTGCTGCCGGACGAGGAGTCGGTGGAGGGCATGCGGAGCCGGTACGCGCTCGTGGTGTCCCTCGCCCGTCGCGAGCGGCTGACGGTGCGCCAGCTCATCGGCCGGCTCGGCGGGGGGCGGGGGCACCGGACCTTCAGCGGTACGGCGGAGGAGGTGGCGGACACGATGCTCGCCTGGTGGCGCTCCGGGGCCGCGGACGGCTTCAACGTCATGCCGCCCGCGCTGCCCTCGGGCCTGGAGGAGTTCGTCGACCAGGTCGTGCCGGTCCTGCGCGAGCGCGGGGCCTTCCGCAGCGCGTACGCGGGCACCACCCTGCGCGAGCACTACGGCCTGCCCCGGCCCGCGGACCGCCGGTCCCGCGGGGCGCGGGTCCCGGGCCAGGCGGTGCCCGCGGTCGCGGGGGTGCCGGCGTGAGCGGGGTCGCCGCCGTCGTCGGCAACCCGCGGCCCGGGTCCCGCACCCGCGGTGCTGCCGAGGCGCTCGGTCGCGCCGCGTCCGGCGGCGGCGAGGTCCCCGTCGTGGACCTCGCCGCGCTCGGGCCGGCGCTGCTCGCCCCCGGCGACCCCGCGGTGCTCGAGGCGGCGCGGACCGTCGGCACGGCCGCCGTCGTCGTCGTCGCGACCCCCGCCTACCGGGGGAGCTTCACCGGCCTGCTCAAGCTCTTCCTCGACGGGCTCCCGCCCGGCGCGCTCGAGGGCGCGCTGGCCGTGCCGCTGGTCGTCGCCGGCTCGCCCGGGCACCTGCGCACGGCCGACGCCCACCTGCGCCTCGTCCTCGCCGAGCTCGGGGCGGACCTGCCCGGCGCGTCACTGCTCGTGCAGGAGCGGGACCTGCCCGACCTGCCCACCCGCGCGGCCGCCTGGGTCGCCGGGCACGCCGCGGCCCTGCCGGCCGCTCCCGCCCCGACCCTGGAGGTGCCGTCGTGACCACCGGCCCCAGCCCGCTGCCGGCCGCCGAGGACGAGCGGCTGCCGCCGGACCTCTTCCGCGCGGTCTTCCGCGGCCACCCCGCGGGGGTCGTCGTGGTCACCGCGGACGCGGGGGACGGCCCGGCGGGCTTCACCGCGACCTCGCTCGCCTCGGTCAGCCTCGACCCGCCGCTGCTGTCGTTCGCGCTCGCGCGCACGGCTTCGGCCTGGCCCGCGCTGCGCGACGCGGGCACCGTGGTCGTGAACTTCCTCGACGCCCGGCACCAGCACGTCGCGCGCACCTTCGCGGCCTCGGGCGTCGACCGCTTCGCGCCCCCGACCCGCTGGTTCCGCCTGCCCTCGGGCGAGCCGGCCCTGAGCGAGGCGCCGGTGCGCGTGCGCGCGGCGGTCGAGGCGCGCCACGCCGCGGGGGACCACACGATCGTCGTCGCCCGCGCGCTCGGCGCGGCGCTGGAGCGGCGCGAGCCGCCGCTCGTCTACCACGACGGGCGCTACCTCACCGCCCGCTGACGCACCCGGCACGAGGACCGCAGCACGACGACACCGGACGGGAAGGGACCATGACCGACCTCCGCACGACAGCGCCCGCTCCATGACCGCCCTCGACCCCGGGCCCAGCCTGGGAGCGGCCCTGCCCCACGGCCCGGGCGCCCCCTCGCCGGCGGACCTGTCGCGGCTGGTCCGCCGCCTCGCGGCCGAGCAGGACCTCTGGCGCGGGGCGGTCCGCTACGACCCCGACCACCGGCACTACGCCCGGGTGGCGACGGGGACCGGGTACGAGGCGTGGCTGCTCACCTGGCTGCCCGGGCAGTCCACGGGGCTCCACGACCACGGCGGCAGCGCCGGGGCCTTCACCGTCCTGCGCGGGGCCCTGCGCGAGCTGTCGCCGCGGGCCGACGGGCTGCGCACGCGCCTGCGCGAGCGGGTGCTGCAGACTGCCGCCGTGCGCACCTTCGGCCCGGACCACCTCCACGACGTCGCGGCGCTCGACGGCCCCGCGGTCAGCCTGCACCTCTACGGTCCCGCCCTGACGACGATGACGCGCTACGCCCTCGTCGACGGGGTCCTCCGCGTGACCGCGCGCGAGGGTGCCGGGAGCGACTGGTGACCCGGCCGCCGGGCGCCCGCAGCATCGACGAGGTGCTGGCCGCGGCCCGCGAGCGGTTCGACCGGATGGAGCCGGCGGCCGCCCCGGACGCGGTGGCGGCGGGCGCGCTGCTCGTCGACATCCGCCCGGTGGGCCAGCGCGCCGAGCACGGCGAGGTCCCCGGCGCGCTCGTCGTGGACCGCAACGTCCTGGAGTGGCGGCTCGACCCGCAGGGCTCGGCCCGGCTGCCCGTGGCGTCGTACGACCGGACCGTCGTCGTCCTGTGCCAGGAGGGCTACAGCTCCAGCCTCGCCGCGGCCGACCTGCTGGAGCTGGGCGTGCCGGCGACCGACGTCGTCGGCGGCTACGCGGCGTGGCGCGCCGCGGGCCTGCCCGTGGCGGGGGCGCCGGCCGGCGGGGACGCCGCGGCCGGCGACGCCGGGGAGCGGGGGGTCACGGCGCCGCGGTGAGGACCTCGACCCCGTCGTCGGTGACGGCGATGGTGTGCTCGCTGTGCGCGGTCAGGCAGCCGGTCGCGCTGCGCAGGGTCCACCCGTCGGGGTCGGTGACGAGCTCGTCGGTGTCCGCCATGACCCACGGCTCGAGGGCGAGCAGCAGGCCGGGGCGCAGCCGGTAGCCGCGGCCCGGGCGGCCCGTGTTGGGCACGTGCGGGTCCTGGTGCATGGTCGAGCCGACGCCGTGCCCGCCGAACTCGGTGCTGACCGGGTAGCCGGCCGCGTGCAGGACGCTCCCGATGGCGTGCGAGACGTCGCCGAGGCGGACCCCGGGCCCCGCGGCGGCGATGCCCGCGGCGAGGGCGCGCTCGGTCGCGTCGATGAGCGCCTCGCTCCCGGCGGGCCGGGCGGTGCCGACGACGAAGCTGACGGCCGCGTCCGCGACCACGCCGTGCAGGGACACGGCGAGGTCGAGGGTCAGCAGGTCGCCGTCGGCCAGCTCCCGGTCGTGCGGCAGCCCGTGCAGCACCGCGTCGCCCACGGAGGTGCAGACGTAGTGGCCGAAGGGGCCGCGGCCGAAGGAGGGCGCGTAGTCGACGTAGCAGGACTCGGCCCCGGCCTCGAGGACGGCGCGCTGCACCCAGCGGTCGACCTCGAGGAGGTTGGTGCCGACCGTGCAGCGGCTGCGGCACTCCTGCAGGACCCGGGCGACGAGCGCCCCCGCCGCCCGCGCGCGCGGCAGCTGGCTGCGGTCCAGGATCTCGATCATGGGGTGCCCGCCTTCGGTCTGGGACAACGGTCCCGGTAAGACTATCCCGGTACGGGAGTCCCGGTACTACCATCCCGGCATGGTCAGGCTCCCGCTCACCCCCGCCGAGGTCGAGCGCGGCCGCCGCCTCGGCGCGCTCCTGCGCCGCGCGCGCGGCGACCGCCCGATGCTGCGGACCGCGCTCGACGCCAGCGTGTCGCCCGAGACCCTGCGCAAGATCGAGTCGGGGCGCGTCGCGACCCCCGCGTTCCCCACCGTCGCGGCGGTCGCCGAGGTGCTCGGGCTGTCCCTCGACGCGCTGTGGACGGAGGTCAACGCGCCCGAGGGCGGCACCGGCGCCCCCGGTGGGCGCCTGGCCTCCTAGGGCCGCCCGGACCGGGCTAGGCCCGCGGGTCCTCGAGGCGCGCGAGCCAGCGTCGCAGCAGGTCCTCGAGGAGCCGGCGGTCCTCGGCGGACAGCCCCTCGAGGAGGCGGTGCTCGTTGGCCATGTGCTCGGTGACGGCGGCGTCGACGACCTCGACGCCGCGGGGGGTCAGGGCGACGACCCGCCCGCGGCCGTCGACGGGGCTCGGGCGGCGGACCACGAGCCCTGCGGCCTCCAGCCGGTCGAGCCGCTTGGTCGTGCCCCCGCTCGTGACCATCGTCGCGGCGGCGAGCGCGCCGGCCGAGCGCTCGTACGGGGGCCCGGCCCGGCGCAGCGCCGCCAGCACGTCGAAGTCGCCCTCGCCGAGGCCGTGCCGGCGGAAGACGGGGACGAGCTCGTCGGTGAGGGCGGCGGCGAGGCGGTGCAGCCGCCCGATCACCCCCTGGGGCGAGACGTCGAGGTCGGGGCGCTCGCGGGCCCACTCCGCCTGGATGCGGTCGACGCGGTCGCTCATGCCTCGACAGTACCTTCCCCGTCAGGTACTTTCGCTTCCGTGGAAGGTACCTGGCGCTGGAGCGCCGTCGCCGCCGTCGCGCCGGTCACGTGGGGCGCCACCTACTACGTGACCGGCCAGGCCCTGCCGACCGGCAGCCCGCTCTGGGGCGCGGTCCTGCGCGCCGTCCCGGCCGGCCTGGTGCTGCTGGCCCTGCGGCGGCGCCTGCCCGCCGGGTCGTGGTGGTGGCGCTCCGCGGTCCTCGGCACCCTCAACACCGGCGCCTTCTTCGCGCTCGTGTACGTCGCCGCCCAGCTGCTGCCGACGAGCGTGGCCGCGACCGTCATGGCGACCTCGCCGCTCCTGCTGCTCCTGCTCGCCTGGCCGCTGCTCGGGCGCCGGCCCGCGGCGCTGCCGCTCGCCGGCGCGGGACTGGGGCTCGCGGGCGTCGCGCTCCTCGTCGGCGCCGGCACGGCCGCGCCCGACCCGCGCGGGGTCCTGGCCTCGGTCACCGCGCTGCTCATGGCCTCGCTCGGGTACGTGCTCGCCGCCCGGTGGGGCCGCGACCCCGCGCTCGTCGCGCCGGACGTCCTGTCCGGGACCGCGTGGCAGCTGCTGGCGGGCGGCCTGGCGCTCGTGCCCGCCGCCGCCGTCGTCGAGGGCGCCCCGCCCGCGCTCGACGCTCCTGCGGTCGCCGGCTTCGCCTTCGTCTCCCTGGTGGCGACCGCCCTGGCCTTCTCGTGCTGGTTCGCGGGCCTGGCGCGGCTGGACCCCGGCACCGTCGGGCTGCTCGGCCTGCTCAACCCCCTCACGGGGGTCGCCCTCGGCACCGCCCTGGCGGGGGAGCGCCTCGGGCCCGCGCAGGGGGTCGGCGTGCTGCTCGTGCTCGCCGGCGTGCTCGCGGGGCAGCCCGCGGCGGCCCGCTACGCCAGGCGCCGTCCGTCGCGGTCGAGCCGCACGGCGACCGGCTCGCCGCCGAACCGCAGGCCCTCGACCTCGAGCGCACCCACGGGCGACGGCGCGAGCGGTTCCACGCCGAGCGTGCCGGCGGGGGCGTCCGGCCGCAGCCCGAGCACCGCGCCGAGGACGGCGACCCCCGCCGCGGCCGACCACGCCTGCGGGCGGCAGGCCGCCGGGTAGGGGACCGGGCGCGGGACGTCCGCGCGCGCGTCCCCGCCGAACAGCTCGGGCAGGCGGTGGTCGAACGCCTCGCCCGCCGCGAGGAGCGCGTCGACGACCAGGGCCGCCTCGGCGGAGCGCCCCGCGCGCGCCAGCCCGGTCAGCACGATGGCGGTGTCGTGCGGCCACACCGACCCGCCGTGGTAGCTCAACGGCGCGAAGCCGCCCGACCCGGAGGCGAGGGTGCGGACGCCGTACCCGCTGAGCATCCGCGGCGACACGAGGCGCTGAGCCAGGACAGCGCTCTCCCGCTCGTCGAGGAGCCCTGTGCCGAGCAGGTGCCCGACGTTCGAGGTGAGGGTGTCGACCGGGCGCCCGTCGGCGTCGAGGGCGATCGCCGGGTACGGCCCCTCCTCGTCCTCGACCCAGAAGCGCGCGCGGAAGCGGGCCGCGAGGTCGTCGGCCCAGGCGCGCCAGCGGTCCGCGCCCGCCCGGCCGTGCGCCGCGAGCAGCGCGGCACCGCCGACGGCCGCCTCGTAGGCGTACCCCTGCACCTCGCACAGCGCGATGGGGGCGCGGGCGAGCGAGCCGTCGCGCCAGCGCACCGAGTCGCCCGAGTCCTTCCAGCCCTGGTTGGACAGGCCGCTGCCCGTGCGGTCCACGTAGTGCAGGAAGCCGTCCCCGCCGCCCCCGTGCTCGACCATCCACTCCAGCGCGGCCTCCGCCGCCGGCAGCAGCGCCTCGACCTGCGCCGCCGGCATGCCCCACCGCCAGGCGTCGTGCAGGAGGCACACCCACAGCGGGGTGGCGTCGACCGTCCCGTAGTACACCGGCGGCAGGCTCAGCACCGCCCCCTCGTGGTCGCCGACGACCTCGAAGGTGCCGGCGCGGACCTCGTGGAGCACCTTGCCCGGCTCCTCCGCGGTGGCCCCGTCCACCCGCCGGCCCTGCCGTGCCGCGAGCACGCGCAGCGTGGACGCGGCGAGGCCGGTGCCCAGCGGGAGCAGCATGCGGGCCGCCCACAGCGAGTCGCGGCCGAAGAGCGTGAAGAACCACGGCGCCCCTGCGGCGAGGAACGCCTCGTGCGGCGCGTCGACGGGGGCCATGCGCAGCCCGGCCAGGTCGTCGAGCGAGCGCGCGAGCAGCGGGGCGAGGCGGCTGTCGTCCGCGCGCACCCGGGGCACCGACCACTCCGGCGCGGGCGAGGCCGGCGCCGTCACCACCGCGCCGGGGTCCTCGGCGGTGACGGCCCAGCGCAGCAGGGCCTCGCCGCGGGCCGGGAGGCGCACCGCCCAGGTCGCGGTGCCCGCCGCGCCGTCGACCTGCGCCCCGGGGGCCTCGAGGGCGACGCGGGCGCCGTCGCGCTCCCAGGCCAGCCCGGGGCCGGGGGAGCGCAGCTCCTCGCGGCGGCCGCCCTGCTTCACGACCTCCATCGGGGACAGGTCGCAGGCCACGGCGAGCGCCACCTCCGTGACGACCTCCCGGGCCGCCGTGCTGCGCAGCAGCACCTCCTCCTCCACCCGCCCCGGGCGCACGCGCCGTCGGCGCTCGACCCGCACCGTGGGGTCCGGGCCGGGGTCGCCGAGCCGGCGGGCGAGCGCGACGAAGAGCACGTCGTCGGCGGCGTACGGGACCGTGGCCACGTGCTCGGCCTCCTCCCCGTCGAGGAGCAGGACCGCCCGCGAGAGCACCCGCAGGTCACCGTGGTACGCGCCCTGGGCGCCGGAGGCCCGCACCTGCCCGTCCGCAGCGCTCCACACCTGCGTGGGCGCGCGCAGCGCGGCCACGAGGTCGTGCAGGAGCGGCTGGAGCGGTCGCTCCACGGCGGTGCCGGCGGCGGGCGGGCGGGCGTCGAGGTCGGGCACGGGTCCTCCGGGGCGTCGGGGCTGGTGGTCGGCTGGTCCTGCGGGCCGGGCGTCGCTGCAGCGCGCGGCGGGCGGCTGCGGGGCGGCTGGGGCGTCCCCCACGGCGGCCCGAGCGGCTCCTGCTTGACAGCCGTGCGGGGCTGGCGTCACCGTAGCCCTACCCCTTTGATCGATCAAACGCCACCGCTCGCCAGCGTTTGATCGATCAAGGCAGGCGTCGAGGAGGACGAGGAGGTGGGCCGGTGAGCCAGGGGACGGCGCCCGGGCGGGCGACGCTGCAGAGCGTCGCGCGGGCGGCACGAGTGTCGCGCCAGACCGTGAGCAACGCGCTCAACGCGCCGCACGTGGTCTCCCCGGAGACCCTGCAGCGGGTGCTCGCCGCGGTGGACGAGCTCGGCTACCGCCCCTCCCGCGCGGCCCGCCAGCTGCGCACCCGCCGCTCGCACACCCTCGCGATGCGGCTGGACCCGTTCCGCGACGGGGTGAACGGCTCGGTGCTCGACCGCTTCCTGCACGCCCTCGTCGAGGGGGCGCAGGGGGCCGGCTACCGGGTCCTGCTCTTCACCGCGGAGGACGACGCCGGCGAGCTCGAGCGCTACGCCGAGCTCCTCGAGGCCTCCGACGTGGACGGCTTCGTGCTCACCGGGACGCACGCCGGCGACCCCCGGTCGGGCTGGCTCGCCGAGCGGGGGGTCCCGCACTCGGCCTTCGGTCGGCCCTGGGACGACCCGGCGGCGCCGCTGCCCGACGCCGAGCGGGGGGCCGGCTGCTGGGTCGACGTCGACGGGGCGGTGGGCACCCGTGCCGCGGTGGGGCACCTCGTGGCGAGCGGGCACCGGCGCATCGCCTTCGTCGGCTGGCCCGCCGGGTCCGGCTCGGGCGACCTGCGGCGCTCCGGCTGGCGCGAGGCCTGCGCGGAGCGGGGCCTCGAGCTCCCCGACCACTACGACGTCGCGGTGCCCGACGGCGTGGACGCGGGTCGTGCCTCGGCAAGCGCTCTCCTGACGAGCGCCCTCCCGCCGACCGCCATCGTCTGCGCCAGCGACTCGCTCGCCCTGGGGGTGCTCGCGGTGGCCGCCGAGGCGGAGGGGGCGGGCGGCCTCGGCGAGGGCACCCCCGCGACGGCCGTCGTCGGCTTCGACGACACCCCCGCCGCCGCCGCGGTCGGCCTCACCAGCGTCGCCCAGCCGCTCGCCGAGGCGGCCCGCACCTGCCTGGACCAGCTCCTCGCCCAGCTCGACGAGGGCGCCAGCCCCTGCCCGCCGCGGCTGCTGCCGCCCGAGCTCGTCGTGCGCCGGTCGACCCGGGGTGCGCGCCCCTGACGACCGGCAACCCGCCGCAGCACCGCACCGACCACCCTGCCGGGCCCCGGCCCCGCACCCACGTCCCAGCACCGGAGGACCCCATGACCGCACACCGCCGTGCCCTCGCCGCCGCCGCGACCGCCACCGCCCTGACCCTCGGGCTGACCGCCTGCGGCGGAGGGAGCGGCTTCGAGGACGAGGGGTCGGGGTCGGAGGCGCAGCAGACCGGCCCCGCGACCCTGCAGGTGCTCATCGCCTCGAGCGGCGACGCCGAGACGCAGGCCGTGCAGTCCGCCGCCGACGCGTGGGCCCAGGAGACCGGCAACGAGGTCGAGGTCGTCGTCGCGCAGGACCTGCCGCAGCAGCTCGCCCAGGGCTTCGCGGGCGGCAACCCGCCGGACGTGTTCTACGTCGACGCGGGCCGCTTCGCCGACCTGGCCGAGGCCGGGTCGCTCGAGCCGTACGTCGACCAGGTCGAGGACGCCGACGACTTCTACCCGACCCTGCGCGAGGCCTTCACGTACGAGGACGAGGAGTACTGCCTGCCGAAGGACTTCTCCACCCTCGCGCTGCAGATCCGGGAGGACGCCTGGCAGCGGGCCGGGCTCACCGACGCCGACGTGCCGACCACGTGGGACGAGCTGCGCACGGTGGCCCAGCGGCTGACCACCGGCGGGCAGACGGGCCTGGCGATCGGCGACACCCGGGACCGGATCGGCGCTTTCCTCGTGCAGAACGGCGGATGGGTCCTCGGCGACGACGGGCAGGTCACCGCCGACAGCCCGGAGAACGTCGAGGCGCTCGGCTACGTCAGGGAGCTCCTCGACGCGGGCGTCGCGAAGTACCCGTCGCAGCTCGACGCGGGCTGGGGCGGCGAGGCGTTCGGCACCGGTGGGGCGGCCATGACCATCGAGGGCAACTGGATCCGCGGCGCCATGGCCAACGACTACCCCGACGTGGAGTACCGCGTCGTGGAGCTGCCGGCGGGGCCCGCGGGCAAGGGCACCCTGCAGTTCACCCAGTGCTACGGGGTCGCGGCCGCCTCCGACGCCAAGGAGCAGGCGGTCTCGCTCGTCGAGTCGCTGACGAGCACCGAGCAGCAGCTCGCCAACGCGGAGGCGTACGGCGTCATGCCGTCGCGGGAGTCCGCGCGCGCGGAGTACGTCGAGCAGTTCCCGCAGGACGCGCCCTTCCTCGCCGGCTCGGAGTACGGCCAGGGCCCGGTCAACGCCCCGGGCGTGGAGAGCGTGCTCCTCGACTTCGACTCGGCGCTGCAGCAGCTGCCGGGCGCCGAGCCGCAGCAGGTGCTGCAGCAGCTGCAGGCCAACCTCGAGTCCGTCGTGGGGGAGTGACGTGACCGTCGTCCCGCCCGGTGCGGCGCGGGCCGGGGGTGCGGCCCCGGCCGCGCCGCCGCCCGCGCCCCGGACCCCCCGCCGTAGCGGCCGCACGCAGCGGGCCCAGCGCGAGGTCGCCGGCTGGTCGTTGGCGGCACCCGCGATGGGGATCCTCGGGCTGTTCCTGCTCCTGCCCATCCTCATGGCGCTCTGGGTGAGCCTCACGTCGTGGGACGGGCAGGGGAGTCCCTTCACCGGCGACGTCGGCTTCGTGGGCCTGGACAACTACAGCCGCCTCTTCCTCCAGGACGGCCTCGTCCGGCGCGACTTCATGACGAGCCTGCGCAACAACGCCTGGTACGTCCTGCTGGTCGTCCCGCTGCAGACGGTCTTCGCGCTGGCGCTGGCGCTGCTGCTCAACCAGCGCCTGCGCGGGCGCGGGTTCTTCCGGACCGCGTTCTACTTCCCGTCCGTGACCAGCTCGGTCGCCATCAGCCTGGTCTTCCTCTTCCTCTTCACCGGGTCCGGCACGGTGAACGCCCTGCTCGGCCTCGTGGGGGTGGACGGGCCGACCTGGTTCGCGGACCCCCGCGGGACCGTCCACCTGTTGGGTGACGCGCTCGGGCTGTGGGACGCGGGGTCCCCGCCGTCCTGGCTGGCCGGCACCACCGTCGGCGGCCTGAGCCTCTGGGAGTGGGTCGCGGGGCCGAGCGTGGCGCTCTGCGCGATCATCGCCCTCGTCGTCTGGACGACCACCGGCACGTTCATGCTCATGTTCCTCGCCGCCCTGCAGGACCTGCCGCACGACGTCACCGAGGCCGCGCTCGTCGACGGCACCAACCGCTGGCAGCGCTTCCGGCACGTGGTCCTGCCGCAGCTGCGGCCCACGCTGTTCCTCGTCCTGACCCTGGGGCTCATCGGCACCTGGCAGGTGTTCGACCAGGTGTACGTCATGAGCCAGGGCAACCCGGCGAAGACCACGCTCACGCCGGCGTTCCTGTCCTACCTGTACTCGTTCCGCCAGAACGAGTGGGGCCTCGGCGCGGCGATGGCCTTCGTCCTCTTCGTCATCATCATCGTGCTCACGGCGCTGCAGCGCTTCGTCATGCGCGACCGGGACGACGTGCGCGAGCGCCGCGAGCTGCGCGCCCAGCGCCGTGCGGGGCGCCGCACCCAGGGGGCTGCGCGATGAGCACGGCGGTCCGCACCACGTCCCGCACGCCCGCGGCGGCCGCCGGCCGCCCCCGCCCGCGCCCCTCCCGGCGGCGCGGCTGGCGGGCCCTGGGGTACGCGGCGCTCGTCGCCGTCGCGTTCCTGTACCTCTACCCGTTCCTCGTCCAGCTCGTGACGAGCGTCAAGACCGACGCCGACGCCACCCAGGACCCGCTGGCCCTGGTGCCCGACCCCCTCACCTGGGGCGCCTTCGAGCGGCTGGCGCAGACCGACTTCCCGCTCTGGTTCACCAACTCCGTCGTCGTCACCCTCGTCGTGACGGCGGGGCGGGTCCTCTTCTGCTCCCTCGCCGGGTACGCGCTCTCCCGCATCGACTTCAGCGGGCGGGCGGGGCTGTTCGGCCTCGTCCTGGCCATCATGGCCGTGCCGCCGGTCGTGCTGCTCATCCCGAAGTTCCTCGTGCTCAACCAGCTGCAGCTGTACGACACGTACGCCGCCCTCATGGTCCCGCTCATGGCGGACGGGGCCGGGATCTTCATCATGAAGCAGTTCTTCGACCGGATCCCGGTGAGCATCGAGGAGGCGGCGCGCATCGACGGTGCCGGCACCCTGCGCACCTTCTGGTCCGTCGTCCTGCCGATGGCCCGGCCCGCCGTCATCACCCTCACGATCCTCGCGTTCCAGGCGTCCTGGAACGAGCTGCCCCACTACATCGTCGCCTCGCAGGACCCCGACCTCTACACGCTCACCAAGGGCGTCGCCTCGCTCACGAGCGGTCAGCTCGGGTCCGGCAACCAGTTCCCGCTCACGATGGCCGCGGCGCTGCTCATGACGATCCCCGTCGCCGTCGTGTTCGTCGTCTTCCAGCGGTTCTTCGTCACCGGCGCCAACGAGGGCGGCGTCAAGGGGTGACGCCGGCCACGCCGCGCACGCCCTCCTGCGCGCCCTGTCGTGCGTGAGGGGCACCCCGAGGCGCCGCGGACCCATGAGGGGCACCCTCAGCAGACTCGACTCTGCTGAGGGTGCCCCTCATGCGGCCGGCCCGCCTGGGGGTGCCCCTCATGGGACGCCCTCGGCGACGGGGGCGTACCGGGTGCCGCGCCGGGAGCGTGCGCTGCGTCACACCCGCCCGCCCGGCGCGTGGCGGACCCGTGGCCGGGAACAACCGGCGGCGCTACGCTGCTGAGGACAGTGGTGCCGATCGACTGGCGGCACCGTCGGGCACCGGGACGGCGCGCAAGGGCGCCTGGGCCGGTGCCGGAGGGCGCGGGCCCGTCCCGCGTCGTTGCGCCCCCGCCGGGGGCGGTCGCGCCGGCCGCACGGGCCGGCCCGGAGGACGTACGGAAGGACCTGCATGCCGAAGACCGACGCCATCGAGGTCGAGGGCACCGTCACCGAGGCGCTGCCGAACGGGATGTTCCGGGTGGACCTGGCGAACGGGCACCAGGTGCTGGCGCACCTGTCCGGGCGCATGCGCCGCCACTACATCCGCGTGCTGCTCGAGGACCGCGTCGTCGTGGAGCTCAGCCCCTACGACCTGACCCGCGGGCGGCTCGTCTACCGGCACAAGTGAGGGGGCGCCGGTGAGCACCCCTCCCGTCGGGTCGACCGACCTGCTGTTCATCGCCCCGCCCGCGGCCCCCGCGGGCGAGGCCGACGGGGCCCCGGAGGCGTACGACGCCCCGGTGCGCCCCCCGCGCTCGCGCCGCACCCGCGCCCAGAGCGGCCCGGGCGGGCCCGAGGGCCCCGAGCCGACCGGCCCGCGCGGCGGCGCCGGCACCGGGCCCGCGCTGCGCATGCTCAAGGGCGCGCGCCAGGCCGCGGCCGGCATGAAGGTGAGCGACGACCAGATCCGCCGCGTGCTCGACGACCCGCAGGACGTCGGGCCCGACCCCAACCAGCCGCACCGCACCCGCCTGCAGCGCGACGGGCTCGTCGTGACGACCGGGCAGGACGGCATGATCCTGCGGGTCGCGCGCAAGCGCTGACGTGGCGCTGCGCACCGGGGTCGGCCTCGCGGCGGTCGCCCGCCCGGCGTACATCACGTCCGGCCGCGCGCACGACCTCGGCGCCTCCCGCTCGCCGGACGAGCTGCGCCGGCGCACCTGGGTCGTGCTCGACGCCGCCTACGCGGCGGGGGTGCGCTACGTCGACGTCGCCCGTTCGTACGGGCGCAGCGAGGAGTTCCTCGCGCAGTGGCTCGACGAGCGCGGGGCGGACGACGTCGAGGTGGGCTCCAAGTGGGGCTACCGCTACGTCGGCGGCTGGCGCGTGGACGCGGACGTGCACGAGGTGAAGGACCACGCGGTGGGTGCCTTCCACGAGCAGGTCGCGCAGACGCGCGCCCTGCTCGGCGACCGGCTCGGGGTCTACCACGTGCACTCCGCGACGCTCGACACCGGCGTCCTCACCGACCGCGCGCTGCACGAGGCGCTCGCGCGGCTGCGCGACGAGGGCGTGCGCGTCGGCGTCTCGACCTCGGGCCCGGCGCAGGGCGACGCCGTCCGGGCGGCTCTCGACGTGGAGGTGGGCGGCGCGCCGCTGTTCACCTCGGTCCAGTCGACGTGGAACCTCCTCGAGCCCTCTGCCGGCCCCGCGCTGGCCGAGGCGCACGCGCGCGGCGCGCGCGTGATCGTCAAGGAGGTCGTCGCCAACGGCCGGCTCGTCCCGGGCGGGGGCGACGCGAGCCCGGGCGCCCGCCGCGCGGCGGAGCTCGCCGACGGCCTCGGCGTGCCCGTCGACCGGCTCGCCGCCGCGGCCGCGCTGGCCCAGCCGTGGGCCTGGCGGGTGCTGTCCGGTGCGGTGCTGCCCGGGCACGTGCAGAGCGCGGTGGCCGCCGAGGCCGTCACGCTGCCGCCGCACGTCCTCGACGCGCTACCAGGGCTCGTCGAGGAGCCCGGGGCCTACTGGGCCGCCCGGTCCCGGCGCGCCTGGTCCTGACCCCCCGGGTCCCGAGGCGCCGTCCCCGGCGCCGAGCAGGGCGCGGGTCATCGCGTTGCGGGTGTCGAGCAGCTCGTCGAGCGCGGCGTCGACGTCGGCGCCGCTGACGTCGAGGGCGCCCTGCCCGCCCGCGTCGCGCCGGGCCGCGAGGACGGCGGCCCGGCGCAGCAGCTCCTTGAGGAACGACGCCGTGACCCCCTCCGTACGGGCCGCGGCGCGATCGAGCGCGCCCGCCTCGACCCGCAGCGACCCGGTGTAGAGGTCGAGCAGCGCGCGGCGGGCCCGCTCGTCGGGCAGCCCGAGCTCGACCGCCTGGTCGACCCGTCCCGGCCGGGCGGCCAGCGCGGGCTCGAGGACGTCCGCCCGGTTGGTCGTGAGCAGGAACACGACGTCCGCGTCCTCGGCCAGGCCGTCCATCTCGTTGAGCAGCTCGAAGAGCAGGGGGTGCTCGCCCGGGTGCATGCCGCGGTCCTCGGCGATGAGGTCGACGTCCTCGACCACGACGATCGACGGGGCCAGGGCGCGCGCCACCGAGGCGGCGGTCCCCACCATCGACAGCGCGCCGCCGCTGAGCTGCACGACGGTGGTCCCGGGCGTACGCCCCACGAGGTAGCGCACGGTGTGCGTCTTGCCGGTGCCCGGCGGGCCCCACAGCAGCAGCCCGCGCTTGAGGTGCTGCCCGCTCGCCACCAGCCGCTCGCGCTGCTCGGCGACCACGACGACCTGCCGCTCGACGGCCTCGAGCACCTCCTCCGGCAGCACGAGCCGGGACCGGTCCAGCACGGGACGGGGCAGGAACGTCAGCAGCGGGCCGCCGCGGCCGAAGACGTCGCCCCCGAACGCCAGCACCTGCCCGCGGAAGACGTTGTGCTCCAGCGCCAGGCGCCGCACGTCGGCCAGCGCCGCCGCCCCGGCACCCTCCTCGGTGGACAGGGCCTGCACGACGACGCCCTCCTGCATGCCGTGCGGCTCCGGGCCCCGCACGAGCAGGACGGTGCGGGCGCCGGACGCCTCCTCGACGAGCACGAGGCCGCAGCGCACGCAGGGACGCACCTCCCCCGAGGGGCCGGTGGCCAGGTTGACCGTCGCCAGGGGCCCCGGGCGCGGCCCGTGCTCGCCCCACGGGGCCGACAGCAGCTCGCCGAGGCCGAAGTCGGTGTGCTGGAAGCCGCTGACCCCGACGACCTCGTGCCGGCGCCCCGGCTCGGCGAGCCACGCGTCGAGGCCGGCCTGCACGTTGACGTGGTCGTACGGCGCCCAGGCCTCCGTCGCGACCGCGGCGCCGCCGGGCAGCGGGCCGAGGTGCGCGCGGACCGCGCGCTGCAGCGACGGGGCGAGGTCCGCGCGGGCGGTGCGCACGACCCGCCGCAGGGCCCGCCGACCGAGCCGGGCGACGTCGGCGAGCTCGAACGGCCCGTCCTGGGCGCGCTCGCCGGCCTCCACCGCCTCCGCGGGCACGGCGGTGAGGGGGGCGTAGGAGCCGTCGTAGGTCGTCCAACCGCGCTGCACCCGCGCAGCGTAGGTCTCAGCGCCGTCGCGCGGCAGCCCCCCGCAGCACCGGGCCGGCGGGCCGCGGCGCCCGGCGCGCGCCCGGCAGCTGCCGCAGCGCGTCCTCGACGGCCCGGCGCGCGCCGTTCGAGCAGGGGGCGGGCAGCGGGCGGTCGGCGCGGTGCCCGACCCAGGTCGGCCGGGGGCGGAAGCGGGCCGCCACCGTGGCCCCCTCCATCACCCGCGCCTCGACGACCCGCCGCTCGCCGTCGAGCACGAGCACGGCCACGGCGCCGCGCAGCCGGCCCTTGTGCCGCCCGCTGACGAGGACGAGGCCGGGCTGCGCGTGGGCGGCGGCCATGCGGCGCACCGTCCCGGCGTAGTAGCGGTGCTGGCCGAGGCTCAGCATCGTCATGAGCACGATCGCCCCGAGGAGGAAGAGGGGCACACCCAGGTCCGGCACGGTTCACGACCTCTCTGCGGCGCCGTCGCCGCGCGGGGGAGCGGGGCGCGGGCGCAGGCCCGGCCACCGCACGGGGGTGCGGCCCAGCCCGGCGGCCCGCCGGGCGGTGCGCACGGCCGCGGGGTCGCGCCCCCGCAGCTGGACGAGGCCGCACTCGCCGCACATCGCGGCGTCGACCTCGGTGGCGACCTCCGTGGTGCCGACGCGCACCACGAACCGCGGCGAGCCCAGCACGGCCACCGCCATGCTGCCCGCGAGGAGCGCGCCCCCGCAGGCGGGGCAGGTGCCCGCCTGCGGGGGACCGTCGGCCGCCACGGCTCAGGCCGGGACGGGCGCGCGCAGCAGGCCGTCGAGCAGCGAGGGCGCGGCCGGGGCGCCGCCCGCGCCGGGGCCGCCGAGCAGGCGGTCCTGCAGCGCCCGCAGCTGCCAGATCGTCGTGCTCGTGTCGAGCTCCACGTCGTCGTGGGTCAGCACGCCGTCGGCCGGCACGTCGCGGACGAGCCGGGCGCCGGCGAGCAGGCCGAGCGGGACGAGCCGCTGCTCCGCCGCGACGGCCGCGTCCTCCACGACGCCGTACACGCACTCGCCGCCGATGCCGTCGACGACCTCGCCCGCCCGCAGCGGCCGCTTCGCCGCCGCCGCCACCTCGGCGCGCCAGGCCCGCGGGCTGATGTCGCTGCGCCCGTCGAGCACCGCGGCCGGCACCGAGAGCGGCGCCTCGATGCTCGCCAGGTGGTACGGGCGGTAGAAGCCGTAGTAGGGCCCCTCGCCCATCCCGAGGTAAGCCATCTCGTCGACCACCGTCGGCTCGTCGCTGCGGGCCACGACGAAGACGCCGGGGGCCACCGGCCCGGTGGCGTAGTCCACGACCCCGGCGCGGTCGAGCACCCCGCCGTCGGCCGCGGGCCGGAAGACCCGGTGCAGCTCGGGCACCGTGGTCTCCGTGCCGTGCAGGCCGCGGCACGCGACGCCGAGGTCCGCGGCGTTGGCGAGCGCCGCCATCTCGATCATCGCCTTCGAGCCGTCGACGAAGCTGGCGAGCATCTTGGGGTTCATCCGCTTGCGCTCGGCCTGCGCGCGCAGCCCGGTCGGCGTCGCGTGCGGGTCGAGCGGGTTGTTCTTGCCCTTGCCGGCGCAGACGACGTCGAAGGCGAGGTCGCGGGCGAACTCCACCAGCTTGAGCGCCTCGGCCGGCTCGTCGCCGCGGCAGAGGGTGTAGACCGCGCCGCTGCGCGCCGCCAGCTGCTGCAGCAGCCAGCCGACGGTCACGTCCGTCTCGACGTTGAGCAGGCCGACGTGCTTGCCCGCGAGCAGCGACCGCAGCGCGATCTGCGCCCCCGCCTCCGGCACGCCGGTGGCGTCGATGACCATGTCGACCGGGAGAGCGCTCACCAGCGCCGGGTCCGGGACCGCGACGGTGCCCCCGTCCTCGACATGAGCGCCGAGCGCGGCGAGGTCGTCGCCCGTCCGCACGCCCTCGACGCCCGCCGCCCGCAGGGCCCCGGTGGCCCGGTCCAGGTCGAGGTCGGCCACGGCGACGACCTCCATCCCCGTGATGCGCCGGGCCTGCGCGACGAAGCCGCGGCCCATCTGCCCGGCGCCGACGAGGCCGACCCGCACCGGGCGGCCGGTCTCGCGCTGGCGCTGCGCCATGCGCTCGGTGTAGCCCATGCCCATCAGTGCCGCTCCTCCTGGGTGGTGCCGGGGCGCAGGAGGCGCAGGCGCGCCTCGGGCCGCGGCAGGGTGATGGCGCCCTCGACCTTGACGGCGCCGGGGAGCAAGCGCTCTCCGCACGCCTCGGGGGCGTAGAGGACGATGTGGCCGAGCTCGGCCAGGTTGGCCGCCGCCAGGTCCCCGACCTCCGTGAGCACGAGCTCGCGCCCGTCCAGCTCGAGGACGTCCCCAGCGGCCAGCGCCGCCGCCGGCGGGCCGTCGGGGCGGTGGACGACGCTCACCTCCCCGAGCGCGTCGGGCACCGGGTCGCCGAAGAGGATGAGGACCCCTCCGTCGACCATGGCGCCCGCGTCGGTGCCGACGGTGAGGACCGTGCTCTCGTAGTAGGTCACGCCGTGCGCCTCCGCAGCGGTGCTCGTGGTGGTGGTGGTGCGGGTGCCGGTGGTGGCCACGCCCGTCACAGCCCGAAGCTCGCGAAGTACGCGATGACGACCGCCAGCGGGGACGTGATGAGGCGGCTGAAGAGGACGGCGGGCGTGCCGACCTCCACCGTCTCGGGCCTCGCCTCGCCCAGGCCGAGGCCGACCGGGATGAAGTCGCAGCCGACCTGCCCGTCGATGGCGAACAGGGTGGGCAGCGCGTACTGCACGGGGAGGGTCCCGTTGCCGATCTGCGTGCCCATGAGCACGCCGACGATCTGCGCGACGGCCGCGCCCGGCCCGAGGATCGGTGACAGGAACGGCAGCGCGACGACGACGCCGATGGCGACGAGGCCGAGCGGGTTGCTGCTCAGCGGCCGCAGCCACTCGCCGAGCTGCTCCGCGACGCCGGTGTAGGTGACGAAGCCGAGCAGGAGGCTCACGTACGCCATGAAGGGCAGGACGGTGTTGAGCACCAGCTGGATCGACTGCCGGCCCGCCGACAGGAAGGTGTTGATGATGTAGCCGATGACGCCGCCGAAGCGGACGAAGAAGCCCGGGCGCTCGACCGGCTCGGGCGTGCGCGTCGTGGGGACCGTCGGCGAGCCGGGCCCCACGGCCGAGGGCGCTGCCGCGGCGGGCCCGGGGGCGGGGGCGCCGGCCGCCGCGCCCACCGCGGCGTCCACCGGGTGCACGTCCGCGGGCGTCACGGCCGAGACGAAGACGTCCTCGGTGATGAACTGCGCCAGCGGGCCGCCGGGCTCGCCGGGGTAGACGTCGACCGTCGGGATGCGCTTCTTCGGGTAGACCCCGATGCGCGCCGTCCCGCCGCAGTTGATGACCGCGACGAGCACCTGCTCGTCGGGGACGCTGGTGCGGAAGCCGTCCACGACCTGGGCGCCGGTGAGCTCGCCGATGCGCGCGGCCACCGGGTGGATGCCGCCGCCGGTGACGCTGATGACCTTGTCCCGGGTGCCGTCCGGGGTGAGGACCAGCCCGCGGCCCCAGCCGCCGCGGCCCGGGCGCACCTCGACCGAGCGGTACGCCCGCGGGGTGTCCTGCTGCTGCACGCTCGTCACAGCGACCGCCCCCCGGCCCGCGCCGCGGCGGCGAAGCGCTCGTCGAAGGTGTCGAAGAGCTCCTGCTTGCCGGCGCGCTTGATGAGCATCGCGGTGATGCGCTCGGTGACGACGCCGCGGATGAGGATGACGACGATGCCGACGAGGAAGTACCGCAGCGCCAGCGGCACGGTGGACTCGCCGAGCTGCGTGACGCCGGCCGCGACGCCGAGCCACACGAAGAGCTCGCCGGCGTTGGCGTACGGGAAGAACGTGGTGACCGGGTGCACGAAGGACACCGCGGAGTCGTAGAACGCGGGCTTGTAGCGCTCGGGCAGGAAGCGGCCGAACGTGTAGCACATCGGGTTGGTCAGCATGAGGACCGCGAGCACCGGCATGACGGTGTAGCGCGTGATCCACCACCGGGCCGACCACTGCACGGCGCGGGTGACGCGGTCCTCGCCGATGAACGCCACGAGGGCGTACATGAAGGTCAGGAGCACGATGAGCGTCGGCAGGATGCCGACGACGAGGCCGCTGAACTGCTGCCCGGCGGCGTTGAACAGGCCGATGAAGTGCTCGCCGGCCCAGACCAGGGCCTGGATGACGGGGTTGTCCGACTCGGCGCCGCTCGTCGGCTCCGTCGTCGAAGCCAGGACCAGCGGCGGCGCTGCTGCTGCTGCCATGCGCCCTCCTCGGGGCTGCTGCGGGGTCCGCGCCTGCACATCTGTGCAGGACGCTCACGACTGTGCAGCGACAGGTGTAGCACCGTGCGAGGTGCGTCACAAGGCTTTCGGCGCAGGACGACGCACGCGGGTGCGCACCGTGCACGTGCGTGCGCGCGGCGCGGCGCAGGCGATCACCCGTGCGTACGATGGCCGCATGCCGCCCGGGCGCGACCGCCAGACGCTCGTCAAGGTGGCGTCGCTGTACTACCTGGACGGGCGGTCCCAGGAGGACATCGCCCGCACGCTGCAGACGAGCCGCTCCAACGTCTCGCGCATGCTCGCCGCCGCGAAGGCCCAGGGGCTCGTGCAGATCCGGGTCCTCGACCTCGGCGCGCGCGACGGCGACCTCGAGGGGGCCCTGCGGGTGCGCCTGGGTCTCGACCCCGTGCGCGTCACGGCCTTCACCCCCGGCGAGAGCCAGCTCGAGCAGGTGGGGGCCCTGGCCGCGGAGTGGCTCGACGAGGCCCTGGTGGACGGGCAGTCGCTCGGCGTCTCCTGGGGCTCGTCGCTCAAGGCGATGACCGCCGCCTTCGCCACCGACCGCCCGCGCGCGGTCGACGTCGTGCCGCTCGTGGGCGGCCTGTCGAGCTCGGCCTCGCTCGTGTCCGGGCAGGAGCTCGTGCGCTCGCTCGCGACCGCCGTCGGGGGCACGTACCGCTACCTGCACGCCCCGGCGCTGCTGCGCTCGGCCGCCGCGCGCGACGCGCTCGTCACCGAGCCCGCGATCCGCGCGGCGCTCGACGCGGCGCGGGCCGTCGACCTCGCCGTCGTGGGGCTCGGCGCCGCCGGGCTCGGCTCGTCCGCGGTCGTGCTCGAGCAGCTCGAGCTCGGGACCGAGGACCGGGCCCGCTTCGAGGCCGCCGCCCCGGTCGGCGACACCTGCTGCCGCTTCTTCGACGCCGAGGGCCGCGCGGTGCTCGGCGCGGTGCACGACCAGGTCCTCGCCGTCGACCTCGACGACCTGCGGCGCGTGCCCACGGTGGTCGGGGTGGCCGCGGGCGCGGAGAAGGCCGCCGGTGTCCTCGCCGCGGTGCGCGGGGGGATCGTCGACGGCCTCGTGGTGGACTCGCGGCTGGCCCTCGCCCTGCTCGACCGGGCGGCCGCGGCGGGCGCCTAGGCCGGCGCCGGCGCGGCCGCCGGTCGGGCAGCCGGTCCATCGGGCAGCCGCCCGGTCGGGCAGCCGCCCGGTCGGGCAGCCGCCCGGTCGGGCAGCCGCCCGGTCGGGCGGGGACGGGGAGCCGCGTCAGTGCTGCGGCGGCTCGTCCTCGCCGGACTCCTCGGCGGCGTCGGCCTCCTCCTTGGTGCGGTGGACCGCGCCGTCGGCGTGCTCCGGCGGGCCGTACACCGTGTAGAGGACGAGCGGGTTCGGCCCGGTGTTGACGAAGTTGTGCTTGGTGCCCGCGGGGACCACGACGAGGTCGCCCTGCGCGACGGCCTTGGTCTCGCCGCCGACCCGCGCCTCGCCGGTGCCGCTGACGAAGCTGAGCACCTGGTCGATGTCCTCGTGCACCTCCTCGCCGATCTCCCCGTCCGGCGGGATGGTCATGATGACGAGCTGCGTGTTCGTCCCGGTCCACAGGACGCGGCGGAAGTCGGCGCTCTGCTCGGCCACGGTCGCGATGGTGAAGTGCTGCATGGCCCGGCACCTTCCCTGCTCGCGCCACGATCACGCGCCCCCGGCGCTCAAGCCCGCCCCTGCGCCCGCCGACAGGTAGCGGCGGCAACGGATCGGGAGGGATCGGGCATGGGGAGCATCCGGCGCAAGGTGGTCGCGGTGGGGGCGGGCGGGACGCTCGTCACCGCCGCCCTGCTGACCGCCACCGGCTGGTGGCAGAGCGGGCAGTTCGGCGACCGCGCCCGCGCGGGGACGGAGGCGCTGACCGAGCAGGTGCTCGACCAGGTCGCCACCGGGGCGTACGACGTCGTGCGGACGCAGGGCGAGCTCGTCGGCAAGACCGTCGAGTCCGACCTGCGCGTCGCCTCCGAGCTCGCCGCGCGCGAGGGGGGCATCGCCGAGGCGGGGGGCGGCGTCGCCTGGACGGCGGTCGACCAGCTGACCCAGCGCGAGCGCGCGGTCGAGCTGCCCCGGATGGCCGTGGGCGGGCGCTGGCTCGGCCAGGAGCGCAGCCTCGAGCGCGAGGTGGCGTTCGTCGACGAGGTCCGCGAGCTCACGGGGGCCACGGTCACCGTCTTCCAGCGCATGGGCCCGGAGGGCGACATGCTGCGGGTGGCCACGACCGTGGAGAAGCAGGACGGCACCCGCGCCCTGGGGACGTACGTCCCGCGGGTCGGCCCCGACGGCTCGCCGAGCCCGGTCCTCGAGGAGGTCCTCGCGGGGCGGACGTTCCGCGGCACCGCCTTCGTCGTCGACGCCTGGTACGACTCGGCGTACCAGCCGATCCGCGACGCCGCCGGCGAGGTCGTCGGCATGCTGTACGTCGGCATCAAGCAGCAGGCCGTCCCGAGCCTGCGCGAGTCGCTCCTCGCGACCGAGGTCGGCGAGCACGGGTACGTGTCCGTCCTCGGCGCGACCGGCACCCGCAAGGGGACGTACCTCGTCGCCCCCGAGGGCGCGGCCGACGGCGACGACGTGCTCGGGACGCGCGACGCCGAGGGCCGGGCGTGGGTCGCCGAGGTCGTCGGCCGGGCGCCCTCGCTCGCCGCGGGGGAGATCGGGCAGGTGCGCTTCGTGGACCCCGAGCACGGGCCCAGCACCGCGCGCTTCCTCTACTACGCGCCGTGGGACTGGGTGGTCACCGAGGTGTCCCGCGACGCGGACTACGCCGCGGCGACGGCCGCGGTGGAGGACGGGCGGGGCGCCATGGTGCGCCTGCTGCTGCTCGTCGGCCTGCTCGTCACCGCCGTCGCCGGCGGGCTGAGCTGGGTGCTCGCCCGCCGCGTGGCGGACCCGGTGGGGCGGATGGCCGCGGTCGCGGGCCGGCTCGCCGCCGGCGACACCTCCGGGCCGCGGGTCGAGCACCGCGCCGACGACGAGACGGGCGAGCTCGCCGACGCCTTCCGCGCCATGACCGACTACCAGCTGGAGGCGACCCGGGTGGCCGAGGCGCTGGCCCGCGGCGACCTCGGGGTCGACATCGCGCCGCAGGGCCCCGACGACCGGATGGGCCAGGCCCTGTCGGGCATGGTCCGCACCCTGCGCGGCACGCTCGAGGACACGCGCCGGGTCAACGAGCAGCTGCGCGAGCGCACCGCCCGCATCGCCGGGGCGGCGGGGACCACCACCGAGGAGGTGCGGACCGCGCTGCGCACCGTCGGCGAGGTCGAGGCGGTGGCGGCCGACGCGCGCGAGCGCGCCGCGCAGGGCATCGCCGGCATCGACGGCATCGCCGCGGCGATGGACGGCATCGTGGCCAGCATCCGGGCCTCGGAGGAGGTCGTCACGACGCTGGGGGAGCAGTCGGCGAAGATCGACGAGATCGTCCGCTTCATCAGCTCGATCAGCGAGCAGACCAACCTCCTCGCGCTCAACGCCACCATCGAGGCGGCCCGCGCGGGCGACGCCGGCAAGGGCTTCGCCGTCGTCGCGAGCGAGGTGAAGCAGCTGGCGCAGGAGTCGGCGGCCTCCACCGAGCGCATCAGCGCCCTCGTCGAGGGGATCGGGGCCTCCGTCGCCGAGGCCGTGCGCGGCATCGAGGTCAGCCGCGGCGAGGTGACCGCGGGCGCGACGACCGTGGAGGCCGCCGGGCGCGCGTTCGCGTCCATCGAGGAGGCGGTGCGCGAGCTCGCCGAGCAGGTGGGCGCCGTGCGCGGCTCCGCTGCGCGCATCGACGAGGCCGCCCGGGTGATCGGGGACCAGGCCGGGGGCCTGGTCGAGGCCGCGGGGTGAGCCCGGTCCGTTGACACGCCCGGGGCCGCTGCCTAGCGTCCCCGGCAGACCGGCGGGGCGCAGCGGGCGCCCCGCCGGGAGCGTGAGGGAGCGCCGGTGAAGAAGCTGCTGAACGACCCCGCGGACGCCGTGACGGAGGCCCTGCGGGGCCTGGCGGCGGCGCACCCCGAGCTCTCGGTCGACGTGGACGCCAAGGTGGTCACCCGGGCCTCGGGCCCGACGCGCGGCAAGGTCGGCCTGGTCTCCGGCGGCGGCTCGGGCCACGAGCCCCTGCACGCCGGGTTCGTCGGGCACGGCATGCTCGACGCCGCGTGCCCGGGGGAGGTCTTCACCTCGCCGGTCCCCGACCAGATGCTGCAGGCGACCCGGGCCGTCGACGGCGGCGCGGGCGTCCTGCACGTCGTGAAGAACTACACCGGCGACGTCCTCAACTTCCAGATGGCCGCGGAGATGGCCGACGACGAGGGCGTGCAGGTCGAGACGGTCCTGGTCGACGACGACGTCGCGGTGGTCGACAGCACGTGGACCGCCGGCCGGCGCGGCACCGGCGCGACGCTCTTCGTCGAGAAGGTCGTCGGCGCCGCGGCCGAGCGCGGCGACGCGCTCGGCGACCTGGCCGCGCTCGGGCGCGAGGTCGTCGAGCGCACCCGCAGCTTCGGCGTCGCCCTCACGCCGTGCACGACCCCGGGATCGAGCAAGCCCGGCTTCGAGCTGGGCGAGGACCAGATGGAGCTCGGCGTCGGCATCCACGGCGAGCCCGGGCGCAGCACCGCGCCGCTGGCCACCGCCCGCGAGATCGCCGAGGCGAGCGTCGCCGCGATCCACGACGACATGCCGCTCGAGGGCGAGCTCCTCGTGCTCGTCAACGGCATGGGCGGGACCCCGCTCATGGAGCTGTACGTCCTCGTCGACGGCGTCCGCGCCGCGGTCGAGGGCCGGGGCGCGCGCATCGGGCGGATCCTCGTCGGCGACTTCGTCACCAGCCTGGAGATGGCGGGCAGCATGGTGAGCCTGTGCCGGCTCACCCCGCAGATCGCCGAGCTGTGGGACGCGCCGGTGCAGACCCCCGCCCTGCGGTGGGGCCGGTGAGCGGCGGGCTCGACGCCGCCCGCGCCGGTGCCTGGGTGCGCCGGCTCGCCGAGCTCGTGCAGGAGCGCAAGGACGAGCTGACCGACCTCGACCGGCCGATCGGCGACTCGGACCACGGGGTCAACCTGCACCGCGGCATGACCGCCGCGGTCGCGGCGCTCGACGCGGGGGACCCCGCGACCCCCGGCGCCGTCCTCACCGCCGTGGGCTCGGCGCTGGTCAGCAAGGTGGGCGGTGCGAGCGGCCCCCTCTACGGCACCGCCCTGCGCCGCGCGGGCAAGGCGCTCGGCGACGCCGGGGAGGCCGGCACCCCGGAGCTCGCCCGGGCGCTGCGCGCCGCCCTCGAGGGCGTCGTCAAGCTCGGCGGCGCCCAGCCGGGCGACGCCACGCTCGTCGACGCGCTCGCACCGGCGGTCGAGGCGCTGGAGGCGGCGGCCGGGCGCGGCGACGACCCGGCCGCAGCCGCGCGCGCGGCGGCGGGCGCGGCCGAGGAGGGTGCCCTCGCGACCACGCCGATGGTCGCCCGCAAGGGCCGGGCGAGCTACCTCGGCGAGCGCAGCGCCGGTCACCAGGACCCCGGGGCCACCTCCACGGCGCTGCTCGTACGGGCCCTCGCCGACGCCCTGGAGGGGGCGTGAGCGCCCCGGTGCGCCTCGTGCTGCTCTCGCACAGCGCCACCGCCGCGGCCGGTGTCGCCGAGCTCGCCGGCCAGGTGGCCGGGGCGCCCGAGCGGGTGACCGGCGTCGGCGGCACCGAGGACGGGCGCCTCGGCACGAGCATCGACCTGCTCGAGGACGCGGTGGAGGCGGCGCTCGACGGCGGCTGCGACGTCGTGCTGCTCCCCGACCTCGGCAGCTCGGTGCTCACGGCGCGCGCCCTGCTCGCCGAGCTCGACGACGAGGTGGCGGCGCGGGTGGCCCTCGTGGACGCCCCGTTCCTCGAGGGGGCGGTCGGCGCGGCGGTCGCCCTGTCCACGGGCGCGGACCTGCAGGAGGTGCGCGCCCAGGCCGAGACGGCCCGGGGCCTGCGCAAGCTCTGAGCAGCGCGCCGGGCGCCACCCGAACGGCTCAAGGACCGGGCGGGTCCCGCCGAAGGACCCAGCGAGCGGTGCCCGCCCGGCGCGCCGGTGCCGCGCCCGTCCCCGCCCTACCGGAGGTAGCCCCCATGGCCCGCGTGCTCGTCGTCGAGGACGACCCGGACATCCGCGAGCTCGTCTCCCTGCGGCTGCGCGCCGCGGGGCACCGCACGGTCGCCGTGGACGACGGCGAGTCCGCGCTCGCGCTGGTCGACGCGCACGGCGGGCCGGAGGTCGCGGTGCTCGACGTCGGCCTGCCCGGGCTCGACGGCTTCGCGACCCTGCAGGAGCTGCGCGCGCGCCCGGGCCTGCACGACGTCCCCGCGGTCTTCCTCACCGCGCGCGTCCACGAGGCCGACGTGGAGCGCGGCCGCGCCCTGGGTGCGACGTACCTCACGAAGCCGTTCATCGCCTCGGCGCTCATCGCGACGGTCGAGCGGCTCGCCCGCGAGCGCGCGGTGGTCGCCGCCGACGGCTGGTGAGCCGCGCCGACGGTCCGCGCGCCGCGCCGTACGGCTAGTCGTCGAGGCAGCCGTCGAGGGCGCGGCTGGTCGCCGCGTCGGCGGGCGCCACGTGCCAGCCCCCGTCGGGGGCGGGGCTGGCGACGACGCGCAGCCCCCCGCGCGGCAGGTCCTCGGCCTCGCCCGTGGAGACCCGGCCGGACGGCTCGCCGCGCTGCGGGGCCGGGGGCACCACGAGGACGTCCGCGACGCGGTCCGGCAGCGTGCGCTGGCCCTCCCACTGCGCCTGCGCCACCGCGACCGACCGCTCGTCCAGGCCGCACCACGACAGGCGGGCGGCGACGGCCTTCTCCGCGCGGTTCATGCGCTCGGCACCCCCCACGCCGGCGGCGAGCAGGCCGGTCGCCAGCAGCGCCGGCATGAGGGACCAGGCGGCCGCCTGCCGACGGACGGCGCGGGCGCGCAGGGGCACGACTCCTCCCGGAGCATCTCGGTGGGACCGCCGACGGCCGGGGCGGGGAGCGCCCGCGGGGCCGGGTGCGGCGTGGCAGGAGGGTGCCCGTCCGCCGAGGTCACGAAACGGCATCGGACCTCGACCGGCGCGACGACCCCCTACGATTACCCGTCGTGACGCCACCTCCGACGGGTGCCCCCGGCACCCTGCCGCCCCCGGGCACCGCCCCCGGCGCCCCCGGCCCGGCGGACCCCTCCGGCACCGGCGTCCTGCTCGTGGAGGACGACGAGGGCGACGCGTTCCTCGTCCAGGAGCTGCTCCTCGAGGCCTCCGCCCAGGTCGAGATCCGCTGGGTGCGCAGCGTGAGCGCGGCGCTCGAGGCGCTCGAGGCGGGCCGGGGCTCGTACGACTGCGTGCTGCTCGACCTCGGCCTGCCCGACGCGGAGGGCCTCGTCGCCCTGCGCCGCGTGCTCGAGCGCGTGCCCGAGGCGGCGGTGCTCGTGCTGACCGGCCTCGCCGACGAGCACCGCGGCGCCGAGGCCGTCGCCGCGGGCGCGCAGGACTACCTCGTCAAGGGCCAGGTCGACGGCCAGCTGCTGGCCCGGTCGATCCGCTACGCCCTGGAGCGCAAGCGCGCCGAGGAGCAGCTGCGCCGCCTCTACGCGACGGAGCTGCGCGCGGCCGAGAACGCGCGGCTCGAGCGCGGCCTGCTGCCCAAGCCGCTGCTGCGCGACCGCCGGCTCGAGGTCGAGCCGCGCTACCGCCCGGGGCGCGGCGCCGTGCTCGGCGGCGACTTCTACGACGTCGTGGAGACCGAGGACGGCACGCTGCTCGTCCTGCTCGGCGACGTCGCGGGGCACGGCCCCGACGAGGCCGCGCTCGGGGTGTGCCTGCGCATCGCCTGGCGGGCCCTGGTGCTCGCGGGCATCGAGCGCGACCGCCTGCTGCCGTGCCTGGAGGACGTGCTCGTGCAGGAGCGCGCCTCCGAGGAGGTCTTCGCCACGCTCTGCCTGCTCGTCGTCGCGCCGGACCGGCGCTCGGCGCGGATCGTCCTGGCCGGGCACCCGGCGCCGCTGCTGCTCGGCGCCGAGCCGGTGCAGCTGCCCGACGACCTCGTCGGGCCCGCGCTGGGCGTGCTGCCGGGCGTGGTCTGGGGGAGCCGCACCGTGCAGCTGGAGGGGGCCTGGCGGGTCATGGCCTTCAGCGACGGCCTCGTGGAGGGGCACGTCGACGGCGGCCCCGACCGCCTCGGCGTCGACGGGCTGCTCGACCTGGTCCGCGCCAGCGACGTCTACGACCGCAGCGGCCCCCTCGCCGACGAGCTCATCCAGCGCGCCCAGGACCTGCACGGCGGCGAGCTCGACGACGACGTGGCCGTCGTCGTCGTGGGCTTCGGGCCCGCCGCGTGAGCGCGGGCCGGGGCCGCTGGACGCTGCGCCGCCGGCTGACCGTCGCGGTCGCCGTCGGGATGGCCCTCGTGCTCGCCGGGCTCGCGGTCGGCGCGGTCCTGCTCACGCGCACCCGTACCGAGCAGGCGCGCGTCACCGGCGACTACTACGACGCGACGGTGCTGTCCGACGACCTGCTCACCTCGCTGGTCGACCAGGAGACCGCGGTCCGCGGCTACGCCCTGACCCGCGACCCGGCCTACCTCGCGCCGTACCGCGCGGCCGAGGAGCGCGGTCCGGCGGACTTCGCGACCCTCCAGCGCAAGCTGGAGGGGTCGCCGCAGGCCCTCGACCGGCTGCAGGTGGCCGCGCGGGCGGCGGGGGCCTGGCAGCGCACGTGGGCGGAGCCGGCGATCGCCGACGTGCGCACGGGCGGGACCCTCAGCGGTGCGGACCTCGACCGGGGCAGGACCCTCTTCGACGCGGTGCGGCGGGAGTACTCCGCGTACCGGGAGGTGCTCGGCGACGAGCGCGACGAGGTCCGCGACGCCCTGTCGCGCGACGTCGGCCTGCTCTTCGCGACGCTGGTCGCCGGCGCCCTCGGCGCCCTCGGCGCCTGCCTGGCCCTGCTCGCCGCTCTGCGGCGCTGGGTGACCGGGCCGGTCGAGGCGCTGGCCACCGAGACCCGCACCGTCGCCGCGGGCGACCTGCACCACCCGGTGCACGTCGAGGGCCCACCGGAGATCGAGCGCCTCGCCGCCGACGTGGAGGCCATGCGCCGCGGGCTGCTCACCCAGCTCGGCGTGCTCGAGGCCGCCAAGGCGGAGGTGGAGGCGTCCCGGCTGCAGCTCGAGGAGCAGGCGCGCGAGCTGCAGCGCTCCAACACCGAGCTGGAGCAGTTCGCGTACGTCGCCTCGCACGACCTGCAGGAGCCGCTGCGCAAGGTCGCCAGCTTCTGCCAGATGCTGGCCCGCCGCTACGAGGGGCAGCTCGACGAGCGCGCGGACCAGTACATCGCCTTCGCCGTCGATGGCGCCAAGCGCATGCAGCAGCTCATCAACGACCTGCTCGCCTTCTCGCGGGTGGGCCGGCTCTCCTCGGGCTTCGCCGACGTCGACCTCGAGGCGTGCCTGGCGGTGGCGCTGCGCAACCTCTCCGCCGCCCTCGAGGAGAGCGGGGCCGTCGTGACGCACGACCCGCTGCCGACGGTGAGCGGCGAGGCCGGCCTGCTCACGCAGGTCTTCCAGAACCTCGTCGGGAACGGGGTCAAGTTCCGCGGCGACGAGCCCCCGCGGGTGCACCTCGGGGTCGAGCGCGCCGGGGACGAGTGGCTCTTCTGCTGCCGCGACAACGGCATCGGCGTCGAGCCGGAGTACGCCGAGCGCATCTTCGTCATCTTCCAGCGGCTGCACGCCAAGGACGCGTACGAGGGCACCGGCATCGGGCTGGCCATGTGCAAGAAGATCGTGGAGCACCACGGCGGGCGGATCTGGCTGGACACCGCCGCGCCGGGCGGCGGGACGACCTTCCGCTTCACCCTGCCCGTGGTGGGCCCGCAGGAGGGCGCGGCGACCGCCGCGCCCGTGACCGCCGCGGTGGGCGCCGCGGCCCAGGAGGGGGACCGGTGACCGGTAGCGGGGAGCGCGCGATCGAGGTGCTGCTCGTCGAGGACGACCCGGGCGACGTGCTCATGACCCGCGAGGCGTTCGAGGACAACAAGGTCCGGAACACCCTGCACGTCGTGACCAACGGGGTCGACGCGATGGCGTTCCTGCGCAAGGAGGGGGACCACGCCGGGGCGCCGACGCCCGACCTGGTCCTGCTCGACCTCAACCTGCCGCGGATGGACGGGCGCGAGGTGCTGGCGGCCGTCAAGGACGACCCGGAGCTGCGGCGCATCCCGGTCGTCGTCCTCACCACGTCGGAGGCGGAGGAGGACGTGCTGCGCAGCTACTCGCTGCACGCCAACGCGTACGTCACCAAGCCGGTCGACTTCGAGCGGTTCATCGACGTGGTCCGGCAGATCGACGACTTCTTCGTCAGCGTGGTCCGGCTGCCGCGCGGCTGAGGGCGCGGGCCAGGGGCCCCCGGGACGCGCCGGGGGCGCTCGGCGGTCGGACGGTCCACCGCTCCACCCGCTCCAGCCCCAGGAGCAGGGCGAGCAGCAGCGGGGGCAGGACCAGGGCCAGCAGGATCACGGGGTCGACCTCCTCCGGGCGCGCGGACGGGCGCGAGCGCCCCTCCCCGCGCCGCACGGGCGCAGCGGGACGGACCGGCTCGTCCCGGACCGTGCCCCTCCAGGGTCGCACGACACCACCGGTGCCCCGGTACGGGGCGGGCGCGGGCGGCGGAGGGGCACGACCCCCCGTCGGCGCCCGCGTACCGCCCCTTGAGCGCGGGACGCCCCCTCGTGCGGGGGCGGGCCCGGGTGGCAGGATCCGGGCGCATGGCGTCCGTCCCCAGCGTGTCCTACTCCAACACCGTCCGGCTGGACGTGCCCGCGCAGGGCCAGGTCATGAGCCGCCTCACCACCGCGGTCGAGCAGGCGGGCGGCATCGTCACCGCGCTCGACGTCATCGAGTCGGGCCGCGAGGCCCTGACGGTCGACGTCACCATCGCGGCCTCGGACACCGCGCACGCGGAGTCCGTCGTCGACGTGCTGCGCGCGCTCGAGGGCGTGCGGGTGCGCAAGGTCTCGGACCGCACGTTCCTCATGCACCTCGGCGGCAAGATCGAGGTCAACTCGAAGGTGCCGATCCGCAACCGCGACGACCTCTCGATGGTCTACACGCCGGGGGTGGCGCGCGTCTCCACGGCGCTGGCCGAGAACCCGGACGACGCCCGGCGCCTCACCATCAAGCGCAACACGATCGCCGTCGTCACCGACGGCTCGGCCGTGCTGGGCCTGGGCAACCTCGGCGCGGTGGCGGCGCTGCCGGTCATGGAGGGCAAGGCCGCCCTCTTCAAGCGCTTCGCGGGCATCGACGCGTTCCCCCTCTGCCTCGACACGCAGGACAGCGACGAGATCGTCCGCACGGTCCAGCTCATCGCCCCGGTGTTCGCCGGCATCAACCTCGAGGACATCTCGGCACCGCGCTGCTTCGAGATCGAGGCGCGCCTGCGCGAGCTGCTGGACATCCCCGTGTTCCACGACGACCAGCACGGCACCGCCATCGTCGTCCTGGCCGCGCTCACCAACGCCCTGCGCGTCGTGGGCAAGGAGCTCGGCGCCGTGCGCATCGCGATGTCCGGCGCGGGCGCGGCGGGCAGCGCGATCCTCGCGCTGCTGCTGGCGGCCGGGGTGCGCGACGTCGTCGTCTGCGACGAGCACGGGGCGGTCCACGGCGGGCGGACCGACCTCACCGAGCGCATGCGGTGGATCGCCGACAACACCAACCAGGGCGGCTACACCGGCGACCTGCGCGGCGCGATGGAGGGTGCCGACGTCTTCGTCGGCGTGTCCGCCGGCGGGATCCTCCGCGAGGAGGACGTGGCCCGCATGGGCGAGGACGCCGTGGTCTTCGCCCTCGCCAACCCCGTCCCGGAGATCGACCCCGACATCGCCTCGCGCCACGCGACCGTCGTCGCGACGGGGCGCAGCGACTTCCCGAACCAGATCAACAACGTGCTCGCCTTCCCGGGCGTCTTCCGCGGCCTGCTCGACGCGCGCAGCCACAGCGTCAGCACCGAGCTGCTGCTCGCCGCGGCGACCGCCCTCGCCGGCGTGGTCGGCGACGACGAGCTCAACCCGACGTACATCGTGCCCAGCGTCTTCCACAGCGACGTCGTCGGCGCGGTCGCGGGGGCCGTCGCCCGCGCGGCGCGCGAGTCGGCCTCGGTCGCCACCGGCTAGCCGCACCCCGGCCGCGGGCGCGTCACCCGCGCCGGGGACGATGCCGCTGCCCGGTTCGTCGGTCCGGGTACCGCGCGGCGACGCGATGGGACAGGATGGGCGACGGGGGTGTGATGGCAGCGGAGCGAGCACCACGGCAGCAGCGCCGCGCGGCGGGCCGCGCGGCGCGTCGTCGCGCCGTCGCCCGGGCGAGCGTCGGGCTCGCCGCGGCGACGGTGTTCTCGGTGCCCGCAGCCTTCGCGGCCGCGGGCACGGGCGGCGGGGGGCTCCTCGCCGGCGGCGAGGCCACGCTCCTCGCGCTGGGCAGCACCACCTGGGGCTCGATCCTCGACGGCTCGCCGTACGACCTGCCGGTCGACCCGGAGCCGGTCGCCCTCGCGCCGGAGGAGGTCCCCGAGGCGCTCGTGCAGGCCCGCCCGGCCGACCCGCTGGGCGCTCTCGGCGGCACGACGCCCACCACCCCGTACGGCCCGCCCCCGGCCGGCGGCTGGAGCGGCGGCGACACCTGGGGCGGCGGTCCGTCCACGGCACCGTACGCGGTGAGCGGGGTGCCGGCCCGGGCGCTGCAGGCGTACCGCGCCGCGGCGGCCTCCGCCCAGGCGTCCGGCTGCGCGGTGCACTGGTCCCTGCTCGCCGGCATCGGGCGGGTCGAGAGCGACCACGGCCGCTTCGGCGGAGCGACGGTCGGGGCCGACGGGCGCTCGCGCCCGTCCATCATCGGCATCGCGCTCGACGGGCGGCCGGGCGTGGCCGGGATCGGCGACACCGACGGCGGCCGGCTCGACGGCGACACGACGTACGACCGCGCCGTCGGCCCCATGCAGTTCATCCCGGGCACCTGGGCGATCGCGGGCACGGACGCGGACGGCGACGGGGTCGCGGACCCGCAGGACATCGACGACGCCGCGCTCTCCGCCGCGCGCTACCTCTGCGCGGGCGGGGCGGACCTGTCGACCACCGCGGGCCAGCGCTCGGCCGTCCTGCGCTACAACCGCAGCACCGCGTACGTCGACCTGGTCCTGGGCATCGCCGCGGGCTACCGGTCGGGCGTCCCGGCGGGCTCGGCGACCGGGCCGGTCACCCCGGCCAGGCCGCTGCCGACCCGCCCGCTGCCCGGGACGACGCCGCCGGGCAGCGTCACCGACCCGACGCCCTCGCCGTCGCCGAGCCCCCGCCCGTCGCGGCCGGGGGAGCCGTCGCAGCCGGGGAAGCCGTCCCAGCCGGGGACGCCGTCCCAGCCCGGGACGCCGTCGCGGCCGGGGACGCCGTCCCAGCCCGGGGGGCCGTCGCAGCCGGGGAAGCCGTCGCAGCCGGGGAAGCCGTCGCAGCCCGGGACGCCCCCGGCGCAGGCTCCTGCCGCACCCACGGGCGTCACCGCCCGCGGCACGGCCGAGGGGGTCGTCCTGACCTGGGACGACGCCCCCGCGGGCGTCGTCGGGTGGGTGGTCGACGGCGCGCCCAGCGGTGCCGGCCCGTGGACGCCGCTGGTCGAGGAGCCCCTCGAGGAGCCGACCTGGACCGACGCCGCCGCGCCCGAGGGCGTCGAGCGGCACTACCGGGTCCGCGCCGTGGGCGCGGGGGGCGCGCAGTCCCCCTCCGCCCGCGCGAAGGCGACCCGGCCGGACACGGCCCCCGCGGCGCCCCGCGACCTCGAGGCGGTCGCCGTCGAGGGCGGCACCCGCCTCACCTGGACCGCGGGCGAGGAGGGCGACCTCAGCGGCTACCTGGTGCTGCGCGTCGTCCCCGGCGCCGAGCCGGTGCAGCTGACCGACGAGCCGCTCGAGGACGCCGAGTACCTCGACGAGGAGCCGGTCCCCGGCGCGACGTACCGCGTGGTGGCCGTCGACGCGGCGGGGCAGCGGTCCGAGCCCGCCGAGGTCGAGGCGCCCGCCGGCGGCGGCACCCCGGACGGGACGCCGGGCGGGACGCCGGGCGGGACGCCGGGCGGCACCCCGGGCGGCGGCACCCCCGGCGGGACGCCGGACGGCGCCCCCGGCGGGACGCCGGACGGCACCCCCGGCGGGACGCCCGCCCAGACGCCCGCCCAGACGGCGGTGCAGACGGCGGTGCAGACCCCGGGCCGCACGCCGGTGCGCACGGCGACCGCTGCCGCGACCGCCACCGGGCCGGGCACCGCGGGCGGGGAGGGCGCGCCGGCGCCGTGCACGCCGGGCGTGGCGACGCCGTTCCCGACCCCACCGGCGACGCCCGGCGCGACCCCGACCTGCTGAGCGTGGGGCGGGGCGGGACCACCGCGTGGCGGGCGGCGCTCGTCGTCGCGGTCGTCGTGCAGCTCGTGGTGCTCTACGCGCCGTCGGCCGGTGGTGCGGCGGGTGTGCCGCACCTGGACAAGCTCGTGCACGCCGCCGTCTTCGCCGCCGTGGCGGTCACCGGCCGACGGGCCGGACTGCCGGCGGGCCCGCTGCTGGCGGTGCTGCTCGGGCACGCGGTGCTGAGCGAGGTGCTGCAGGGAGCGCTGCTGCCCGGCCGCTCGGGCGACCCGCTCGACGCGGTCGCCGACGCGGCGGGCGCGGTGCTCGGGCTCCGCGCCGCGCGCACGGGGGAGTCCGCCCCCCGCGCCGTCGGCGCGGGGGACAGACTGGGGGGATGACCGGACGCTCGCTGGCGGGGCAGCTGCTCGTGGCCGCGCCCTCCCTCGCGGAGGGACCCTTCGCCCGCTCCGTGGTGGTGCTCCTGGACCACGACGAGGACGGTGCGCTCGGCGTGATCGTCAACCGGCCCACCGAGGTCGACGTGGCCGACGTGCTGCCCGACTGGCAGCCGCTGGCGACCGGGCCGGGCGTCGTCTTCCAGGGGGGTCCGGTCGCGCTCGACTCGGCCCTCGCGCTCGCCGCCGTGCCGGGCACCGAGGAGCCGCCGGGGCTGCGGCGGGTGGTCGGCGGCCTGGGGCTGGTCGACCTCGACGCCGAGCCGGCACTGCTCGCGCCGCGCCTCGGCCGGCTGCGGGTGTTCGCCGGCTACGCCGGCTGGTCGCCGGGCCAGCTCGAGGAGGAGGTCGCCTCCGGCGCCTGGTACGTCGTGGCCGCCGAGCCCGGCGACGTCTTCAGCGACGCGCCGGCGGGGCTGTGGCGCAGGGTGCTGCGCCGCCAGCCGGGGGACCTGGCGCTGCTCTCGACGTACCCGGAGGACCCCTCGCTCAACTGACGCCGCACCGACCCCGCCGGCCGGGGGTGGCGCCTAGGATCGGGGGCCATGAGCCGAGCCGCGCAGCCGTACCCCACGCTCGACCCGTCCGACCTGCGCCCGCGGGCGACGACCGGGCCGGACGGGCCCGGGCTCGACGCGCCGGGTGGCGGGACGCTCGTCGAGGAGGACCTCGGCACGCGCACGGACGCGACGCAGGACTACCGCTACGACGAGGGCGACCACGAGCGCTACTCGCACTACGCGCCCAAGGACAAGATCATGGAGGCCATGGTCACGGGCACGCCGATCCGCGCGCTGTGCGGCAAGGTGTGGGTGCCGAGCCGCGACCCGAAGCGCTTCCCGGTGTGCCCGGCGTGCAAGGAGGTCTGGGAGTCGCTGCCGCCCGGTGGCGAGGCCTGAGCGCCTGAGCGGGCTCGCGCGGCCGCGCCTGCAGCGCGGGCCGCGGTCCGGGCCCGCCTATCCTCGCCGGGTGGTCCCCCGCACCGCCGCGCGCTCGGCCCGGCCCTCCCGCCGCCCCGCGGCCCCCGCCCCCGAGCGGCTCCTCACCGGCGAGCGCGGGCGGATGACCGTGGGCATCGTCACCGCCGTCCTGCTCCTCGCCTTCGAGGCGATGGCGGTCGCCACGGCGATGCCGGTGGCCGTGCGCGAGCTGGACGGGCTCCCGCTGTACGCCTGGGCCTTCTCGGCCTTCAGCACCACCTCCCTCGTCGGCATGGTCACCGCGGGGGAGGTCTGCGACCGCCGCGGCCCGCGGGCGCCCCTGCTCGTCGGGGTGCTCACCTTCGCCGCGGGGCTCGTGCTGGCCGGCGCGGCGACGGCCATGCCCGTCTTCGTGCTCGGGCGGGCCGTGCAGGGCCTGGGTGCGGGGCTCGTCATCGTCGCCCTCTACGTGGTGGTGGCCCGTGCCTACCCCGCGTCGCTGCGCCCGCGGGTGTTCTCGGCGATGTCCTCGGCGTGGGTGCTGCCGTCGATCGTCGGGCCGGCCCTGGCCGGGTGGCTGGCGGAGAGCCTGACCTGGCGGCTGGTCTTCCTGGCGGTGCTGCCGTTCGTGGGGCTCGCCCTGGCGTGCGTGCTGCCCGGGCTCGGCGCCCTCGAGGGCCCCGCCGAGGGCGCGGTGCCGCGGCGCGGGCGCAAGCGCCTCGCCCTGCTCGCCGCCGTGGGGGCCGCCCTGGTGCAGTACGCCGGAGGCCACCTCGTCCTGTCCAGCGCGCTCGTCGCCGCGGCGGGGGTGGCGCTGCTCGTGCCGAGCCTGCCGCGGCTGCTGCCGCCGGGCACCCTGCGGGCCGCGCGGGGGCTGCCGGCGACCATCCTCATGCGCGGGGTCCTCTCCGGCGCCTTCGTCGGCGCGGAGAGCTTCGTGCCGCTCATGCTCGTGCAGGAGCGGGGGCTCAGCGCGACGGCCGCCGGGCTGTGCCTCACCGGCTCCGCGCTCGGCTGGGCGGCCGGCTCCTGGTTCCAGGGGCGCCCGGCGACCCGGGTGCCGCGCCCGCGCCTGGTGCAGGGCGGCTGCGGGCTGCTCGCCCTCGGCATCGGGCTCGTCGCGCTCACCCTGCTCGACGCGGTGCCCACCGCGGTCGCGGTCCTGGCGTGGACCGTCGCGGGGCTCGGCATGGGGCTCGCCATGGCGTCGGTCTCGGTGCTCACCCTCGAGCTGTCCCCGCCCGCCGACCAGGGGGCCAGCTCCGCGGCCCTGCAGGTGAGCGACGCGGTGGGCGCCATCGCGCTCGTCGGCCTCGCCGGCGCGCTCTTCGCCGGGCTGCACGCCGCGCCCGGCCAGGACGCCGACGCCTTCGCGCTGATCTACGCCGCCATGCTCGCCGTGGCCGTGGTCGGCACGCTCCTCGCCCCCCGGGTACGGCCGCGCGCCCACGCCGCCCCGGCCGGCGGGCGACACGCGTAGCACGCCGCCGGCGGCGCGCCGGGCAGCCCCCGGCGGCGGCATGTCGCCCGTGCCGCTGGGCTAGCCTCGCCGGGCCGATGAGTACCTCCGCCGCCTCGCACCTGCCCCCCGCGTACCCCGCCCGCGCGCCGTGGGGGACGGCCCCCCGGCTGCGCGCCTGGCAGCAGGAGGCCCTCGAGCTCTACCAGCGCCGGGCCCCGCGGGACTTCCTCGCGGTGGCCACCCCGGGCGCGGGCAAGACGACCTTCGCGCTGCGGATCGCGTCCGAGCTCGTGGAGCAGGGCGTGGTGCAGGCGGTCACCGTCGTGGCCCCCACCGAGCACCTCAAGCGCCAGTGGGCGGAGGCTGCCCACCGGGTGGGGCTGCGCATCGACCCCCAGTTCCGCAACGGCCAGGGCGCGGTGTCCCGGGAGTACCAGGGCGTCGCGCTCACGTACGCCCAGGTCGCCGCGCACCCGGTGCTGCACCGGCGGCGCACCGAGGCGCGCCGCACGCTGGTCGTCCTCGACGAGATCCACCACGCGGGCGACGCGCTGTCCTGGGGCGACGCGGTGCGCGAGGCGTTCGAGCCGGCGACCCGGCGCCTGGCCCTCACCGGGACGCCGTTCCGCTCCGACGTCTCCCCCATCCCCTTCGTCACGTACGAGGCCGGGCCCGACGGGGTGCGCCGCTCGAGCGCGGACTACACGTACGGCTACGGCCGGGCCCTCGCCGACGGCGTCGTCCGTCCGGTGATCTTCCTCGCGTACACCGGGCAGATGCGGTGGCGGACCCGGGCCGGCGACGAGGTCGCCGCGAGCCTGGGCGAGCCGATGACCAAGGACCTCGTCGGCCAGGCGTGGCGCACCGCCCTGGACCCGCACGGCAACTGGATCCCGCAGGTCCTCACGGCCGCGGACCGGCGCCTGTCCGAGGTGCGCCGGCACGTGCCCGACGCCGGGGCGATGGTCATCGCCACCGACCACCAGACGGCGCGGGCGTACGCCGCCCGGCTGCGCGCCATCACCGGCGAGGCGCCGACGGTGGTCCTGTCCGACGACCCGCAGGCGAGCGACCGGATCGAGGAGTTCGCGACGGGCACCACCCGGTGGCTCGTCGCGGTGCGGATGGTCTCCGAGGGCGTCGACGTGCCGCGGCTGGCCGTGGGGGTGTACGCCACGAGCACCGCCACCCCGCTCTTCTTCGCCCAGGCCGTGGGGCGCTTCGTCCGGGCCCGCCGCCGCGGGGAGACCGCCTCGGTGTTCCTGCCGAGCGTCCCCCAGCTGCTCGGGCACGCGCACGGCATGGAGGTCGAGCGGGACCACGTCCTGGACCGTCCGCGGCGCGAGGACGAGGACGTCTGGGCGCCGGAGGACGCGCTGGTCGCCGCCGCGAACCGCACCGGGACGACGGGCGAGCAGGAGGCGCTGTCCTTCGAGGCCCTCGAGGCGGAGGCCCACTTCGACCGCGTGCTCTTCGACGGCGGCGAGTTCGGTACGCAGGCGGCCGTCGGCTCGGCCGAGGAGGAGGACTTCCTCGGCCTGCCCGGCCTCCTCGAGCCGGACCAGGTCACGACGCTGCTGCAGGCGCGCCAGGCCGAGCAGCAGGCCGCGCGGCGCCGGCGGGGGAGCGGTGCACCGGCGCCCGCGCCGGAGCCCGAGCCCGAGGTGTCCACGCACAAGGCGCTGGCGCTGCTGCGCAAGGAGCTCAACGGGCTCGTGGGCGCGTGGCACCACCGGACCGGGCAGCCGCACGGCGCCGTGCACGCCGAGCTGCGCCGCAGCTGCGGGGGCCCGCCCAGCGCCACCGCGACGGCGGCGCAGCTGCAGGAGCGCATCGCCCTGATCCGCCGCTGGGCGGCCGCGGGCCGCACGCTCGCCTGAGCCGGCGCCGCGCTGGCCGGAACACCGCCGCGCGCGGCCCTGTTGACGAGGGCATGGCGACGAAGACCCTGACCCGCGAGACGCACGACGAGACCGTGAAGGACGGCATCGTCCTCATCGACTTCTGGGCCTCCTGGTGCGGCCCCTGCCGGCAGTTCGCGCCGGTCTTCGAGCGGGTGTCCGAGGCCAACCCGGACGCGTCGTTCGTGAAGGTCGACACCGAGGCCGAGCAGGAGCTCGCCGCCATGTACGGCGTCAGCGCCATCCCGACCCTGGTGGTCTACCGCGACGGGATCCCGGTGTTCAGCCAGCCGGGCGCGCTGCCCGAGCCGAGCCTCGTGGACCTGCTGGAGCAGGTGCGCGGGCTGGACATGGACGAGGTCCGCAAGCAGTACGACGCCGCCCGCTCCGGCTCCTGACGCGCCCGGCAGGCGCAGGCAGCAGGACCGCCGCCCCGCACCCCGCTCCCGGGGGTGCGGGGCGGCGGCACGCCCGGGGTGGTGACGCGCGCCACGCGACCGGGGCTGCGCTGGGCCTCAGGTGCGGGGCGCAGGAGCCGAAGTTGACCTCGAGGGCAGCGGTGCGTACTGTTGTCCCTCGTGCCCCGGACGGGGAGGAACGGACACCGAGGTGGCCGGTCCCGCGGAGCACGACCCCGGAGCAGGACCTCGCACTCGGCGCTCACGCAGCGGCGGGTCGTGCGGAATGCCCCGGAGCGGAGCGCAGGAAGGCCGGTTTGACCGGGCCGGAAAAGCCCCGCTAAAGTGGAGGAACCGCCGCAGGGAAGGGCCCGGGAACGGGAGCCGGAACTGTGGGCGCCGGGTGGTTGAGAACTCAACAGCGTGCCATGTACATCAATGCCAATTGTTGTTTTTTGGTGTGTGGGATGATGACTGGTTTGGTCAGTTGTTGTGCTGCATGCCGGGGTTTTCTTCTAGTTGTTCTAGTTTTCTAGGCATCTACGGAGAGTTTGATCCTGGCTCAGGACGAACGCTGGCGGCGTGCTTAACACATGCAAGTCGAACGGATTCCACTCTTCGGGGTGGGGTTAGTGGCGAACGGGTGAGTAACACGTGAGCAACCTGCCCCTGG